>SFOB01000152.1 GCA_004554075.1 Treponema sp.
CGTATGATGGAGAATTTGGATTTACTGCAGTGCTTTCCATCAACATGGAAGCAGAGAATGCAGGTCTTTTTGCAAATCTGTTCTACTATAACGAAAATAACGGAGAGATGGAATTTATCTGTTACGATGAGATTGCAGCGGATGGCACGGCAGAGCTTACATTTACCCATGCTTCTGATTATGCAATTGTAATTGACAAAGAACCGATGGATGGTGTATCAGATGGCGAAGTAGTAAATAGAGAAACTGATTCTGATGAAGAGACAGCTGTATCAGAAAACGCAGATAAAGATACGCAGAATGTTACAGATGCTAAAAACGATGCAGGAACCCCTTGGTGGATAATAATAATTTACATTGTAGTAATACTAATCGGTGTTGTTGCATTCATTGTAGTTAAGAAAAAGAATAGATGAAATGCAAAGCCAGAAAAGGAAAGGTGACTTATAATGAATCGAAACAAAAAACTTGTGGCAATGTTAATAGGAACTCTGACGATTGCTAATTCGGTTATACCGGTTTGTGCAGATGAAATAAAGTATCCTATCAATTTTACCAGGGCCAAAGAGATAGCTTTAGAGAATTCTGTTAATATCAAGGTTCCTTTAATAAGTAATAATATATTATTGCCTATTAATAACGAGGTCCCAGTACTATCTCCTGTTACTAGGACGCCGCTATTTACTACTTCAGTAGCGAAGGATAGCATAAATCCAAGAAGGAGTCTCTCTCCAAAAGAAATAGAGATTTTGAGAAATCTTTTCAATGCAGAAGAATACATGGAGATGTACCCTGAGGTTGAGAGACTTATTAAATTAAATAATAGCAAATCTGCTAGAAAAGATACGGACAAGATGCTTAAAGATGCTTTGTTTAATCATTTCATCAATATAGGAATCTGGGAAAACAAACAACCATCCGAATCTTTTTCCGTTGTTGCTTATGCCTCTGCATATAACGACCTAAGAATTGCCTTTGGAAACGATATTATTTCTTATTACACACATTATTATAACAGTACAGTAATAGGAAATGAAAAACGAACCATCACTACGGTTAAGAAAGCCCAGGATGCAGGAATCAGGGTTACAGACTTTTCCGGCAATACAGTTGCGGTAAATAAATCGGGAGAGATTGTGACAGGTGCAGAAGCAGACAAGATTGTAATTGAGCTAAATTTAGCATCACAAATCAATACTCAGTTAACTCCTATTGTAACCACAACCAACATTAAAAAAGAAGTAGAAAAGAAAGAAGTAGGGAATTCTTTTAATAAGAACGAGCCAGTTGCTCCTGTGATTAAAAAGACATTTGCTAAAGCGTATAAGGAATGGCTTGCAGATGAACCTGTTGGTGGTTCCGGGAATGTATATATGGTTTGGTATGCAAAAGAACCAAACCTTGCAGACTACGCAGACGGAAGAGAGTTCCTTGCCAAAAAGGAAGCCTGGGAAAAGGAAAGGCCTGACTATGACGTTTACCTTGCAAAAACGGCTTACGCTTCTGATTACGAGGCATGGCAGGCAAAGGAACCCAAACTTGCAGACTACACGATTCTTGTAGGTACCGATACAGCAGAAGAAAAGTACAACGAAGACTATGAGGCATGGCAAAAACTTGCACCAAAGCCGGAAAACTACATCAAGTACACAAGCTTTGAAGCAGATTACAACGCATGGCTTGCAGCAGCTCCCGTTCCTGTGGAAGGCAAATACGAAACCGCCGAAAAAGCAATGGAAGCGTACAACGAAGCCCATAGCACATGGGAAGCAAACATGCCAAAGCAGTCAGACTACTTTGACGAGGATGGATATAATAATGCGGTGACAGAGTGGACTGCTAAAGTTCCTAAAAAGGAAAATTATCACAACTATGAAGACTATGTGAAAGATGTTGAATCTTGGGAAAAAAGAGAGCCTAAAGAAGATACCTATATTGATAATGAAGCGTATAGTAATGCAATAGAAATGCATGAAAACGAAAAACCGAAATGGGAAGGCTATTTCAAGCAGGTAGAGTACATGGCAGCACAGGACGCGTATACGGAATACAGAGAAAAGCTTACAGCATACGAAGCTTATGAGACTGCAAAGGCTGAATACGATGCAGAAAAAGCAAAGTATGACGCCTATAAAGCATGGGAACGTAAACATGAATTTGAATACGGGTCAGAAATAACAGTAAAATATTATTTCTTAGGCCAATATTATGAAAGCCTAGCAGATGCAAATCAGGCACGCGATGAATGTAAAAATAGTAGTCCCGACTATGAGATATTGTTACCAGATATTGAAAATCACTACTTTTATAAGGAACAGAAATGTACAGATGAGGATGCTGCACTAAAAGCCGCAAAAGAAGGCAGCAAACCAACTGACTTGCCAAAAGACACAGAAAATGCACCTGTTGCACCGGAAGTTGTTGAATCACCTGGAGACCCTGTAGATAATCCAGATGACAATCAGATTAACTATTTAACAGCCCCGGCAAAAAATAACGGGGCAACAGATAAAAATTCTGCAATGAACTTGTACAATGACGCTCTTGACGCCTGGAAAGCGGCGGAACCAAAGAAAGAAAACTTCTTAGATTACAGCTCATATCATATTCTTTTGGAAGAATGGCGAAATAATGAACCAAACGAAATGTATTATTTTAATTACGATGTCTATAATAACATGGAAGAAGCAAAAGCGGCTTACGACGCGGCTTTAGCGGCTGCCGGTTCTAAACCAATGGAAGAAGATTTCTTCGGTGATAAGGCAAAAGAAGCCAACATAACCGACAAGGAATCTGCACTGGAAGCCTTTAAAGAAGCCGCGAATTCTTATGAAGCAGAAAATCCTGAGCCTACTGAAAGTGAATATACCTCGCAAGTTATCGATGCCGAGAAAAAAGCCGAATATGACAAAGCAGTTGAGGCTAACAACGCTGCTAAGCCAAGTGAGACCGATGACAAGTACGTTGAAGAAGCTAAGGCAACCGAAGAGTACCAGGCAGCAGTAGAAGCCCACAAAACACAAATGCCAGTCCAAAGTAACTACGTGGATGACGTTTACGCGACAGAAACTGATGCAACTAATGCTTTCAATGAAGCTCACCAAAACTGGGAAAATACAGCACCTGCTCAAGACAGCTACATTGCTGAAACCAACTATGCAGAAGACCTTGGAGCATGGGAAGAGAGTGAACCAGACTTTAATGAGGAGTTTGGAATTGAGGTAAGTGAATAGGTACAATCACAAATAGTTTTCTTCTAATAATTACAAGGGTGGGGTCATATGACTCCACCCTTTTTGGATAACTATAATGACTGGTCTTTCTTGGATTGTGTGTCCTGATCTTTTGATGGTGTTTTATCATCCTCACGTGTTTCTTCCTGAATGTGAGATTGCATGGACTCAGTACCGCTTTTATCAATGTATTCATTTAGTATAGATAATGCTGATTCAAGATTTTTTAATTCTATTTCATGCTGCTTCCATGTAGATGTAAGAGAAGATTTTGTTTCTTTTATGAGTAACTTCTTTTCAGAAATAGTTTCCTCAATATCTTTTATTTTATTAACCGAAGCGTAGGCATGAGCTGTAGCTTTCAGGTTAGATACATTTGCCCAGCGAAGCAGGGAAGGAGATGATAACATCTTATCGGTGGACGTATCAATGAGAGTTTGTAGAGGAGCTTTTGTGATATCTTTAGGTGCCCTTTTTATGATATCATCCATGATCAATGGGCGGCACTTTTTGGGTGTCGCCTTTTAACGTTTCAGAGTGTAAAATATAAAACATATTAGAAGCTAAGGAGCTTAGTTAGAACAAAATGGAAAACAGTAAAACAGTAAAAGAGTCATGTGTTGAAACAGTACACCTTGTTCATCCAGGGAACCTGAATGCAGCTGGGCGTATTTATGGCGGAACACTTATGTCCTGGATTGATGATGTAGCTGTATTAGTGGCCAAAAGGCATACAGGAATGTCCGTAACAACAGCATCTGTTGATAATCTGAAGTTCTTAAGAGCGGCAAGACTTAAAGATATAGTTGTTATAAGTGGCAAAGCAACATATGTTGGTAATACATCTATGGAAGTCAAGGTAGAAACATTTGTAGAGCACCTTGATGGTAGTCGAGAGCTTGTTAATAGAGCATTTTTAACTCTTGTAGGACTTGATGAGTCAGGTAGACCTTCACCTATCCCAAAACTTACCTTGATTTCAGATGAAGATAAAGAAGAGTGGGGTAGAGCACAGAAACGTAGAGAAATAAGAATGGAGCAGGCTAAAGAAGGTTTCCATTTCTATTAGTG
>SFOB01000011.1 GCA_004554075.1 Treponema sp.
TTTCCTTACATTTACCGCAACTTCCCGGCCAAACTTATCCTGTGAAAGCTCGTAAATTACAGTTTGACCGGTTTGCAAAGATGTAAATGTCAGATTATCGGTAAAGTTCTGGTGTGCGAAAATCGATTCATCACCGCGGGTAATAAACATATAAGAACAACCGTTTCGGTCACGGCCAATTCGGATTATCTTACCGCTGAAAGTTTCAATCTGTTTTTCCTGGACTTCGGTTTCTTTCTGATTGTTTATCTGAGCCTCAGCCCCATGAATATAAGACATGATTTTACTACTACTCAGATAGTCGCCCATATTCTTGTTGTTATTCTTTTCTTTGAACAACTGTTTTGCCTTTGTGAAGATTTCCAGAGCCTTTTCAAATTCCTCAAGAATCTCATCCGAATCTTTCAGGAGAGTAAGAATCTTCTTTGCCACTTCTTCTGTCTTCTCTGTATCATTCAAAGAGATTTTTGCAGGGCAGATGCTGCGTTTTACAAGGTAACAAACTACTGGCTTAGCACTTCTCAGGCTTGCATTAATCCTGTTTTCATAAAGAAGTTTGTCATATGCCGAATAAAGGCTGGCCGCTGCATAATAGCAGATTTCCTTGTGGTTATCACTGAAAACTTGATTTTTATACATAGTAATCAGTTTGAATTCTGAATTTGTAGCATCATAAGGTGCATCAAACCATACGGCAACAGTACTCTGAATTAAAGAACGGAAGGTACACTTCTGATAACCGCAGATATTCTCATTCATTAAAGATTTAGAACGGCGTTCATAGTAAACATGGCGGCTTTCGGCTACATCATTGTAATCGCGGAAGAACTGTTCAAGTTTCTTATGATATTCCTTTGTGATTTCATTTATCATGTCGTGAACAATGTTCTGATTATTATTAGCACTTACAATCGAGTTGATAGTTTCGGTTTCATTTGTAGAAATAATGCGGGCAAATACCTGAACCTTGGAAACATCCAATCCTTCTTTGTGGGCATAATATAGTACGCTACATGTCTGGCATCCGTTTACGATTTGTGGATTGGTAACTCTTACAGTATTCAGATTTGGATATTCCAGGCGGCTTGCAAGAATCGTAATACCATTGTTACGCAGAATAAAACTTTCAGGAGCTGTCTTAATGGTTTCTTTGATCGATTGATTGACGTTTGTGTTTCCCTGATAATCTCGGACGTTCTCTTCAAAAAGTCCACGCTTAAGGTTTCCTGTTGTTTCATCAATCAGAATGCCCAGTAAATCAGTAGCGTTGATGATTGCAGCACATCCCATAACTGCTTCATCGCCGCTAAGTTGAAGTGGAGTTCCCTGTAAAGCAAGTTTTGCAGAGTATGATTCCGTTTCATTCAGCGTAATCTTTTGAAGACGTTTTTCATCAATGAAAACAGGAGATTCAATCTGATAAATTCCGTTTTCAAATCTTGCTGCGGCCTTCTTTAGAGTTTCAAACGAACCTAGGACTTCACTTGAATTAGTCCAGGTCGCATTTGCAGCAGCATAAAAAAGACGGATATCAATATGGCTCATTTCAGTCCAGTACTGAACATTTTCCAGAAGTTCATTTTTGATATTGAACCAGTACTGTACCTTAGGATTCAGCTTTCTTGATGATTCCCTTTCCAGAAAGTTCTGTACACCCAGAATAAAGGTACTGATTTCTTTAAGGTCAAACTTGTCTTTGCATTTAGATTGAATCAGGATGATTTCTGCAGAGCGGATTGCCTTATCCTTTTCTATAATGAAGTTCAAGAAATCAAGACTTGTGATAATGTGCCCGTTAATGCGGATACAGATGCTGTCAATTCCGGAATCAAAATAGTCATCAACGCAGATAAGATCCAGAAGGCCTTCGTCATTGTTGATGCTATTAGGTGCGTCATTTTCTATGATTGCTTGAGTGAGCATACGCTCAAAAATTACGCCGTCGCGCTGGTCGTTTCCTGCATGTTCCTTTCTGTAAATATCAAGCAGATTCTTTACTGTGCTTTTATTATTGAGTGGGGTTTCGTCGAAATATGTTTTTACATCCTGAATGATTGTCTTCTTTTCAGGCTTTTTCTCTTCCTCTTTTTCTTCTTCAGGTTCTTCCGGATTACAAAGTTCTTCTATCTGAGCTTCTGTTTTAAAACTATTAAGATACCAGTCCTGTTTAGCATCTTCATGAAAGTTAGGAACAAAATAGGCAAACAGTTTATTGTTTTCCAGGTCGTGAAAAGTTGTATCCATGAAAGCAAAGTCGCCGAAAGTCTGGAACGAAGCCCTGTCCTGCTCATAGAGCTTTGACAGATGTATCATCAAATCCGTCTTCAAAACTTCATTATAGCTGATAATTCTGCGCAGATATTCTGTGTGAGATTTGCTGACATATGCTACATCATAGAACTTGTAAACCATACTGCTCCTCTTTTACGATTCCAGCGTCTTTGCAACTCCATTAACAATCGTCTCGTGTACGAATACAATCTGTCCTTTCTTGTTCTTATAAAAATCGCTGCTTAAACGCTTAAAATATCCACGGCGGAAGTGAGGTATCACTACTCCAGCCTCAGCTTTTTCCGTTGCTTCCATTACCTTTTCTGAAGTATTCAGATAATGATTGTTTTCAGTTTTTACGTCGTGGGGAGCTCCGTCTACAAGACAATCGGGGAAGCAATAAATGTACGAAATGAGGTTGATTGCAATTTTTGTAATCTCATTCATTTCTTGGTCAGTGTAGACAATAGATTTCTTATCCTCGATTTCATTGCTAGAAATGTGATATTGCTCCATTCCATGATTAACAAAGATACGGAGTTCATTTGTTGTGTCATAAAGCGAATATGCAAATACAAACCCCTGGCTTTTTCGTGGTATGTGCAGGCAGATTCCAAAGTTAATTCCTGTTGTCAGGTTTTCAAGATAATCATCTGAATTGAGTACTACGCTGGAACCGTTTTCCTTGATGTAGGTTTTGATACCTTCCAAATCACGGATTTCTACAGTTTTGAAGAAATCCATAAGCCCTTCATCTTTCAGATAAATATGAGTAAGTTCATGTCCTAAATCGCGGATAAAAAGTTGAACGCAGGTTGCATCATCCATGCTTGCCACAAAGTTTGATATAAACCACTGACGAAAAAGTTCCGGCGTATCAGAATTAGGCTTTCCGGTTGGAGAGTTTTCCTTGCAGAACTTTCTGTAAGCATCGTAGAAGAGCCCGAATGTTTTGCCATATTGTACGTGTTTACTCATTTATTATCCTTCTAAACTAGTTCAATGACTTCATAATTCGATAAATCATTGGGAGTTTCCTTTAATCTGAACGAAAGTTTTACAAGTAATTCATCTGGTAAAGTATTATTAATTACTTCTACGCCTTTCTCATCAAGTAACTGATTTTTTTCCAAATCTGGGAATTTAATCAATACGGGTTTATTTGGAAGTTCCCATATTGATTGAAGCTTTTGTAAATCCGATTCAATTGTATTAAGTTCACTTGTATAATTAAGCAAAGTTGCTCCATGCCATAAACGATATGCTACATTCCCAATTTCACCAAAGTATGCAGCTCGTCGTGCATATCTACAAGCTTTATCATAATCGCCGGTTAGATAAAATGACTCATATTGATAATCAGGTTTATTAAGCAAACATGCTACTGTATATGCATCCCATGTTTCCCTCTCAAAAATTCCAAGCTTTTCTCTTAATTCTTGATTGTGCTTATCATATTCTGGTTTTGAAGTTATTCTGTAATCCTTAAATTCGAATCCGTTTTGTATAAAAACATTGAAGTAATAATTTATTAAAACAAAAGCACTCTTTTTTGCTTTAGTTCGTTCTTCTGGAGACATTGCTAATACTTTTCTATCAGTACCGTGATAAAGTGGAATGGTAAGTTTACTCATTTATTTTCCTATAGTATCTATTGTGAACCTGCTAAAACAAATTGGAGTTCCTTTGCTGGTAAGGCATAACTATATTCTTTTAATATAGTATCTATCTTAGATTCTATTTCTTGTGGAACAGAATCTAAACATTTATCAGAACTACTGTTATATTCAAGCTGATTCAACAATTTTAATGTTTCGTCAAGAGTTAGCTTATTAATTTCTTTTGTGTTATGGGAATAAGAATATACAACGAGATCTTTAGTAATTCTTTCGGATGAGTAAGTTTTTTGATCAAATAATTTGTAAATAAAATACGACTTATTTCCATTGATTTTGCAAACAGCACCTTCAATTCTATCTGCGTACTCTATACACTTATCAAATGCGTAATGTCCAATTCCACATATATCCTTTGCTTTTTCCCCTTCTTCAACTTTACGTTTAAACATTAAGTTTGAATATTTTGGCATATATTTTCTTGAGCCTTCCCAAGTTTTAGGAGCAAGAAAACTATATTTCCCGTTAGTGTTAACAATTTGTCTGCCTTGCAAACGAATACAATGTTCAAAAAACTTTTGTAAATCTGGTAAATCTGTTTTAGGAACGTCTGGTAATCCGCTTAAATTAAATTTTGCTGCGTTCCCAACAATTCCCTTTATCATAGAAATTGCATCTTCTCCACCAAAAGTCTTCGTTTGTGCATCAAACCAATTATCTATGCTCTCATTTCTTGACAATTTTGTTATACCATCTGAAATTAAAGAATTAAAATAATTATCTCCGTGGATGCCCAATACCAACCCTAATAAATCATCTGGTTCTTCCATTCCTGCATTCAAGACTTTTGTTATTGTATTAATTTTATTTTGTAGTTTTTCCCAAATTGTTGATTCTATTGTATCTGGATTTCTAAAACTTACTACATCAACATCGTACTTCTGACCGTATCGATTAATTCTTCCGACTCTTTGATGGAGTTTCATTGGATTCCATGGTAAATCAACATGAAATAAAACATGGCAATGTTCTTGAAGATCTATTCCCTCTCCTGCAGCTTCGGTCGAAATTAAAAATCTCACTTTGCCGGAATTAAACATTTTTGCAGCTTCAGTTCGTTTTAAGTAGACCTTTTTTCGTTCTCCATTTGGATATAAAACATCATCTAATTTTTCATCACCATTAATAATCGTTACACAATCTGGTCCCCATTTTTTCATTAATGCGGACATTAAGAGTGATTGTGTAGTTTTATATTCGGTAAAGAAAAGGATACTTTGTTCAGAATACTGCTCATCAATAGTATTTATTATTTTTTGAATTCTACTTTCTGAGCTAACTTTATCTGCTAAATCAATTATTTTATCTAGGCTTTCAATCTCATTATTCATCAAAGAAAAATTGACGGTTCCCGTTCCTATGATATTTTCTATATCTTCTTCTTCAGGTTCATCTGAGAAAATTGAAAGGATTCGCTCTGATGTAAATTCATCAGCTTCCTTTTTAACTCTTACAAGATTTAATTCATTCTTTCTGTCAATAAGAGCTTTTTTTACTGCTGCTATTGAACTCGCTGCTAACTTTTGAAATGAAACTAAAACAAGAGTAATACAGGTACTAATATTTCCAGACTTCGTTAATGCATATGTTTTACCACTTTCTATGAATTGAGACATTTGTTGATAAAAATCTTGCTCTTCTGGTGTATAAGAAAATGTTTCTTGATGTTGAATGATTTTATGGAACAATTTATTCCCATTCATATCAACAGTATTCTGCTTATTATTTCGAATAAAATATTTTGATAGTCGAGCATATTGTTGTGATGATTTTTCTTTAGGATTAAATTCCTTTGGGGCAACAAGTCTCATTAATGACCAAAAGCCATAATCAAAACCCCGGTGAGGAGTACCTGTAAATAAAACTGTTGAGATTATTTTACCTGCTTCTTCAAGCTTTTCAAAGAATTGGTATTCTAAGGTTTTACCTGTTCTGGCTTCTGCATTCATATGATGCGCTTCATCAACAATAACAAGATCCCATGCATCTGAATCAAGAATTTTATTTTGTCGTCCATTGGTGTTTACTTGCATAGTTGGGAAAGAAACTATAACTTGATCATGAGTTTCCCAATAGTTAACCGAACTTTTTTCTTGCTCTGTAGTATATACATCAAAACCCAAATCAAATTGCAAACTCATTCGTTCTTGCCATTGGATTGTAAGTGGTGCAGGTGTCAATATAAGAATTCGTTTAGCTTTTCCCGAAGACTTTAAGCTCCAGATCATAAGTCCAGCTTCAATGGTTTTTCCTAAGCCAACATCATCAGCTACTAAATAACGAACAGGCCACTCTTTCAGTACCTGATTACAAACCCATAATTGGTGAGGTAATAAATCAATGGCAGATCGACTGAAAATTCCCCACTTATTATTTATGGTTTGAATAATTGCTGACTGAACTTTAGTGATTATTTGTTCTGAATCACTATATTCTTTTGAATTTAATTGAGACAATACGTCTTCTACTTTTTTCAGGTCTTCAAATGGACATTGTTGAATAGAATTATTTTCGAACCTAACTAATACAGAATCTGGTAGAATTGATAATATGGTTCCTATACCAAAATCTTGATGCATTACTTTATCATTATTTTGAAGCATAACTAATCTCCCAATATTATAAATGGTAAATCATGTTCAGCAAGGAAGTCATTTAATCGCGGAACATCGCCTAATTGTTTAATTATTTCTCTATATAAAGCCTCAGATGTTGAATAAATCGGTTCTACTTGTTGATAGACAATACGTCGAAGTTTTTTATTTGGAATATAAGTAAATTGATTTAACTTCTCAAAGGCTTTTTGTTTATCCTCATAAAAGTCACAATCCTGGAGTTCGCGCATGATTAACGAAATTCCAAATTTTAGGCTTCTATCACTAGCAAATGCTTCAATACCACTACCCGATAATTCAGAATCACTGCTAGGTATGAGAATTTGTCCTGTAGACTGAATTTCTCCTTTTGTTTGTGTTTTGAATAAATTATAAAAGCTCATAAAATGTTTACGGAACTTATATACACGTAGGAGACGTTCAAATTCTTCTAAGTCTTCTTCAGCAAATTGTGTTTTTTCCAAGAATCTATCATATATTTCTTGTAAATTGGCACCGTCACAGAACATAGTGATTAAATCATCAATTCTTTCAATTCGTAGACGTCGTGAGACTTCGGAATGATTATAATATACTGAAGATTGAAGAATTCCTAATAAGAACAAAATACACCAAGATTTTGGAATTGATGGATTGTTTTCGTCATATCGAATCCAATAGTCATCTCCAACAATTAAACTTTGCTTGAGCTCATGTCTATCAATCTGTTTTGGAAACATCCATGAATAATATTCTTCTTTCTTGTTAATCCATTCTTCTGGTGATAATTGGACCCAACGTTCATAAATATCCAAAACAGTAGGAATTTCCTGGAAGCTGATTGTATTGTCGTCTTCAATTTCTTCGTCTTCTTCATTATCATCTTCATCATTTTGATCTGTAAGATATTGCTTCAATACATCAGTGTCTGGTTTGTATAATCTTGAAAGTATGCTCACAGCTTCCCCATAATTAGGAGAAATTTCCGCAACTCTGTTTATCATTTTTACAGTGTTATTTACGTCGGTTATTTTACAATTTTCCAGAAGTTTATCTTCTTTTATTACATAATCGAATAATTGAGAATCTCTTAATTTTAGAAGTATTTCTTTTTGTCTTTGGATGTTTGAGGCGTACTTATTTAATAAACATTCTAAAAGAGTAATTATGTATTTAATTTCTACAATTTGACTTCCATGATTTTGAGGTAATAATTCTGCAAGTATTTGAGTTGTAACAATATAATTTGTTTCTTCGCAATCATTAATAAAATCATTCATTGCATTTATATATTTATATTGTGTTGAAACGTGGCTACCAAATGGATGTGCAGAAAGTGCAAGAATATTTTGCTGATTGTATGGAATAACATCCGTTGTTCCGTTCGGAAGTATCCCCTTCGCAAGACAGGTTTGAACTGTATATTCTGAAAAATTAGCCAAGAATCCCTTGGATTTTGTTTTTGAGTCTAAAATAATGTTTATTAAACTATTGAAGTAGCATCCAAAAATAGGGTCATCTTTTAATTCAAAAATTGAATCAACAAATAATGTTGATAGTTTATTTATTAATTTTTGATTATCCGGATTCTCACATGCAAGAGTCTGTCTTCCGGTATTTGTTTTAAAATCCGCATTTATAGCAAAGTTCAAACCGTTAAAATCAGATAAAGGAGCTAAACACCACATTTTTGGTATTCTTTCTTCTAAAGGAACAACTGAGGCTCCGTTTAGTCGAAAAGCTAAACTGGCAAATTGACATTGTGGATCTTGAATATGAGAAGGAATAGTTTTGAATAGAAGAATATCACCATCGCTTTCAACAATAAAATTAGATAGTTCAAGTTTATTCTTTGGTTTCCATGAATAAGAATTCTCATTAACATTGATTTCTCTGACTCTCTTTGCAAACATTACGAGAAAATTTGCAGATTGTTCAAAGTCAGATATTATTTCATCTTTCTTCTTTAAGCCATTTTCATTTAAGGGAAGTGTTATTATTGTTTTCTCAGTGTACCCTTCTCCAGCTGTTTGTGGATATAAAGCTGCTTTTACAATGAAATCATAATCACCACTTTTTATATGAGGTTCATCAGAAATAAGATAAACAGTTTTGAATCCATAGCCAAATTTACCAGTTTGTCTACCATAGCTATGCATGTTTCCTTTATCAGACCAGCCAATTGTAAGCATATTAGCTAAATCTGCCTTATATTCTGGACAGCCTCCAACCTTATATTCGTTAATTGGCCGCCCTATATGTTCAATAACCATTGAATCATTTACTATTTTAGCATTGAAATAACTTGTTCTTGAGTCAGAACCTTTCTGAGCATATGCATCATCACTGTTCTGGAATAATTCGAAGAGAATACATCTTTCTTGATATTCAGCTTCTCGAATATAATTAATAACTCGTTCCTTTATTTGATTTTGAATCAATCCATTATTGTTTTCAATGTATGACCTGATTGCATCACAACTCGACTTCATGGCTGCAAAATCTTCATTTCCACAGGCTTCCATATACCTTTTATATTCTAAAGCTATCTGATTATATTGTCCTGCTCTTGTATCAAGCTTTAATATTTTAAGTGTAGAAAAGACATTCGCAAAAATCATATTAATTGCAGTTTTGAGAGGAGTTTGCGAAGGATTTGCTAAATCAACAAAGAATGATTCATCTGGTAAGAAAGAGGTTCTTACGGATAATAATTGTTTTATTGCATTTTCTATACTCATTTCTGAAAAAGCTGAAAAGTTATCAAATAGCTCTACAGTTATTTCGCCAGTTTGAGATTTGAAATCTGGCTTATTATAAAAGATGGTATCCATTTCTTTTGCATCTTTTAGTTTAATCAATTCAGAGGTAAGACTCTTGCAATAGTTATTCTCTGTTGTGTATACATTGATTTTTGAAAGCTTAATCGATGAAAGATGGAAGCCTTTTAAAACTGAAATTGTATTTTCTTCAATTAATCGACCATGTTGAATAAGTTTCAGTTTAGAATCATCATTGAAAATTAGATAACAAAATACACCCCATAGTTTAGGATTCTTGCAAATTTCGAGCTTATTTATAAGTTCTTCGCTCTTAATTTCTGTTCCATTATTTTCAACTCCAAATCGGCGCTCATTTGCAGGGAATTTACTGCTAATTCTTCTTGAAAGAGTATTCTCTTTCTTTAAATCGGGGAGAGTTTCCTTAAAGTTTGCTAAATTACTAATAGAATTCCAACTTGATGCTTCAGAGGGGAGTTTTATTGTATGCTCATCTTTTTCATTTTTTGCTTGTTCAAGTATATCAAGAATATCGTGCTCATTTATGTAATTAAAGATTTCTTCAATAAATGAAAGTAAGTCTTCTGATATGTTAGTACCAATTTGGAATTCTTTTCCAAGTTGTATTATAAAATTCTTAAAATGATTAGAAATATAATCAGAATCTGATACAAATAAATTTTGATTAATAGTTCTTAAAACTTCAAGAATTCCTTCTTCATTGTCTTTGAGAATTTCACTTGTAATTCTTATTGATGAGTCTCCCGTTTTAAGAATTAAAGGAAGAAAGTCTTTTGCCACTTCATTAGTTCTTAATATTGGGAATGATTGAATATTAAACCAAGGCCATTTGTTTTCTGAACTCTTATCTGGATGTGATAAAAGCTGCCTTAATGCTTCATCTTTCTCTTTTACAAAAAAATTACGACATATGAAATAATTTTGATTAATTTTATTTGCGTGAATTATACCAGAACATAAAGAGATGAGTTCTTCATTAATCCCAAGGCAATCAATTACTTCATTAAGTGCATAAAACTTATAAGAATAATCAGGTATCCATTTTCTTTTACGAGAATCTAAAGATAAATCCTCTAATTTAATTTTTCCCTTTGATTTTTCAAGTAATGAACAAACAAAGTTAGACAGCCTAATTCCTTCTTGAGAACCTAGTTCATTAGATTCATCTTCAAGAATTGTATTTAATAGAACTTCATAAGTTAACTCTGGTATGCAATTTTGCAAAGCAATCGTATTATCTTTACGTATTAGCTTAAAAGTATTCGGAAAAACATAATTACCTGGGAATCTAATATTTTCATCTCTTGATTCTAAGTAACATTTATATGAAGAACAATCTAATCTTACGAATTCTCCTGTTATGGTCTTAAGAATATCTAATTTCTGAAAAACGTTCTCATTGTAGATATTTTTAGCCAATAGGATTCTTTCTTCTGTTGTTGCTTTATCTGATATCTCTGATGAGATTGTACCTAACTTTTCTTCCAATTCATCAACAGTTATCTCTTTGATTTTTAGAACATCTATTAATGATTGGGGATAATCAAAACCGTTTCGAATGACATGTTTATTGTATTCTGTTTCAGAATATTTACTAATAATTGAGTAAAACAAGTTTGCTCTTGAATCTTGCCCAATAGAATAAATAAGCTTATAAATTGGAAAGTTATCTTGAGTTACTTTTCCTAATAATATGGAACGAAGAACATCAAAATATTGTTTTTTTTGTTCTTCAGATAGATATTTGGTTCGAGAAATAAATTCATCTGCAACTGGGACATCTCCGAATTCCAGGAACTCAAGATTTTGCTTCATTGCATATAATATTGATTCAATTTTTATAGAATCCAACAGTTTGATTTCAGGAGTGTCACCTTGATTATTCAAATCTGTTTCAGTTATATATTTGTAAATACTATCTTTGTCATCTTCTTTGAGAAATAATTGATTCTTTGCTGTAGCACGACCTGCACAATAGAATGTAATATTCGGACACATTCTTTGAAGTAGATAAATAGGCTGTAATTCACGTTCTTGTTTTGAGTCATTTTGTGCAACATAAAAGAAGAGCTGTGAATTATTACTTAAAGCACATATTTCGTCAAAAGTCTTTCCTTCAGAATTATACTTTGTTTCTTCAGGATCGAGAGAGGTAACTTTAAACAGTTTTACATATTTTTTTATTCTTTCATTTGTAAAGATTGCTCTAGAAACTTCTTTAGTAATTGAACCATTGCTACAAAGGCTTTCAAAAATATCGCTAGCTTTTTCTTTTAATACACTCTCAAATTCTTCTAGAAAATTTATCGCTATTTCGTAATTTGATAAACGATATGAATCATTCAAATATTCCTTTTCAAAAATGTTTGGTAGCAATAAGATAGGATACTGTTTTTCAGTGATGATTCTGTTTATTAGAACTAGGTCGTCAAGTGTAAGCGATTTTTCTGCAACAGAAATGCTCCAATTAATATCTGGTTCTTCAGTTTGAATATAATTACAAATTTTAATTGTTGATTTTAAGCTTTCAAAATCAGTAAATGCGTTTTTGTTAGAATATTTTTTTGCAGTCTGATTTATCAAATACATACCACTATCTGTAATAGAATTTGTTTTGTGGTATTCCCATTTTATTCCATTGTCGAAAGCAATTCCCTTATCAAAACAGAAATACCCTAAATCTTTTTCGTATTCAGAAGCCAATGAATAATAAAGACCTTCAAAGAAATCTTTCTCCCCTTTTTCAGAACAAAACTTTAATAGTTCAGGAAGAATAAAATATCTTATTAATATTTTATTCCATTCCACCTGAGCACTTTTATCATCAACATCATCAAAATCGGGGTATAATTTTATATTTTTATCAACACATTCATTAAATTTAATAATATTCTTTCTTCCTGAATCAATGGCAAAATTTGCATGTGCCAGAATATGATATTCTGATTTTAGATTAGGAATATAAAACTCACTGTCATCTTCACCGTTCAAGGGAAGATAACTGCTCCAATTAATCTTTACATACGGAGTATGCTTGTTTATAAATTTTACAATCGCTAATGCGACTTTCTGGTTCTCAGTATATGAGCAAGTCTCGACTTCATCTCCATTCTCATCCAAATATGAAACTTTAGCAAACTTATCTTTACTAATTAATGTTTTTAGTAATTTTTCTCCTTCAACATTGCCTACTGGTTCAGTTTTTTTAATCTCACAATAAATCTCTTTTTGGGAATAGATTTTACACTCTTCTTTCTTTAATTCGAGTTCAATAAGAGATTTCTGTGTTGTTAATTCTATTTTTTCAAGTGTTCTTGTTCCGTTTGAACAAGGAATAGATATATCAAGACTTGCTAAAGACAGAGCAATACTTTCTTTTAACTCTTCATCAGAAAGTTTCCATATATCATTTATGTTATAAATATCTTTAGTAATTGTATGCTTGTATGAACCATCTCTAAGAGGAATCCATAAAAGTAAACCATCATTAGAATCTTTAACAATTTCTGTTACACTATCTAATAGAAGTTTTTGGTCACTAAGTTCAAATTGATTCCAATCTTTGTGAAAACGGTCTTCTTGTTTAATATAATCAAAATATGGATTAACGGCATGAACGATTTCTTTTTGGTTTTTCTGATATGCAATATAGAAAAACATATCACAAAAATGAAAAATACTTTTCATTCCAAGACCGAACTTTCCAATAACGCCTGTTCGTCCTAATTTAGCAACTTCACCAAAGGACTCGATACCTTCCAAATCTTCTGGAGTCTTAACTAAGCCATTATTAAAAACAATTAATCCAGGTTTTTGTAAAAGAGGATGTTTTGCCTCCTTTAATCCATCTGTTTTTGTGATTTTTAAAACACTAGCTTTCGCATCATTGGCATTTTGAATCAATTCTTTTAAAATCGGAAAACCTGAATCATATCTAGTTTTCAAATTGTCATATAACATTTGAGTTGTTTTTGTTATCATTCCAGAAATTGATTCATTTGCTGCCATTTTATTTTTCTCCTGTTGTATTTTCGTATTTATTAAATACTTTCATTTTTGTTAATTCCTTAAAAACATTAATGATTTGTTTTCCTTTTTCTTCTGATGTAATTAATAATCCAAGCTCAACATTTCCTTTTAAGCCATGATATGAAAGATTTGCAGAAGAAACTAACGATTTACATTTATCAACAACAATTATTTTTGCATGAAGAGCTGCCATTTTATCTTCTGCGCTTTTTTCATACTCAAATATTCTTAAATATTTCCCCTGGTATGCTAACAAGCGTTCCAAGTTTTGCTTTGCCGCATTATTAACATAAAGAGTTACATATATTCCTTGCTGACTTTTTTGTATTATTGTATCGACCATATCTTCGAAATAATCAGAAATTGAATATCCTGTAAAAGTAATACTTTCCTTTGCATTTTCAAGTAATTCTTTTATTACATTTCTGATTTTTCTAGATTTTATTTGAAATGATTCTGGACAAGTAATAACTAATTCTGTATGTTCCTTCCTTTCAGTATTAACAAGATTCAAGCACAATTGAAGAATAGACAATATTTCATCATCTGTACAATTCGGATATATTTTTTTCATCTCAACAAGAACACTATCAAAAACACATTCTTGATGTACAACTGAGAATTCAGAAATCGCTTTAGATATTAGTACAGATAAATAATCTGCTTTTATACTTGGATACCACATAAATCATTTACCAAATTACGGAAATATCCCATTTCTTCTTTTTCAGGAAGAGGAACAACTAATGCTCTATCAAGTAAACGGTTGCCATTCTCACAGGCTGTTTCAGATATCATAGTGCAGGAATGACAAGCAGCTCCATTAATTCTATCGGTAGTAGGATTCTTCATAAAACATTCAGGATCTGTAGTACAAGTAAGAGCATGTTCTAAGGCATCCTTTAAAAGAGGAATGAATTTTTGCATGTTTCCTAATTCAACAAGGCCACCTAAAGAACCTTCTTTATCTGCAGCTCCTGTATAAATAAGAATACCACTCATTTCAGGGCTGCTATAGATCCTCTCATGTAATGAGGTAGATGAATAACCGGACTGCATAGCCATTTCTTTTATAAGCATGTGCGATAAAGTATGTAAAAGAACATATTCCCCAGTTCTAGGTTTAAAATTTTCCCATCCTCTCTTTTCGCAATATTTAGCATAACAGTCCATATATTTATCTGAACGTTCTGCAACCCTCTCATTTTTAATCCAGCTATTTATTCTACTTCTATCTAATTCGAGGAATACACCTTCTCCATTTATTTCAACTGCAGGTAACCATTTTTCACCTTTGCCACAATTTAAGCGAACTATATGTTTTCCTTCTGATTCAGGGTCGGGAGCCTCAAGTCTTGTAAAGCCTGTTAATACTCGAACCTCTCGCAATCTATGAATTTTAATTATTCGAGAAAAATACGGCTTTAAACTTGGAGAAATGTTTTCATCTTCTGCTTGGAAATACTTTACGTCATGTTGATATTCAACATCTGTATGATGAGTTATCGCCTTGTATTCCATTTCTTTGAGTTCGGTAAATTCTTTAATCTTGTCTTTTAATCTCTTATAAGCTGCATCAAAGTCTTCTCTTGAATATCCTTGAGGTTGAAAGAACATTTCAAATGCTTTCTGAAGTCCTAATTCTCCAAATGCTTGCTCAAAGTTTTCAACGTCGCTTCTTTTTTCACTCATGAGTTCATTAATAGGATTCGTCCACGGCGGAATTGAAATTGCGTTTCTACTAACACCAAAATATACATTTGACGCACCACGTTGACTAGGAATAACTGGACATTGGCATTTAGAAACCCATTTAATTCCTTTTTTCTGAGGACGATGAGGATGATTTTCTGTACATTTTAAATCAGAAAAGTTTTCTTTTTGCATCGCCCCGGCCATACTTCTTGATGCCCCACAAGAACATTTTACTATTAACTCTGATAGAGATGATGAACTACCTGTTGCAGCTAGTTTTAAATCTCCATTACAAGATGTATTGCCTTTATGTACCCACCATCTATATGGAAAATCATCCATATGTCCGTCTTCACATATTGTTATAAAACGAGATGGAAATGCTTTAAAGCCACATTTTGGACAGCGAACCTGTCCGTTTGATTGAATATATTGAGCTGAATCAAAAGAATCTCTCATATCAAATATATGCTGACATGAAACTTTCGAACATATATGCAAATATGGAAAAGAAACAACAGGAATATCTGTATTTGACTTTGAACCAGTTTTGGGTTTGTAGAAATGTCTCACCCCCATATATGAAGCTAATCGAGTATCTCTAATTTCTCCACCTATATTGTCAGCATTCCAATAATCTAAATCAACAATTGTAATGGAATCATTGAGAGCATCTATTACAGAACCTGGACCAAAAGTTGTTATTAATTGATTTGGACGAACTTCTCCAATTTTTTGTTTATTAAAAAAACTCATAAGTCACCTTCCCAATAGAACAATGATGAAGCTTGTTCTACATCTCTCATAGAATTTAATGTTGGTTTTTCTGTTTTATTTGCAAAATCGGTATAGTATGTTAATAAAGTTTGATTACCATTTGTTCTATCCTTTATGTGATAAAACAGCTTGCCGTTTGAGGCTAAATCTTTCCATGTTGAAAGGAATGCTTCCAAGTCACTTACTGTCTGAGAATAAGCACTAGGTGCAACAATCTTAACACGTTCTAGAATTTTATTTTTCACATTTTCTATTTCATCATTATCAACCGTATTAATTTCATTAGCCCCCTTGTTTGGGGCCATCTTTTCAATTTGAAGGCGAAGTAATGAAACGATAAGTGCATGTAAATCTCTATCTCTAGCACGAGCAGCAAAAGGTGTAGCTGTCGTGCCTTCAACATAACGATACATTTGAGAATGGAAGCCTACAAAATTCTCGTAGTTTGACAAATCTCGTGGTCTATAAGGATTATATACTGTAAATATAATTCCAGGAAATTTTCGTCCGACTCGGCTAGTTGCCTGAATATATTCAGAATTCTGTTTTGGTTGTCCCACAACAGTCATAAGGCCAAGTCGATCAACATCCATTCCAACAGCAATCATATTTGTTGCAATTACAGTATCATAACAATCTTGTTTATCCCTACCTTTTTTCTTGTCGAATTTTAATTCAAGCTTATCTAGGGTTTCAGAAATTTTAGTAGATGGCATTCGTGAAGTAATTTCTTGGCTTCTTCCATCGTTTAAAAATCTTTGATCTTTATATTGATATTTCAAGAAAAGATGATGTATACGTTTCTTAATGTCATCATCCAATAGACGTTTTGCACCACCTAATTCTCGTAATGAGTTAAAATATCCAATTAATGTGTAATATGGATCAACATAATCTTCGTATTCCGGATCAAGTGATAAGTCGTATACTTTTTGCAAAACAACTGCATATAAGCGAATTAATGTTGTCTTTACAGATTGTCCAGCAGCACAAATACCGGCATATTGTCTAAACGGTTTTATTCCTTTTTTTGCCATAGAATCAATATCGTTTTCTGACCATGTATTTGAATTAGACTTTGGAAGAGGTATTTCATTTACAAAGAAAGAATCTCTTATATCAATTCCACTTGGAGGAAATTGTGCAAACTTTTTCCTAGCATATAAGAATTTTATCTGCTCTCCTGCATTTTTTATAGTTGCTGTAGAAACAATGTATTTTGGATGAATTGTTATTCCATTGCGATTCAAGCAACACATTTCCTCAATAACAGTTTCATATCCACCATATATAGTTCCTAAGGGGCCAGTAATGAGGTGTAATTCATCTTGGACTATAAGTTGTGGTGGATAAAATGGTTTACAATTTGTAACTGAAGCTTTTGGTAAATCCCCTGATGCAGGATGACTCTTTTGAACATGTTCTGCTCCAACAGCTATATATCCACACCTTTCACAATATCTATTTGTTTTTCCAAATAATAATCCACATTCTTCTGACCAAGGTAGCCTTGCAAACTTATCAACAGTTGAAATAATTACTGTTGGACATTTTGCATAAATCTCTTCGTCAACCAAATAAACTGGCATACTTAATGGTTTTCTACCACCTAAGCCATTTATATGATAACGACAAGTATTTTTACTACAGAAAATCTCTACAGTTTTACGTTTACTATCTATTTTAAAATTTTCAGCTGGAACTTTCTCTCCACAATATGGACATCGAATAACTTGTTTCGAAACTTTACTTAGAAAACTACCTTTGTTATATATTTCCTCTTCGTCGTATTCCTTAAATTTGTTAGGTGTAACTCCGCCACCAACCCAGAAACCAATAGAAATAGGCTCTGTACCATATTGAGCATTCTTCGAACCTTCTCGCAGAATGTCCATAGCGATTATTAATTTGAGCAAACGGTCCCTTTGCTGTGTTGTCAGTAATCTTAAGGTATATCTTAAAAATACTGTTACTCCTCCATCTTTATTGAATTCATTTTCTAGTGGAGCTGTAAGTCTGCGATAAGCTATTGTAAGGGCAATTAAGCCTAAATAAGCCTCTGTTTTACCACCGCCTGTTGGAAAATACAAAAGATCGACAATGTTTTTTTCTGGATTATCTTCTTCTACTATGCTACATAAATTAAGTAAGACAAAAGCAATCTGAAATGGTCGCCAATGGCTGTGATCTTTTTTTCTTCCAAACGCAGGATCATCTTTCATAAAATCTTTTAGCGAACATATTACTCCACTTCCTGAAGCTTTAGCATAACTTGTGATACTTCGCTGTAAATACATTGCTTGATTCATAAACATGAAGGCTTGCCAAGAAGTTTCATCCTTTTCCAATTTGCATATACCTTCATTCATTCTTCTTAGTGATTCTTCACATTTACTTATAATCTCAGAAGACTTTTCTGATGGTACTGTTTTGTCTCCCTTTAATTTTATATCTATCCAGTTCCTATATAAGGCTGTAAGATTCTTTAATTCTGCTAATGTATCATCTTTTTTGTTAGGCAGAGCCATATTGAGCATACTAAAGGCTTCATTTGGCATATCCTTAAGTTCTGCACTTACTCCTGAAATCTCATAATCAGGAATAAAACTTGAACATACAGCTTTTACATTGATTTCAGAATCTTCTTTAAGCCAAGTCGCAGCACATCCTCTTCCTCGTGCATATACAGGACGGCCTTTATAATAGAATTCATCTTCAATTTCCTTGTCACTACGACAAATATACTCAGGTGCAAAAATTGCAGCACCATCAACAGATGAAACAATCAGTTCTGTTTGACACATTACTTTTTCAGATTCCTTTCCTCCAGAATCTTTATCTTTATTGTGTACATATACAGAAAGCATTGTGTAGCCTGTTTTTAAAACCATTTTCAAAACATAAATTTTATAATTAGGGTTTGATGGAAGTGTATATGTATTAGAGCTAGCCGAAAATGACTTTAGATCAATTAAAATAGTTTCCTCAATTTGTTTTCGATGGAAATATGTTTTAGAAATAGTTTTTTCCTGCATCTGTTGTTCAGAATCGGAAGTAGTTTCCTCTTCATCTTCTGATTCGACAGGAACAAATATTATTTCTTTTTTAGTTTCTTGGGTGTATTTTCCATAACGTACAGTAGCATTTAATTGTTTTACATCACTTTTGATATAGAAAGAAATTCCCATAGAAGAAGGCCGTTGAAAACCTTTCTTTACACTATCTTCTGGTTTTTCATCTTCATCGGTATTAAAACCATAGTTTTCTCCCTCTGAATCCGGTCCTGCATCTGTAAATTCAATATCATTATAATTTTCATCTTCAGTGATTGCGGAATCTGCAGGAAATAGTATGCCTGTAATGTAAGTTTGTGTTGGGGAATCTTTTTCTAGAACTTCATTTTCTCCTCCTATAGGACCTATTAAATCTTGTCGTACTGCATCTAGAATTTTTTGTCTTACTTGGGCATATTTGAAACTGTCTATATCTGCCATAATTCCTCCAAACGATACAATTATACACAATTGTGGTGCCAAATAATGACATCACAATTGTTTTATTTCTAATTTTCCGAATTTTTTATAGGAATAGCCATTCCTGCAACATATTTGAATGTATTACCAACTGCAATATTATCTCCTGGTATCAGTCTGTATTCCCACGGTTTATTGTCAGCATCAACTTGAGATGCACACTCACACCATTTTATTCCTGCACGTGCTTTTTCCTGAACCTCTTCTGTATCAGTTTGATTCGCAGCCTTAACTTCAATCATATATTTCTTATCTTTAGTTTCGACTAAGAAATCAGGATTGTATTGGGTCGCGGCTTTATAATAAAGTCCCATCTGATTTAATGGTGGTTTGATAAATCGTAAAACCTCAGGATCATCCTCTAAAACAACAGAGAATCGTCTTTCATCATCACTGTCAAAACCATTTTCAGGATAGAAAGATTTTTTATATCCTTCGAATAAGTATTTTTTTATATCTTTTTTGCTTGGTGGCTCTTTTTTATAATTTAGACGTCCATCTATTTTGATGTTTTTCATGAAGTCACCAAATATAATCAGTTTCTTTTCGACTCTAAAAGTAAATTCAGTTTGTTCATCTTTTGCAGCATAAATCTGTTCTCTTAAGTCGTTAATTATTACAGTTGCATATCGCCGAATAATCTTTTTCTTTTCTTGTTCATCTCCTTCAATAAGACTAAGATATTGCTCAACAATATCAATAATTAAATCTGCATCATCCGCACACAATTCTGGTATGGATTCCAACAATGAACAGGCTAATAAATTCAATGGATCATCAACAATCAAAGTATCAGCATCCAAGGTCTGTAATAATTTATTATTAATTGTGTCATAACGTTCTATTTTGGATGATGCAATATCAAAATCTACAATATTGCGTTTTACCTTTATTGGTTTAAAAGAAATCGTAGAACTATATGAAACTCCAATTCTTGGAACTGAAATTGCAATTCTTGTTAATTTCTCTATTTTTTTTACAATTTGTTCTTCTGTAAGTGCTTCAGGTTTCTTATTTACAGAAACAAGTTGTTCCGTGGATTTCTTTTCAGCTTCTTCAGATTGCAATGGTTCGTTGACAGAGCTAAACAAATCAGGCTGCTTTGCATTAATTTCTTCTTTCTTTGTATAAGTCTTCTTAACAAATGCCTTCTGATACTCTTCAACAACTTTTTCTATCGATTGCTGAGAAGATAATTGTTGAAAGGAAGTAATATTAGCTTTTACAAAAGCCTCATCAAATAATGAAAGCTCTTGTTCATGTACTACAGACTCAACTTGAACCGATTCTGTAGGTTCCACTTCTTCATCATCCAAGTTTCTGTGCTTAAAGATTGGATTATTTTTTATGTCATCAATAATTTCTCGATAATGGTCATGTGCAACAATATCGAGAGTATCTATTTCTTCTTGCCCAGTAATATGCCCAAAAGGTAAACGAAGACCTCTTCCAATAGTTTGTAATGCAAGAATTTCTGAGCGCGCAGCATTTAAAGGAATTATTGTAAATAAATTGCTTACATCCCATCCTTCTTTCAGCTTGTAGACATGAAGAACAATCTCAATAGGATTTGTATTATTCTCAATTGTTAAAAGCTTTTGAATATTCTCCTCAGTCTCCGCACCACTAGTGCTTGAATCTATCTCAATGACTTTTCCAATATAGCGACCACCAAAAAATGAATCTGAGTCTATCTTATCTTTAATAGCCTTCGCATGCGCGGTATCTTTACAAGCCACAAGAACGATAGGTTTGCACTGTGGTAAATTATTATCTACACAGTATTTGTAAACAACCGCTTTTCTTCGTTCATGAAGTTTTATTCCATCTTTTAACTTCATTTCTTCAATATCTTCTGCAGAATATCCAGCAGTATTGGTTCTTCCCATTACAACAGGAATCTTCAAGAACTTTCCGGCACCTTGTTCCAAACCATATCTATAGATAATATTTTTGTTTGTATCTTTTGGAGTCGCAGTAAATTCCAAGCCTAATTTAGGCTGGAGATAATTGATTGCTTTCTTTGATGCTGGCGCATAATAGCGGTGTGCTTCATCCATACAGAAAACCAAATCATCAAATGTTTTTAATACTTCAGAGAACGATGCGCCTAAATTTTCATTAAATTCATGGAACTTGAATTCAAGATCACCTCGTGTAAATATTTTCGAAATATTAAATATAAAAATTTCTATATCAGAAGTTTTTTCTACAAACAATTCTCCTTGCTTGTATTTAGCCGGATATGTTAAATAGTTTTCACCATCATAAATTTTCGGTTTTCCCATTTCGGCTTCAAGACCTTTGAACATATATTTTGGATGTCCAGGAACCGTTTCCCTACGCATTTTATCGTAAATAGTATTCCCCGGTGCAAGAATAAAGAAATGCTTGTATCCTTTTGTTTTATATAAATAATAAATACAAGCTCCCATAAGACGAGTTTTTCCAATTCCTGTTGTCATATCAAAACAAAATGATGGAAAATCAAATTCTGCATCAACAGAAATTTTATGAGGCTCTAAACATTTTTCACTTGCTATTTTTTCAGCTTCTTGTTTTGAACATGTTTTATATTCAAGTACACTGCTGATATTATCCAAACACGTAAGGGCTTCTACCTGTGGTTCACGTAGGCTCATCGCCCATTTTATCTTTTCTACAACTTCGCTCATGCTTCTTCCCCCTTAATAAAACTGCATTTTGCAAGGAGATCCTTAGGGATTTTCTTGATTTCAATATTTGCAGGAAGTCTCATATCACTCTGATATTTTTGACAGTAAATTAACAATGATTGGTTTACACCAATACTTTTTGCAAGATTCATTACATATTTCGCATTCACTAATTCTTTTGTTACATGAATAAAGCGATTTTCAGAAGAATACCCACAGAATTCGTCTTTTGGCTCATAAGTAAAACCTTCAATTTTACAAATTGCTTCACATACCATATCCCAAGTGTATTCAGGATTAATTTGATAAATAGGGAGTTTAGCATTCTTTACAAGCAAAGAAGGTGCAAGCTCGTAGAACTTATAACCACCGCCACCTTGCCAATTCATGCTCTTTGATATTCCAGATTGTTCACCATCAATAACACTATCAAGCCTAACTTTACAATGAGAATACGCATGAGTTCCCATTTCTATACCAATCCATTTTCTACCCATTTTCTGTGCTACAGCACAGGTCGTGCCGGAACCCAAAAATGAATCTAATACAAGGTCTCCTGGATTACTTGCTATTTCAAGAATCCGCTTTATTAATTGTTCAGGCTTTTTACTTCTCGGAAAGTCAACACCACCTTCATTTGCTAAATCTGCTTTAGGAATCGAATCATGAGTCCAAACTGTAGTAAGATTATTAGTTTTTACTATCTGTTCATTTTCAATATATGCGGTGTCCTTTAACCAAGCAAATAATTCAGAATTATAATAATATAATTTTGTTAGCTTATCTTGATTTTTACCACGACTAGGCACATATTCAACGGTATATAAAGATTTTTTATCCATATCTTTCATTAAATCATTTTGGAATTCATTTTCTTTTTGAACATTATTTGTTCTAAAGAGTTTTTCAAAGTCATTAACGAATTCTTTCATTATTTCTTCTTGTCTATTTTCAAAATCCCGTAAAGAAATTGTTCTGATTTCGAAGCCTTTGTGTCTGTAAACTTTAACAGGTTCTCCGTTCGATTTTGATTTGAATTCTCGAACAAGTTCTTTTGTTCCTTCTTTTATCAAGACTTTGTTGTATCTTTTCATAGTTTTAAATTCTAATGGAGAACTTCCTAAAATTTTGTTGTATTCAAAATTCCCTTTAGAATAGATTAATATTCTTTCGCTATTATTGACAAATAAACCACTTTGCCCAAGACCAGCACTACCTGATCGCTCGTATGTGATATCAGCCACAAAAGAATTTCTACCAAAAACCTCATCTAACATGACCTTTAAATAATGACATTCAATATCATCAATACTTACCCACAAACTTCCTCCTTCTTTTAAAAGTTTATGTAGTATTTCAAGCCTACTATAAATCATATTAAGCCATATAGAATGTTCTAGATTATCATCATAGTGTTCAAAAGCATTACCTGTGTTATATGGAGGATCAATATAAATACATTTTATCATCCCTGAATAATCTTTTTCCAATGCTTTCAAAGCCAATAAATTATCACCATGAATAAGCATGTTTCCAGTATTAGGGTCTCCATAAGATTTTTCTTTATCTTCAACCAAAATACGAGGTTCAAGTTCTTCATCATCTTCATACTTACCAACCCAAGTAAGTTCAAGCTTTCCTTTCTTTTCCATGTCTGATTCCCCTAAAGTTCAACAATCATCTTTGATATTAACGATGGTTGTTTTAATATTGTTTCTTCAAATTCTATTTGTTGTTCATCTGCTTGAGATTCTAACTTACTCATTTCTTCATGAAATAAAGTTTGTAAGTTTTCTTTCTCTTTTTTTAATTCTTCTATTTTTTTCTTTATAACAATCTTCTCTCGAAAATTTTTCTCTTTGCTAAATTGTTCTGTGAGCCCATTAATTTCAGATTCGTCTTGCGTGTTAAGAATATAATTCTCTTTTTGCAACATTAACCAATTATCAAGTTTCCGTTTATGCTGAAGAATTATTCTTTTATTCGTGTTACAAAAACTCTCATACTCAATTTGTTCTATCTCTTTTAAAAGCTTAGAACAAATATTCAAATTAGGTTCTATTTGCTGTAAATCACTCTCATTAATGGATTCCAAAAAGGACTTCTTTTGTTCATCTGAAAAATTTAAGATTACTCCAGATTCATCCATAAATGTACAAATTGAATCTATAATGTTTGAATCTTGGTAATATCCGCCAATTATTAAGTATTTGTTTTTTTCTGAATTGCTTTTATGAAGATATGCAGGAAACTTAATTCCAGACGTAAATGTTTCTTTCTTATTCCAGTATAAATATTCCTGTTCATATGCCATGTATTCAGAAAGTAATTTATTAAAAGTGTCAGAGTGCCTCTTAAAGTTTTTCGTTGTTATCAAACCTGTAAGCTCTTCTAATTTCTTATTGCGTTTGCCTTCTATTTCTTTTTCTAATGCAGCAAATTTCTTAGTAAATTCTGTTGTCGAATTACATTCCTGGTAAATTTGACTTACACGTTTTTCAAAATCGCCGCCACTTTCTAAAAGCCCAATAGCTTTATCAGATGCTCCAAAAACCCCCTGAAACAATTCAAACTTATTTGATAAAATTTCGTATACTCTCTTATCTACAAAATTCTCCGTATTTAATAAATTAATTACAACAACATCATATTGCTGGCCATACCGATGGCAACGACCAATACGCTGTTCAATTTTTTGAGGATTCCAAGGTAAATCATAATTGATAACGGTACTACAAAATTGAAGATTTAATCCTTCTGAACCAGAATCTGTTACAAGAAGAATTTTATAATCATTCTTAAATGCTTCTACGATTGCATTTTTTAGTTCAACACCACGGCTTCCCATATCGTTATTATAGTTTTTCGCTTTCCAAGCATTATATATTTGCTTTGTAAGCGAATCAGAGCCACTTCCATTGAACAGAAGAACTTCATTTTTATATCCATTGTTCGATAGTTCATCAAAGATATATTTTTGAGTTCTTACCGATTCTGTAAATATTACAATTTTCTCCGGCGCACCATTGTCTTTTTGATAATCAAAAGCCTTCTTTACAGCAATTTTTAATGCGTTCATTTTTGCATTTGTAGTTATTGCTTCTGCTTTATTGATTATATTTTCAACTTCATCTATTTCATGTTGAATAAATTCATTTACTTTTTCACGGGTAAATAATTCCTCTTTTTGTTCTGTATCCTCTAGTTCCTGATCCTCTTCATCAAAGAAATTAAAAAAATAATCCAAACTTTCTGTAGATGATTCTTCCCGTGTTGATTGCTTTAACACTATCAGTCGATTTCTTAATGCTTTAAAAGTTTCTTCAACCGCCATACTTGAAGATGCAAGTAGTTTTCGAATTACAGATGTTATAAGAGTTCTTCTGGAATTTGGTAAAGCATAAAGTATTTCTTTTTTCAAATACTGATTTATCAGCATATACAATTCCATTTCCTGCAGAGAAAGCCTGAAATCAACAGTCATTTCTCTTCTTTGTGGATACTGAATATAATCAGATACTTCACTTCTTAAAGTTCTTTGTATAACACCATCTAGAGTTGCTTTTAATTCATCATATTGTTCATTTTTAAGATATCGCTCACTAAATACTGCTTTGTCCCCTAGTATTCTTGGATCAATAAATTGAATAAGCCCATATAAATCAAACAAACTATTTTGCATCGGGGTTGCAGTAAGCATTATTTTGGGAATCCCCTTTGTTATATCACAAAGAGTAGCCGCCATCTTGCTACCATTCTTGTGAACATTTCTCATTCTATGTGCTTCATCAAAAATACATAAATCCCATGCTGTATCAGAAATTAATTTTTTATGAGTTGATGCAAAATTATAAGAAATAATGATGATGTTTTGCTTCTTCTTTGAAGAATATTCATACTCAATAATATTCTCACTATCAATTACTTTTGCAGAAATATCAAATTTTTCTTTTAATTCAATTTGCCATTGCTTTCGTAAACTTGATGGCATTATCAAAATAATATTTTTCTTTCCACTTAAAAAATAGTGTTTTATAACTAACCCAGCTTCAATGGTTTTTCCAAGACCTACTTCATCTGCTAAAATAGCGCCTCCATTCTTTAAGGCACTTAAAGCAAAGAGATAAGCTTCTATTTGGTGAGGATTAGTGTCAATTGTTGCAGACATTAGTGAGTAAAAAGGATTTTGTCTTAACTCTTGCTGCTTTATGCCAGCAAAAGTATTTTCTACAATGTTCACTATTCTCTTCCCTCTAATTGAGCACGAATTTTTTCAGCAATACCTTTCGCCATTAACGGAGGTACGGCATTACCAATTTGTACAAATTGAGATGTTCTATTTCCTTCAAAGAAATAGCTATCGGGAAATGACTGTAAACGTGCTGCTTCTCTAACAGTTATAGAACGACATTGATTTATATCCGGATGTATAAAGTAGTGTCCATCCTTTGAAAGATGTGCCAATACTGTATGACAATACGGCATATCCCCTTCAACAACTTTAAACCTATCGACAAAAGAAGTTTGATTTCTATGGGTCTTTAAATCATCTGGTAACTCGTTATAATGTAGTCTTTGATGAGATGGCTGTCCTCTTTCATCTAAACGATTCCAAGCCTCTATAGTGCGTCTATAAATCTCAACATCTCGCGCTGTATTATTACGAGTTTCGTGATGAGTCACTATATCTTCTGGACTTCTAATTCCACTCCATTTCAGATAATCACTGCAATGTTCATAGTCTAGAGAATAAGTATTGTTATAACTTCCACGCTGAACAGGAGCCAAATCATCTAATAAATCGCTTACGATAGCATTTGTCTCAGTGACCCCAAAATTCGGGTAATGATAGTGAGTATCTTTTCTCCAGCCTACAATTATCATTCTCTTTCGATTTTGTAACACACCAAAATCCTGGGCATTTTGAACATGACAATCAATTTCATAACCAGCTTTTCGTAAACTTTGTTGAATCTCAGGAAACAATCTACCATCTTTTGCAGTTTTAATTCCTTGAACATTTTCAAACACAAACATTTTTGGCTGATATTTCTTTAAGAATCTTACATACATCTTAAAAAGATAATTACGAGGATCATCTTCCATAGGAGTTTTCATGTGAGTTGTCTGGGCTCTTCCTACTAAAGAAAATGCTTGGCATGGAGGTCCCCCAATAATTACGTCTACATGGTCAACACCATCAGCTTTCAAAATAGAATCTACTCTCTTAAAAATGCTAGGAAGAGTGTATTGTGACATCTCTTTATTTATTACAGTCATGTAGACTTCTTTTGGAACTTTTCTAAATAATTCTTCTCTAGAAATCTCCCCTTTTTCATAAAGATAATAAGAATCTAAATTTCCATCCTTCTTTAGGGCATGAAATACTGACCGAGTTTCCAATGTTTTTGATGCATTTTCATTCATTTCTACATGCGCTATAGGATTAAATCCGGCCTGCATAAAACCTTCTGATAGCCCCCCAGCTCCAGAAAATAAGTCAATAAAGTTAAAAACAGAATTAGGATTATCAGTATTTACAAACATTACAGAACTCCAGATTTATCTTTTACTGAAGTTTCATAATCTTTAAATGAAGAAATATCTCCTAGATCACAATCTAATGCAGTACAAATTTTTTTCAGGCTATCCATGGAAATAAATTCACCTTTACTTAGTTTGGCTAAAATATTTGTTGAAATCCCAGTCATAGGAATCAGGTCTGTTTTATTTTTAATTCCTCTTTCTTTAACCTTTTCCCACAATTTTGAATAATCTACATCCATGATACCATTATATCACGAAAACGTTAAAAAAGGGTGGAAAATTTCACGAAAAATCAAAATATTTAAACTAAGTTTATTTCTTATAAAACTCCTTCATATCCTTTCCGTAATCAAAAGTATTCTTTTCACCACTCTCATACTCTCTATTGAATGCTTCAGACAGCATTGGAGCTATTAAACCAAGTGCTTCCAAATTCCATTGATAATAAACATCTGGACTAGGACAAACTCTCCAGTTTGGATCTTTTCTGTCATAATCATGTTCAAACTTCCTAATATCAGAAATCAGTTTATTTTTGAACTTTAAAATTTCCTGATATGAAGCATTCTTGTACTGGTCTACATACTGAAATGGATCAATCATCATAACTATTCTTCTCCTTCTTTGAATTCACCATTAAAAAGTGGTAATTCAAAATATTCATGAAACTTATCTTGGAACTTCTTAAACAGCTTCTGAAACTGCAAAAGAGGTTCTTCCCATCCTACTTCGACAGCGTTCCATCTTTTTAGTTCTTCTTTATAGTTTTCCATTGAATAACTAAGAGCATTCGAGCCATAAATCTTTATTCTTCCAAATCTGAAAGTCTCACCAGCTCCATCCATAACATTAAAGTTCGAAACCTCTTTTGGAGTATTCCTTAATTCATTCTTGTTATCCTTTATAAGCTGTTTTATCTCTTTTACAAGTTTCGGACTATTTAGCAGGATATATTCTTTATCTTCTGCAATACGATCCTGAGGACCGAGTTTCGAATATCCATAAGCAAGGCGAACTAACCGTCCGTCTTCCAAAAGCTTGAGGTTATAACTATTTCCAAACCAGCACATACAGTCATATTCAAAGACGACTTTTGGGAGCTTCTTACAGGTATCAAGAAGTCTGAATGGGTCTCTATATTTCGCAAAATCAACAGTCTTTTCATCTGCAAAAACTATTTGAGGGAGACCTATTACGCTCGGTGTTTTGAAATCACATGTATAAACTTCAAAATCATCAAGCATTCCCTGGAAATAAACCTTATCAAATCCATTCTTTTGCGCGAATTTTAATGCCTGAGTTCTATATTCTGGTTTTGTCTTTATCATCACCACTCTCCTTCCCCAAACTCTCCGTACATCTCATCTATAGCATCCTGGTCGCCCATATCCGCAGCATCTGCAACCTGTGCATAGTAGGAGTTATAATCCTGGGCCAAGTCATCAGAGAAATATTCCCTGTCTCCCCTTGCCGCTCTGATTTCATAATCCTCATAGTCATCGTCGTAGTCACGGACATAGCCTCCATGATATCCGACTGAACTATGGCTTCCGCTGCTTGAACTGATGATTACGATTACACCGATTATTAATAGAAGTAAAACAAAAAATCCCATGTTCTCCTCCTTATGCAACCTGCATTTCCTGAGTATCCATGACTTCAGTTGCAAACTGAATCCATTTTGATTTCAGAACACGGTATTTATTGCAAAGTGTTGTAAATGTTAGTTCTTTTGCAAGGTATGCCAATGGTGATGTAGAAATAACTGTATCTTCATGTTCAAAAGAATCAACAGCCAGATTTTCTGTATCATCTTTCTGAACATAACCAAATTGGGCAAGTAGTTCTGGAGAAAGGAAAGCTGCAAAAGAACAGTTGTTATCGTTGTCTTTAGCGCGAACCTTATCCAGAACTTTCTTTGTTTCATTCTTAATACGAGGAGCTTTAGTTGAAGATATGTATTCAATCGAAGGCTTCAAACCTTTTGTACAGAAGATTTTATGAAGGATTCTTGCTGTGTTGAATGCGTCGCAGTTCGCTGTGTGAATTTGGCCCTGATAATCCAGCTGGAGGAATTTCAATGCTGCTTCGAGTGATACAGGAATTTCGGCTCCAATCTGGTCGCAGTAGATCTGCTGAAGGTCTACAAAGTTCTTGAGGGGGGCAAAAAGGTCTGTACGATGTTTTGCCTTCAGTTCCAGTTCATTCCAGAGCTGTGTAAAATCCGACTTGCTCCAGCAGAAAGTTGTGATTTCTGCATCACCAAGCCAGTAATTGTATTTGTCAAAAGCTGTTATAAAATCATCGGCCTTTTCGAGTTTTTCATTTGTTATGCCGGTAAGTTCGTGAATTAAAGGGGTTACGCTTGAATAGCATGGCTTCACGTAAGAATTAAACTCACTTATCATGTTGTAGTTTTCGTCCAGCATGACAGCACCAATCTGGATGACTTCGTTTCTGAGGCCGCTGACCATCTGCTTCTGGCTTGCCGTAAGCTCGCTCATTTCAATATCGATACAGACATATCTTTTAGCAGGATGTTTCGGCTTATTCTGAGATTTTGGCAAATCCAGCTTGAACTTACTCAAATCAATTCCATAGGAATATACATTTGAAGTATCCATAACGTCATCTCTTATCATAAAAGGCCCCCTTTTCAGCTTTATGATTTGCATTATAAACTGCAAGGGTGCCAATAAACGGCATTATGATTTTGTGCTATGAAAAAATTCTTTTATTCCTCTTTATAAACATAACCAAGCTGCCATGTATGACCAAAATGTTCCGTAAATCGTTTTAGATCTTCAAAGGTTAGACTGATTGATGCGGTATTCCTCAAAGGATGAATTATCACCTTCTTTCCTTCAAAGTTCTCATCAAACAAGATTTTTACCTTCTTTTCTGTATCAAACATAATGCAAAGCGGCGTTACAGAACCCGGAGTAATATTCAGATACATCATAAGCTCGTCCGGATTACAAAAACTCAAGCGTCCAAAACCAAACTGTTCTGCTATCTTCTTAAGGTCTGCCCTTTTGTGTAAATCCATGCTGACAAGACCGTAATTCTTGTTCTTATCTTTTACAAACAGGTTCTTTACGTCCGTTCCTTCCAGGGTAATAATAACATCCTTTGAATCTTCTTCCGAAAATATCGCTTTATGCTCCTGTAGTTCATACGGAATATCCAAATCCCTTAAAACCTGAAATATATCTACTGTATCACTCATTTTTTAATCATCCATTGAATCAAAGAATGAATCTGTTCTGTCATCCTCTTCTTCGCGTTGTTTCTGCCCTTCCGGCCATGGTAAATCATATCCAAAAACGAAACTAAGCTCTTTTCGGGAATCAAATCCGTAGTCTTTGCAGAACTTATCAAGGATTCCCGAGTGTTCATTCCACTGGTATTTACCATGCTCAGATTTCATCTTAATTGTAAGCCAGGTACCTCTATAATAAAGACTGCACTGTTCTATTTCAATTACGACCCCGTATCTGAAAGCAATTTCTTCTTTTACATCCCATACTATCGAAGTAATATACCAACGTTCATTCCTTGGCTTGAACGGATAATCTTTGGGTTCAGATGTTCTTGGTACTGCAATTGTCTGTAAAAATACCTTTGTTTTTTCATTCATCTTCTCAACCGGAATATATGAACCTCCAAGGACCTGATTGCCTTCTCCATCTACCAGACCATTCGATTCCTTTCCCTGATTCCAGTCCGTATCATCAAAATGGCGTGACCATATATCAACCTGAGCGAGTTTATCGTTCTCTCGTATCATCTCTACAATCTCGTTCCAGTTGTTCTCAAACTTGAAGTATCTGTTGGCTGACATACAGCCTTCGCTTAACAAACTTGTGTCTACGTTTCTTGAAACCGTATTCCAGTGATCACTCAAGTCAGCATACCTAGACGGATAGTCATTACACAAAAAAGGATAATCAAAAGTCTTATCTAGCCATTCAAGAATTTTATCATTCTCTGGAACCTCAATAAGAAACAGGTCATATCCCATTTCAATTAATTCCTTAAATGCTTCCTGAACACCATCTGCAAGAACAGGAGCCCTCTGATTCCATTTTCCTTTGAATAAACAGTCAAAATGCATCAGGATTTTAGAAAATGTTCCATCATTGAAAAAGCTGTAGTCATCTTCCGTTGCAAATCTGCTTTTTGTTTCTGCCATATAAGCACCTCCTCTATCAATGGTACTTCATTCTGGCTCTCAGCGCACCAAAGTTAAACTTTAGTGAACATAAGAATCAAACATGCTATATTAAAGATATGGACAAACCTGATACATTCATAAACTACACGATTGATATGGATGCTACCGGAAAAAACATCCGGAATCTTATGCGTATTACCGGCTATTCTGCTCGTGAACTTGAGAAACTTATCGGCTGCACTCAGATGACCTTCTTCAACTGGCAGGAAGGCAAAAACCTCCCGAGTTTCGACAATCTTTTACGTCTTGCAGGAATACTCAAAACTCCGATGGAAAAAATTGTCGTGTTCAAGAAGTTCACGGTGGAAGACCTACCTTTGAAGGATACGAATTCAGGTTTTGTTCGTAATAATGTCTTTTTTACATACAATCGAGCGACAGAATGTGTTGTACGTGACTGCCTTACTTTCAAAAAGAAATTCGGCGTTTATCCCGATCAGATAATCCTTAATCCCAAAACTTTGGAAATTTGGAAAAATCGAGAAAATGAAGAATCTTCTGAAGTAATACCAGACTTTGAATCTGTACCTGTTTCAATTGCAGGTGAACTCTGTCTTGAAGAAAACAATGAATCTGTAAAAACTCCGGCATTCACCATAAGAATGGTCTTCAATAACGTTATCCCGGAGCATTATTACAGACTCATCAGCTCTGAAAACTGTATGATTTAGGTGGCTACTTCCGTTCTTTTGATAGCTTTTTCTTCAAAAACCTTCATAACCTCATGCATGGCATCTGTTGTAAGCTCATAAACCCATGTCTTGAACTGTTCCGAAAGTCCATAAAAGGCTTCTCCCATACCCGTCGCAATATCAGTTAAAGTATCGCAGTCACCGCCAAGACTTACAGCAGTCCTGATGACATCTTCAAAGTCCTCACCTTCCAAAAATGCCGTAATTGCCTCAGGACATGTTTCCATACAGCTTTCTACATGACGATAGTCAGGCCGAATCTCGTCACAAGTTCGGTTCAAATCATAGCCGAACTCTTTCATGATGTAATCTTTTATCTCATCCTTTGACTTTCCGTTTCGAGCCATCCATATTACAGAAGCAATGGATTCTGCTCCCTTAATTCCTTCCGGATGATTATGTGTAACTTCTGCACTCCATCGGGCTACCTCTCGAGTCCTTTCAAGTGTATCAAATAGCCAGCCAACAGAACTTACACGCATAGCAGATCCGTTTCCCCAACTGTTATACGGTCTTGTGTCTTCACGCGCAAGCCAAAAATAAAACTTTCCTCCATAGCCTGCATGAGGATACTTATGTCCCCAAAGCTGCATACTAGTTATCATTGCAGTTTTCATCGTGTTCTCGTCTGCATCGAGACCTGCCTTCATAATTCCATCGCATATTGCAATTGTCATAACCGTATCATCCGTAAATCTTGGATTTTTACAGAATAACGGGAACTGTTTTGTCTTTGGGCTTCTGTCAAATTCATACGGCTGCCCGATTATATCTCCCAAAATTGCTCCAAACATACTTTTTCCCCCTATTTCCTGTTCTTCTTGTTGTAGTGATCTGTTATATCCTTGCTCCAGTCTGCAGCAACAGCTTCGCAGCAACGCAGTTTTCCAACAGTTTCACTTAAAACCGAATAGTTTAGTATGGTTCCTGCCCCATCGCATTCATAGCGAACAGCACGGTCGCTTCTGATTCCAAGCTTTCCGGCTTCCCCTATTGCGTCCATGTTTGCACCAAGGAAGATGAATTCCCATCCGTATTTTTCCTGCTGTCGTTTTACCATCTTTTTGATTTTTTCATAGCTGTATTCCCGGCTTGAATTTTCTTCACCGTCTGTCGTAATCACAAAAACTGTATGCTCAGGTCTGTCTTCGTCACGGGCATATTTATGAACGTTTCCAATATGATGAACTGCTCCACCAATTGCATCCAAAAGTGCAGTACATCCGCCAACCGAATACTGCTCTTCGTTCATCGGTTCAATCTTTTCAATCGGAACTCTGTCATGAATTACTTCATTCCTATCGCTGAAAAGAACTGTAGAGACAAATGCCTCTCCTTCTACCTTCTTCTGCTTTTCCAGAAATGAGTTGTATCCTCCGATTGTATCAGCTTCAAGCCCGCTCATTGACCCGCTTTTGTCCAGAATAAAAACGATTTCTGTAAGTCCCTTCTTCATAAGCCATTCTCCTTGCCGCATCTGCGGTCTTATCTTTAATGGCTTTATGATACGGAAAAACAGGTATTACCTGGTCGCCATTTTGGCGAAATCTTTATTTTTTTAAGAAGGAGCAAAACACTCTTCACCGTGGTCATCAAGAATGACATCCACATTGATAAGATTATAGATATTATTCATTACGCAGTATTTGATAATCAGGTCAAACTTGCTAGAAGGCATAAAGGCGTATCCTGCACTTGCCAGAAATTTTTCATATTCCTCAAGTGGGAGTTCCAGTGCAAGTCCCAAAGCCATTACCGTATGCTTTTTTGGTACATAGTCTTTGTTACTGATAATTTTTGAAAAGAACTTCTTATCGATACAGGCCTTTTTATAAATGACTGAATTATCGACCTTGCGCTCTGCGATCAGCTGCATGAGCGTGTTCTGAAAATTGAGTTTGTCCTTTGAACTTTTTATAAAGGCATCAACATCTATCGGTGCTATCTTCTTTTCTTCACTAAAGCTTGGTTCAAACTGAACCGACCGGGCTGATTCAAAAAGTCCTTCTGATGGAAGAGAGCCGATTACTGTATCAAAACTTCTGTTATATAGTATGTGTTCTTCTTCAACTTCATAACCATCATGGTTATCAAAAAGGAAGTCTTCTACGTCATCAAATAGCTTTTCTGAGATTTTATAAGATTCTGCGTCATATACAACAAGAAAAACATCAACTTCATGCTCCAAAAGAAAGCGACTGATTTCTTCTACAGCTATCTGAAGTGCCAGGTCTTTTGGGAACCTATAGTTTCCGCTTGCAAGGAGCGGAATTGCGACCGACTTACAATTAAGTTCGGCCGCTATGTTAAGTGAAGTCTGATAGCAGCTTCTAAGTATTTCCTTTTCTCCATGATTTCCGTCTCGATAAAAAACTCCGGAAGTATGGATGATGTATTTCACGCTATGCTTTTTAAGGTTGAAGGCCGGTGTCCAGATTGACTGCCCGCGTTCAATAACCCCTATTTTCCTTCTTGCCTCAAGAAGCTGTTCACGGCCCGCTGCCTCATAAATGGAGGAATCCGTACCCCTTCCAATTACCGGTATAGGGTTTGCGGTATTCACAACCGCATCTGCGCGAACTTTCGTAATGTCATTTCGTAAAATCTTGAATGCCATCTCTTTCTATTTTCACCGCTTTAAGCGGCTTTGTCCATCTTTCCTTTAAAAAGCTCTATCAGTTCAGCTGTCGTACTGTACATCTGAGCAAGCCTTACTTTCTCGTCAAACTCTGCCCCATGCAGAGTATCTATCATGTCATATTCTATCTGCTTGTCACTGTCAGATATGAATTCTTCTATAAAAAACTTCTTCAGCTCCGGCTCAAAAGATTCAAAAACTTCCAGAAGATTATCTTCCTCACTAAGAAAATGGTTGAAACTTGCAATTTTAGACTCAACGTAATCAGAAAGTTTGATTATCTTATCCGCCCAGCTCTTCCCTTCTTCCTCGTAATCCTCAGCTTCAGCTATCCTTTTTGAATCCCTGCAAAGCTGAACTAAAGTTCTCCTGATTCTTAAATCTTCTTCAGTAAGAATCCGTAAACCTAAGCGCTTAGCTTCTTCGTATTCACGATTTGCCCCTGGGCTGTTCTTCCAGTCCCTCATAAGGAAAATTGCATCGCATCTTGAAAGAATAAGAAGGTCTAAATCCATGTAATCTTCATATTCAAATCCATCCGGCAAAATGGCAGGATTAAAAACCACATACCCATAAGAAAGAAGCTCCTTTTCCATTGAGCCAAACTTCTGTCTGTAATTTGCGTCGCCGGTAATCTTTCCGCTAAGATAAATTTTCATGGCACCTCCACGTTATACAGACAGTATAATACGGTTAAGTGCCAATAAAAGGCATTGTAATTTTTTTATACCATGGTAGAATAGTTTTTATGAGTGAAGAAAAACAGCAACGCGAAAGCCACGTAAAATCTTTAAGGCTTCTAAAACTTGAAAAAGCAATCCAGTCCATCCCCTACCCTAGTGTAGAAAGGCTGATGAAGGAACTTGAAGTTTCCCGCCGAACAATACTGCGCGACATTGATGAACTCAAGATTTACTACAATGCCCCGATTGAATATGACCGCTTAAGAAAGGGCTATTATTATACGGACGAAACCTTCTTTGTACAAAATGTCCTTGTAAGCGAAGGAGAGCTTGTCGCAATGGCTGGAATCCTTCCTCTTCTTGAGCGATATGACAACACTCCGTTCAAGGAAACAATCAACAAGGTTTACGACACCATTAGCCAGATGCTTCCGAACCAGATTCAGGTTCAGACTTCGCTTATGAACAACGTTCAGTTTATCTCTGACCCGCTTCCGACAATCGAATCTGAGGTTTTCACAAAAATCTTTGAAGCAATCAAACTTCATAAGACCATCAGTTTCGGATACCGCTCAATTAAGGCAACCGAGCATACTCCTCACAGCCTAGATCCTTATAAAATCTACTGCCAGAAAGGTGACTGGTATGCCATAGGCTACTGCCACAAACACGATAAATACAGCACATACAATCTTTCACGTATGAAGGACATTACGCTATTAGATGAGTTTGAACCAGATCCGGATTATGAGAGCAAAGTCTACATTGACCCTAACTTTGGTGTCTGGAACAATGAGTTTCCTGTTAAAAAAATCGAGCTCGTTTTTGATAAATCCATTAACACATATATTCTGGAAAGAACCTGGCATAAAAATCAAACATGCCATCAGGAAAAAGACGGTTCTGTCTATCTGAGCTTCGAATCAAACCAGCTGCAGGAAACTCTTTTCTGGGTGCTGCATTTCGGTTCAGCAGTAAAAATCTTGAACCCACCTGAACTTAAGCAGATGTACAAAGAAGAAATAGAGAAGATGTCAAAGAACATATAAATCATCGGAGAGTTTTTCAGCTCCCCCCTTTTTATTTTTTCGTCCTTAAAGTCCAGCCGCCGTTCTCAACTTTCTTCTTCGGAACCTCAAAGCAGTTGAACATCGGATGGAACTCAAGGTCTACCCCACCCTTCCGTCCGTTTCTGTTTTTTAATATCTTAAGCTGAAGTTCCTGGGCTTTTCCCGGAATCTCAGCGTTCTTTTCCTGTTCGTTTCTGAGTTGAATTATCCGGGCAGTTCTGGATTTTTCATCCTCGTACTTCCCGTCCTCTTTTTTCAAGTAATCCATGCCCTTGAACTGTAATGCCATAAGGACATCGCTTGTATATTCAATGGCTCCTGATTCCTTAAAACTTGCTATGTTTACCGGGCTTGTATAGTTCTCACGGTTAAAGCTTGAAATTGCAAAAATCGGAACATCATAGTCACGGCTTGCTCGTTTAAGTTCAACAACTGCCTTGTCCGTATTCTGCTTATCCGTTGCACGCATATCAAAAGGCGCAATAATCTGGAGGTAGTCGATGATTACAAGCGGCTTCCGGCCTGTAATCTTAATGTGCCGGGCAATCACTGCATTGATCTTTTCGACACCAATATCACCGATACCGATGTGATAATAAATGCGTCCTGCATAATCAGCATAGCCTTTGATGCATTCATTCAGAAAATCAACACGCTCTTTTGAGTTCAAAGATTTTCCGTTCATGAGGTTTCGAGTTGTCGTTGCAAAGTCCAGGTCACTTCCCCAGTTCTTGCATTTTTGAAATGAAAGGCGGCTGATAGATTTTGCAATCAATTCCTGCTTTCCCATCTCAAGGCTGAACACAAGAACGTCCTGACCCTTCTTCGCTGCATTGTCTGCAACCTGTAGCGCAAACGTTGTCTTACCAAGACTAGAAATAGCTCCTATGATGTAAAGACCAGGATAGAATCCTCCGTCTAAAATCTCATCAAGGTTTTCAAAGCCGGTTGAAACGCAGTCCCTGTTATGCCTCTTTTCAATGTCAGCAATAAATTCAGAAAGTCCGTTTACCGCTGAGGTCTGATAATAAGCCTGCTCTTCTTTCTGCCTCTTTTCTTCAAGAAGGCTCAAAACATTGTTACGGGCATTCATAACATTCTGGATAAAGACTTCCCTGTCACCTATCAAGGCTTCATTTGCGTCTTTGAAGTCCCCGGTGATATCTGCGTCAACAAACTCCACCTGAATCTTCGTAAGTTCATCGGAAAGCTTTGCCTCCCCTACCCTACCCGCTTCGTCATTATCAAGGGCTAAGATAAGCGGATACTTCGGCCTATTTGATTTCAGGAACTCAATGAAGCGAAGGTTACTGCTCGAACCAAGGGCAACGGCAATTCCTCCGGCCTCAATGATGCTCAGGGCATCAAACTCACCTTCAACAACGAAAACCGGTTGCTCTGCAAGTGGGATTGCTTTCAGGTTAAAAAGCTCGAACTGTCCTTTTGGTTTTAAGTATCGCTCTTTCTTGTCTGCTTCCCACGTTGCCCGTGCATTGTAGCTGAATTCACCTGTAGGAATCACAAAACGCTTTTTCTCTTCCCAATAGCCGAGGTTGTATGCATCAACAATGGATTTAGAAAGTCCGCGTTTTTTCCAGTAATCAGTTTTTTCAACAGCTGCATGACACTTTGCGAAGAAGTCCGTAAGAGGTTCACGGTTCTCATTCTGAGACTTTTTATTTATGTCAATTTTAGTTTTTGATTTTGGGTGAGGAATGGATTTTGAAGTGTTTTGATTTTTATTAAAATCTGAGTAATCAACACTGATGTTATAAAGCTTGTAAACATGATCAAACAGTTCTTTTCCTGTAAGTCCTGTCTCTAAGCCAACAACATCAAAAATGTCGTAATCCACACCGCACGAAAAGCAATGACATCGATTCCTTCTGGAATCAAAAGACATGCTTGGATGCCTGTCATCATGAGACGGATTTAGACATGAGAAATTTGTTGAAGTGTTGATACCTTTAGCGTTAAGATAGTCCAGGAGATGACTCTTGGCACTTTCTTTAGCTTCTTCTGGATTCATCTGGTCCCCACCCTGTATCCATTTGAACTAATTTTTCTTTAAGTCTAAGATAAATCGGGTTAGACGTATTTGCAATACGTCACCCTTTGAATTCAATATAGCTCTTTAAAAGCTATATATAAGCTCTTAGGAATTTAAAAAGCGCGTTAAATGCATTAATTATAAAGATTTAGACTGCTTTTAAATCCACGTAAAATATGACAAATTCCACTCAAAATAATCCAAATTCCACGTTAAATATACCTTCTTCCACGTCCATTATGACTTTGGGCATGTTTCTCCCACGCAAAATATTACAAATTTTGAGCTGAATTTTGCCCTTTTTACGAGCTTTTTTTGACCGAAAATTGAAAATCATCTGAAAAACAGCCTCAAAATGCGCTCTGATTTCCCAAAAATCCGGTTTTTTTAACGAAAAATCCCTGGAATTTGCCAAAAATTTGGATGATTTTTACCTTTCTCCCACGTAAAATATGACTTTTTTATATGGCAAAGGCGACTGTTTTTTCATGTAGAAACAAGGATGCCGTTAAAACGCTTATTTTTGCTGTTTTTTCTGGATTATTCCCACGTAAAATATGACTTTTTTGAAAAATGAGAAAAAGTTGTAACTTTATATACTACAAGAAAATAGAAAGGTTATAAGATATTTTTTGATAGAGATTTTGCTATATTCTCCCACGTAAAATATGACTTTTTGCGCTATATATAGAAAAAGATTAAAATTCTGACCGAAAAAGTCATTTCAGGCGCAAAATCTGTAAAACTCCCACGCTGAATATGACTTTTTCTGGTCCACTAATAGAAGATATCCACGTAAAAAAGTACTTTTGCTATTCTTCTTCCGAAGAAGTTTTCTTGGACTTTTTCTGCTTTTCAAGCTTGTTTGTCATGTCCTTGACCTTAGCCCTGTCAGCGATTTCCTCCCTCTTTTTCATCGTGTTCTCAATCTTGTTTTTCTTTGTTTTTGCAAGGTCATCAAAGTATTCAAGATACTCGTTGTGCAGGTGAATCTTGGCGTATCCCTGTTCAAGGAACTCAATGATGTTTCCGTTTGTGTTGAAAATCGGCTCGATTACGATATCCCCGTCCTCAATCTTTGAAACTTCGTTCAGGGCATTAAGAATCGGCTCCTTTATATCGCGGCCCGGGTTCTTTGTCGAAGATTCATCCGGAAGCTCAAGGATCTGCTGCAGAGTCCTGAAGCTGATGGTGAAGAACTTGTTCCTTCCAATGTCGTTAAGGCGTTTTCGTGCGAGCATGAAAATATTAAGAAGTGTATCAGCCGCATTGTCGGAAAGCGAGAAATAGCTTTTCGGAAGAATTGAGAAATACTGTAGCGCAAACAAATCCCAGTTGATTCGCTTGTTCAGAAAGATTTCGACGATTCCGTTTTTGATATGGGCACCGGTAAAGAGAACTTCAATTCCGCTTTCGGTTATCTGCCTCATGTCCTTCTTGTCGCGTACTACACCTTCAATCTTGATACTTGTGAGCGGGTTCTTTGCCTGGTTGAAAGCCTGACGAGCAGTTCTCAATGTCTTGTAACATCCGAGTTCTACGAAGTCTTCAAGAGGGAACTTAATGCTTATATCGCGGTCAAGGTTCTCAGTAACATTTTCCTTACTGAGCTTTACCAGGGTGTAAGTCAGGATTTTCTTGAGAGGCTTGTTTGCCTTTGTGAAAAGGTCGATGTTATCAAGATGGATTGTGGTTTCTGTATTGTCTGTCGAATATTTAACGCGCTCGCTGAGGTTTTTTGATGTTCCTTCCGGAGGCGTGAAAAATTCGAGCTGTGAGGAATGGCTGTTCTGTTCAAGACGGTTTGCAAATGTCTCAAGGTTTCCCACATGGCTCACAACATTAATCATTGTGTTGGATGCCGGGCTGTTCGGAAACTTAAAGAACTTGCCGTTGTCTTCGTTGTTTTTGAGAGTACCCTTCCTTGTCGTGGCGGGTAAGTTACTTTTATTTTCGTCCATGGTCTTCGCTCCTAGTAAAGACCTATATCAGAAAAATGTACAAGTCCTTTTTTCTCCTGCTGTTCAAGATATTTTATAGCAATTTTGATACCCTTGGATAGAGATACTCCGTGCTTCATAAAATATGCCTTCAGGGCTTCACGCTCTTTTTCTGTCGTGCGGACAACAATCTGGGTTGCCTTGATTGTCTTTGATACGGGAACGTCATCATCAATGCTGATGTCTGATGCATCAAAGTCTGATTCGATGTTAGATGTCGGATCAATTTCTGTTACGGCTTCTTCATGAACGGCTACTGGTGCGCTCTGAACAGGAGCAGCAGCAGGGGTTGTTCCTCCGATTTGTTTATTAAAACCGTTCAAGAAGTCCATGTCAAAATTATTTTTAGCCGGCTGTACTTTCTGCATTTTTATCCTCCCCTACCCTATTTGAGTGCTTCTGCAATCTGAGAAAGAGCTTCCAGTGTGTCTTTCTTTGTGCCTGTCATGGCCTGCACTGGAACTGAAGTTGTCTGGGCTTTTCTGAAGCCTGTGTCTGTCGGAATAACGAAAATCTCAAATCCGCTTGGTTCAAGAGCCTTGTATTGGGCAACGAGGTCACGGCACTGTGCGATTGCGTTGTTGTTCTCGTTCAAAACGAGTTTTTTAAGATAAGGTTTTCCTGTAACGCTGACCCCATAGCAGTTGTCGTAGCGTTTTTTCATGGCCTCAAGGTTTGTCTTGAAAGTTTTAAGTCCGTCATAGCTGAAGCGGTCAAGCTTAAGGACGTTGATAACTTCGTCGCTTGCGATAAAGCAGCTTTCCTCAAGGGCACCGAATGCCGGAGATGTATCGATTACGCAGTAGTCGAATGCTGCTGAAAGTTCGTTTTTAAGCTGTGCGAGCTTGAACTGCTCTTTCTGTGCGATTGTTTCCTGGTAGGTTCTAAGTCCGCCGTCAATTCCTGCTGTCGGAATGATGAAGAGGTTTTCAACCTGTGTCGGCTGGATTACGTCTTTGATTGTGCACTTGTCAGAGAGAACATCTGAAAGTTCATATTCGAGTTTCGGGAGGTTCATCCAGTCGGTTGTATTTCCCTGAGGATCGGCATCGATTAAGATTGTGCGACCAAGTTTTGCAAGTTCTACGGCTACTGAAACTGAAACAGAAGTTTTTCCGGTGCCACCTTTCTGAATGGCAAATGTGTAAGTTTTCATTTTTTATCCCACCTCAATGTTCTAAACTTTGTTTATACGTTATATACATTATAGACTATGTATTAGCAAAATGCAAGACAAAATAAACAAAGTATTACAAAAATATATACATAAAATAAACAAGATATAGACAAACTATAAACAAAAGTATATTAAATGTATAAACAAAGTATATAAAAAAGTAATACGTAAAATCGTCAAAATTCAGTCTTTTTACGTGTATCTGTACGGAATATTTCATTCTGGAAGCATTAAAATTTACGCCATTCTAACTTGTTATAGTGTATAGAAATACACTAGACAAAATTAACAAAGTAAATACAAACACTATGCAAAGAATAAACAAACTATATACAAAGACTATGCAAAATAGACAATGTGAATACGAAAAATAAAGAGGGGAGGGGATAACTTGATTTTTCGTCCTCTATGGAAAATTTGAATTGAAAACTGACTGTTGCCTTTTTGTGACCAAAATTTACCTTTTTTAATCTGAAATTTGACTTTTTTACCCTGTGTTTTGCATATCGGATTTTCTTTTTCTGCCCTATGCTTTGAATCATCAGGGAGCACAAATGCCGACAGTGTGAGAGACCTTATGTGGCTGGCGTTGCTAGTTTAGGTTTTCCTTTAACTTCAAATTTGGGCAGGCAGATTCGGTTAAACGCTTTCTGATAAGGAGCTGAAAGATTATGGTCATTACTGTTTCAAGCATCAAAGGCGGCGTAGGAAAGTCGTCTGTAGTTCTACTTCTGGCCAATAATCTTGCAGCCCGCGGGCGAAAAGTTCTGGTTGTGGATACAGATCTGAACAACACAGTTACAGTCTATTATACGTTAGGGATAGGCCGGATCGGTGAGATTTGTGAACGCCAGAACGTATCGCTCGCTTTTTCTCGTGGAAAAATTGATGAAAAGAACATAGTTCAGTCCAGACGTGGGAATGTTTATGTCGTTCCTTCAAGCCTCAAGCTTTTGGATCAGAGGTCAATGGAGAGCCTTGAAATAAAGACAATTCTCCGTTCGGCAAAAGGCTTTGATGACATCCTTATCGATACATCTCCTACATGGGATAACATCGTGTCTGGAGCCCTTATGGCGGCTGACCTCATTTTAAGCCCTGTCGCTTTCACTGAATACAATTACAACATGTCGGTCTGCCTTTTATCAAAGATGCAGACTGTCATGCCGGACCAGGTGAAAAACCTCTACTTTCTTTTTAATCACTGGAGCGAGCAGTACTCAAAGTCACCGAGTTCACTTCAGAACTTAGTCCTTTCCATGTACCGGAAGGGGCTTGATAACCTTCTTACCGCGCATTTACCGGACACACGTTTTATGGACCGTTATACAAACCTGGATCAGATGTGCAGCGTGCGAAGCCTTTATAAAGGGTGTGCACGCCTTGCCTCCGGGGTAAATGATCTTGTGAATGACATATACGACCAGAACACCGTCGTGGAGGTTTTCTGATGTTGAGAACTCTGAATATGGTTGCGGCGGGAAATGATGTTCCAATGGCGGACGGGCGGAAGAAGTTCAGCCGCATGATGCTTATAGAAGATATAGAAGAGCATCCGGATTTTAAGGCTCTGTACAATATTGATGGTGGAGTCCTTGAGCGTATCGTTAAGTCCATGAAGGATTCAGGTTTTGATGAAAGCCAGCCGGTTCATATTTGGCTTACTGAGGATGGACACAAGTATCTGATAGACGGGTATACCCGATATACAGCAAGCAGGAAGGCAGGAATTACTTCTCTTCCGGTTTACGAGCATAACTTCAAGACTTTTGATGAGACTTACAAGTATGTTCTTGGTCTTCAGGTAAACAGACGGAATCTTGACGGGGACGAGCTTTTGAGGAATGTCGCGATTCTTTCAAAATGTGATTTTGTAAAGAAGTCAAGCGGATACAAGGCAGATGTCATTGCAAAGAGCCTTGGGATTTCAAAGAGGACTGCAGAGCGGGCCATAAGCGTTGAAAAGAACGCTGACGAGGAGATGAGACAGCAGATTGAGAACAAGGAGCTTACGCTAAGCCAGGCTTACACAAAGCTTCATTCCCAGAAGTCTATCTCAGAAAAGACATGGGTGCGGATTCATGATGCTGTTTCTAAGATTGCATGGTACGTCATGGCAGAGATGAGCGACGGCTTTACGGCAGAGCAGCTTTTAGCGGATGAGGATTTCAAGGATGCGCTTGAGAATCCTGAAGAATTTGAGATTCCGGAAAACGACATAAAGTTCCTTACGGGACTTGGAGTTCCGGAAGAAGAGCTTAGAAAGAAATATAAAACGGGAGGAAATAAAAATGATAGCAAGAAGTGAATTTTCGGAAGTGATTTCGGACATGGTGATTCTTTTGGAGAGGCAGGTTCCTGAAGGATATTGTGGACTTTCTTGAAGTTCTGAATTCCAGTGATGATAAAAAACTTCCTGTAATCATACTTGGAAAAGGCGGACAGCTTCTTTTTAAGGACATTGAAACCGGAGAGACAAAAGTTATCAATAAGGATTCAATCCGTGAAGTTCTTGATTATGATGAGTTTCAGAAGAGTGGGAACATTGCTTTAAGGAAAGCATCATGACACAGCTTCATGGAAGATCTGTCTTTGAAA
>SFOB01000153.1 GCA_004554075.1 Treponema sp.
GTTGCTGTGCAGCCTGAGACTTGTAAAGTTCTTCAGCCATCTTGTAAGAAGCCTGCTTCAAGTTTTCAGCCTTAGCCTTGATGTCATCGATATTATCGCCCTTAAGAGCTTCCTTAAGTTCGTTCATTGATGCTTCAATCTTTGACTTTTCGTCAGCAGAAATCTTGTCGCCTATATCCTTGAGAGATTTTTCAGTTGCATAAACAAGGCTGTCAGCTTCGTTCTTTGCATCGATTGCCTCTCTTTTCTTTTTGTCGGCATCGGCATTTGCCTCGGCATCTTTTACCATACGGTTGATTTCCTCTTCAGAAAGTCCGCTTGAAGAAGTAATCTGAATATGCTGCTCTTTACCAGTTCCCATATCCTTTGCGCTTACATGGACAATTCCGTTCGCATCAATATCGAATGTAACTTCAATCTGAGGCACTCCACGAGGTGCCGCAGGAATTCCTGTAAGGTCAAAATTACCCAAAGTTCTGTTCTGGGCTGCCATTTCGCGCTCACCCTGAAGAACATGGATGCTTACAGCAGTCTGATTGTCCATCGCTGTAGAGAAAACCTGGCTCTTCTTTGTAGGAATTGTTGTGTTACGGTTGATAAGGCGAGTAAAGACTCCGCCCATTGTTTCGATTCCCAAAGAAAGAGGTGTAACATCAAGCAAAAGAACATCTTTTACATCGCCTGCAAGAACACCGCCCTGAATTGCAGCTCCAATTGCAACTGCTTCATCCGGGTTAACAGCACGGCTTCCTTCTTTTCCAAAAATTGACTTTACAATTTCCTGAACTTTTGGCATACGGCTTGAACCGCCGACAAGAAGAACTTCGTCAATCTTATCAGGTGTAATTTCAGCATCTTTCATGGCCTTCATACAAGGCTCGCGTGTAGCTTCAAACAAATGGTCTGTCATCTGCTCAAACTGGGCACGTGTCAAAGTTTTCTGCAAGTGCTTAGGACCTGTGGCATCAGCTGTAATAAACGGCAAGTTGATTTCAGTTGTTGTCTGGTTTGAAAGAGAAATCTTTGCATTTTCAGCAGCTTCACGAAGTCTCTGCAAAGCCATGCTGTCCTTTGAAAGATCGATTCCAGTATCAGCCTTGAACTGCTCAATAAGCCAGTTTACAACACAGCGGTCCCAGTCGTCTCCACCAAGGTGAGTGTTTCCGTTTGTAGATTTTACTTCGAAAACACCGTCGCCAAGCTCAAGAATTGAAATATCAAATGTACCGCCGCCAAGATCGTATACCGCGATTGTTTTTTCCTGCTTCTGATCCTTGTTGAATCCGAATGCCAAGGATGCTGCTGTAGGCTCATTGATAATACGCTTTACATCAAGACCAGCAATTTTACCAGCATCTTTTGTAGCCTGACGCTGAGCATCGTTAAAGTAAGCAGGAACTGTAATTACAGCTTCTGTAACCGTTTCGCCAAGATAATCTTCCGCAGTCTTCTTCATTTTCTGAAGAATAAACGCTGAAATTTCCTGAGGGCTGTATTCCTTCTTTGCTCCGTTTTCTTCAACTTCAACACGGACATCTTCACCGTGGTCTTTTACAGTGTATGGAACAAGCTTTGCTTCACCAGAAAGCTCGTTGTAGCGGTGTCCGATAAAACGTTTAATAGAATAAATTGTGTTTTTTGGATTTGTAACCATCTGGTTCTTTGCAGGAAGACCAACAATGCGGTCTCCTTTTGCAGTAAAACCAACGATTGAAGGTGTTGTGCGTCCGCCTTCTGAGTTCTGGATTACAACAGGCTCGCCGTTTTCCATTACAGCGACGCAAGAATTTGTTGTTCCCAAGTCAATTCCAATAATCTTACCCATAATATTTACCTCTTTTTATATTCAATTTATCTTTTCCTGAAGAAACTATTTTTGTTCTTCAGTTTCTTTCTTTTCTTCTGACGGCGGATTTACAGTTCCGTCCGGCATACTCACCATTACTTTTGCATGGCGAATAACTCTGTTCTTGAGTTTATAGCCTTTCAGATAAACTACTTTCAGAACAGGAGAAGCTACCGGGTCTTGAGAAGAGCCAATGGCTTCATGAATATCCGGATCAAACGCATCGCCTGCAACACCGTAAGAAACAAGATTGTACTTGTTCTCAAGCATACTGATGAGGTTCTTGTTTATCATTGTAACGCCATCAGCAATAGACTTTGGATCTGTGGCAGTAGCCGCGGCTTCGACAGTGCGGTCAAAGTTATCAAGGCTTTCAAGAAGATCCTTTAGCAAATTTGTGTTTGCAAAATCAAAGGCTTCCTGCTTTTCCTGAATCGCTCTTTTTCTGTAGTTGTCAAAATCAGCAGCACGGCGCAAAACCTGATCTTTTAAGTCAGCATTTTCCTTTTTCAGTCCGTCAATCTGCTTTTCAAGCTCTGAAATTTTTTCTTCTGCGGAAAGAGTTTTTTCTTCCTGAACTTCCGCATTTTCTTTTTTTTCATTCTCCTGAGCTACGGCATTCTGAACTTTTTCATGCTCTTCGTGCTTGTGTTCCTCGTGGTGATGATGTTTTTCTTTGCTCATTTCATTTTCCTATCTGATGAAAAAGATAATAAAATTTATATCGAGTTGTCAACAAATTTTTGAATTTTGTCATCAGTAATGTATTTTTTATTTACGTTTTTCCATTGGAACATACTCACGCTCTTCTGCGACATTTTTATATGCCGGGCGGTAAATGCGTTTTCCTGCGACAATCTCTTCAATTCTATGCGCGCTCCAGCCGGCAATTCTCGCAATGGCAAACAAAGGAGTGTAAAGCTCACGCGGAATTCCAAGCATTGAATAAACAAAGCCTGAATAAAAGTCAACATTTGTGCAGATGCGCTTTTTTTGTCCATGAAGCTCATAAAGAATTTCCGGAGCAAGCCGTTCTATTGAAGTGTAAAGATTGAATTCTTCCTCGCAGCCCTTTTCCTTTGCAAGTTCTGCAGCCTTGTTTCTTAGAAGAATTGCACGCGGATCGCTGATTGTATAGACGGCGTGCCCCTGTCCGTAGATAAGTCCTGTGCGGTCGAAGGCTTCTTTTTTCCCGATTTTATAAAGATAGTCCTCTATTTCCTTTTCGTTGCTCCAGTCTCTTACATTTTCTTTGATATTGTCCATCATTTCTATAACGCGGATATTCGCTCCACCATGGCGGCGGCCTTTTAAAGAGCCAACCGCGGCGGCAACAGCGGAATAAGTATCTGTGTCCGCAGATGAAACTACGTGGATTGTAAGAGAAGAGTTGTTTCCACCACCGTGCTCGGCATGAAGAATAAGCGCAAGGTCAAGAATTTCAGCTTCAAGACGAGTATAGCTCTTATCGTTTCTTGTAAGGCGCAGGAAATTTTCAGAAGTGCTAAGCTCTGGAAGCGGATTATGGATGTACATACTTTTTCCATCATAATAGCGGCGTTTTGCCTGATAGCCATAAGCGGCCAATGTGGAAAAGCGGGAAATAAGCTCTATGCACTGGCGAAGAATATTTGCAACATCGCGGTTTTCAGGATCTGGATCATAAGAATATGAGGCAAGAACTCCGCGCGCTATTTTATTCATAATATCGCTTGAAGGCGCTTTCATTATCATGTCTTCTGTAAAATATTCAGGAAGAGACCTTAGGCTTCCCAAGAAACTTGAAAATTCATCCAGCTGCGACTGAGTAGGAAGCTGTCCGAACAAAAGAAGATAAACGCACTGCTCAAATCCAAACTGATGATGAAGCTCCGCGTCTTCTACAATATCCTCAACATTATATCCACGGTAAATCAGTTTTCCAGGAATGGCGACTTTGTTTCCAGACTCATCGATATAATATCCTACAACATCTCCGATTTTTGTAAGTCCGACCAAAACTCCGCGTCCGTCCGCATATCTAAGTCCGCGCTTGACATTGAATTTTTCATAAAGGGCTGGATCTATGGGATCGTTGTCCACAGTAAGTTTTGAAAGTTTGTCGATAAAATTTGAGTTCTGACTGTTTTCGTTCATAGACGAGCCTCCATTTTTGTATAAATATGCACTTTTTTTTTGTAAAACAACATCAGTATACAAAAAACTAAGTATTTATTCAATAAGAGAGAATAATTGAGACAGGGCAAGCGCATTATAAATAATTTAAGTAAAGTTTGCGCGAAGAAACGGTTTCGTGGGCAAAAACACTCTGATTGTTGCGCCCGAGTGAGCGGGCAATTCTATAGTTACTTTGCAACAATCAGAGGATGTCCAATAAGTTCTGAATGTCATTGCTGAACAATTTCTAAATGATTGTAATATATG
>SFOB01000154.1 GCA_004554075.1 Treponema sp.
TCTTTATATTCAAAAAGAAGATCCTTAAACTGGAAGATGATTGAAAGATAATTGCAGACATTTTTATAAACTTCGCTGCCTTTTTCAACTGCAGACAATTTAATTATAAAGAGAGAAAGATCAATTTCAGATGCAGTTGCCCTTTCAATTTCATTATTGAGTCTTGTAAGAAGGTAAGATTCCCAGCCGATTCCTGTATCAGGATTAAAAAGACCAGCCGGTTCATTAGAAGAGTCTCGGGCAGGCATTACTTCATCAAGAGGAAGTTTTGCAGGTTCTGTTTCTTTTGCAGCTTCAGCAGCTTCTGCGGCCTGCTGATCTGTAAGTGGTTCTGCAAAAATTGCTTTTACTTCTTCAGGAGTTACTTCAGAATTTTTTTCTTCTTCAATAACTTCTTCATCAGTATTTTCCTCTGATATTTTGTTTTCTTCAAAATAATCTGGGATTTCCTTATTAGTATCTGCAGTTTCTTCGCTTTCTGTAGATTCGCTTACTTCTATAATTTCTTCATCTGCCTGAACTTCAGAAGTGTCTTCTTTTTCTTCAGATTCTGTCTCTGAATCAGAATTAGAATCAGATTCAGATTCTGCAATAACTTCTTCTTCTTCAATTGAAACTACATCAGAACTTGCAGAAGAAAGATTCAGATAGATAATCATTATTATGGTGATGATTGTAATAATCAAAATCATAAGGAATGAAATGCGGGCAAAATAGAAAATTGAATCCGGGCGGATCAGATAAAGATCGCAGTCTACGATTATATTCTGCTTATTTACTGTAAGGCTTGAAGTGTAGCTTTTTGTAAGCTTAGAAACTGTTTCTTCACGACTTTTTCCTGTAGGGTAGAGAACAACAGTTTCGTTATTTCTTCTAACCTGAATAAATGAATAATCAGCAGCCTCGCCAACTGCCTTTTTTATTCCCTGCGAATATGCGGCAGTATTTTCATCCTGGGCATTAATTCTGATTTTTTCTGATTTGTATTATATTCATTAAATAAATTGTAGCCGAAAAAAGTGATTGAAAAAATAAAAACGGCTGCAGCAAAAACTGTGTAAATAACGATAAATCGATTTTTCATATTATATATTATATCTTACAATATTACCTAAAGCAAGTTTTTGTAATTCACTGTAGGAAAGGTTTTTATATTTAGAATTATTGCGGAGCCAGGCTATATAAGGTAATAGAATAATTTCTGATTCCTGACTATTTGCATTATTAAATTTAGAAAAGAATGATTTTATAGAAAAATCATGAGTCTTTGAATTATCTGCAGAATAATAAAAGAGCCCCTGATTTTTGGGAATGCCTATATAGCTAAGTTTATAAATATCATTTTCTTTAGAAAAAGAAATATTAATACTTTCCAGGTATTTTTCCATTGAAGTTTTATATGCTTCAAGGATTTGAGTTGTTTTAATATTTGATGAAATTTCTTTCAGTTCTGTCCTGTACATAAGCTTAGAAAATACTTCTTCTGTCTGTTTTAGTTTTGATGCTTTTTGATTATATAAAGTATCAAGATAGGTTCCGGCTGCATAAGCCTTACCATTTATATATGAAAAATCAGCGCCAAGTATAATTATATCCTTAAAGCCGCTTTGAATGGTCAGGTCAAGGGCGGTAATAGTTACAGTACCAGCCCCGGAAAAAAGCGTTGGAAAATAATTATGATTTACAGAATTAATTGCGGTGGAAAGAGGGTGGCCGCTGCAGAAAAAATCAACTTTATAGCCTTTCTGAAGAAGGTTTTTCGCTGCAGAAGAGTTTGCACATAAATCAAATAAATATAAGCTTTCCTTGCAGCCTTCAGTTTTCTTTATAAAATGATTATAGGAAACAGACTGACCGTCTATAGAAATAATTACCTGGGGAATAATCTGATTTTGTATAAGAGTCTGGGAGGCTGTATCTGTTGAAATTATAAAATACTTTTCTTGTGAATCCTGTTTTTTTAAAATTGAAATTGATTTATCAAGAGAAGGTCCTGCAGCAACAATTACGGCAGTTTTATTAATTATATCTTTAGTAAAAGATAAATAATTCTGCCTGCAATATTTTTCAGCAAGAAAAGCATTGTTCATTATATTTGAATTCCAGATTTTTCCAAAATGAGCCTGAACAGAATAGTCTGCAGAAATTATTCCAAGGGTCTTTTTGAGAATAGAATTTATGCTTTCTATATGTTCTGCATTTTCATTAACCCAGGCTCTCTGTTCAATTATTTTAAGGTTTCCATATTTTGCAGGAAGATAATTCTGAGTTAAATTGGTTTCAAGATTGTTTAAGGAAGTAAAAATAATATTGTCTTTTTTTGAAAGTGTCTTTACATAATCATTTTGTAAAAGGAAATCTATATCTTTATCATAAAGTTCCAGCGCAAGAATCACGGCGTGGGGATTTTTTTCAGATAAAAGTTTTATAAAAAGTCCGCTTCCAATTCCTAAGACTACATAAAAGTTATAAGTTCCTTCGTTTGCTATAGAGCATAAAAGATTTTCTGCATCACGCTGAGGATTATATCTGGACTCCATCGTCCTTCCACTGAGAAATACTGGGATTCTGCTGCCGTTTCTGGCTTCTTCAAAGCCTTTGTAAATTTTCATAAAAAGATTTTTTCAGCACTCTTTTTAAGTGCATCCCATTCCTTTTCAATTTTTCCACTTACTTCTGTATTTGATGGATTATGAGATAATTGTACAAAGTCCAAAGGAAATAACTGTTTTTTCCATTTTTCAACAGAAGCCTGATTTTCAAAAAGTTTTATAGCGTCATAATCAAATGAATAATTTGTTTCAATATAATTAATTTTTTCAGAATATTTAATATTTAAGATCTCATTTTCAAAAGTTTTAAGATTAATATCTGCAATCCAACCTAAAGAGTTTTTTCTATCTTTTTCTTCAATCAGTCTGCAGACTTTTTTATTTTCTGTATTAAGCGGGTGATTTACAAACCAGTCTTTGTAAATATCAAGACTACCTTTTGTTAGTTCTGCTCTGGATAATCTTGTAAGTTTATTTCTTATACGGTTATCAGTTTTTGCATTGTTTGCTTCCAGCTGATTAGGCTGTGCATGCTGAAAGCCTTTCTGGTTTGCCATATCCATTCCACAAAGATAGATATTTTTTGTAAAATAGTTTGCAGCAAAAAAAAGGGCAGTGCCGCTTACGGTTCCATTTCGAACAGCCTTTTTAGTAACAAGTTTCTGGCTCTTAATAAATTCAGAAGAAAGTCCGTCTCCATAATCAAGAGGAAGTATCAGTAATGAAGAAAGAAGTTTTTTAGGACAATAGCCTTCTGCAGGCATTGCAAGTGGAATGGAGTTTTTGTAAAGGCTCTTTAAATGTTGTCCTGCCCAGTAGCCACCATCCGTAGTCATACAAAGATCTGGTTTTATTCCATTTTTAAGACAGACTGAAATTGCAGAAGAAAGGCAGATAATAAAAAACTTTTCCTGATTATCTTTAATTGTCCTGATAAATGGATTAAGACTTGGGCCTGAAGAAATAATCAGTACATCTTTATTTACAGGTGTATTAAAGCTGATTGTGTTTTTTGTATATTTAAGAAAATTGCAGGAATTCAAAAACCATTTCTTTTCAAAATATTGTCTGGTAATTAAAAGTGTTTTTGCCCTGAGCATTGCAGCTTTAATTGCGTTCCAGACTATTTTATCTTCTTCTGCAAAAATTGAAGCAGAAGCAGGCCAGCTTATAAAGCTATAAGTTAGCAGTTCTTCTTCGTTTAATGTATTTTCCAGATATGCTTCAAAATCTTTATGTTCAAAATAATTTAATACAAAATCAAAATCTGTATTGTAGGTAGAAAAATCTTGAGTATATCTGATAACTCCAATTCTAACTCCTGCAAATCTTTCTTTTATAAAAGGTATGATATAAGAAAGTCCAGGCTCTGTAATTATAATAGAAGAAGGATTGTAGGGGAGTTTAAGATTTTCAACAAATCGCTGGGCTTCTTTTACAGGGGCATAATTTGAATGAAGAAAATGACCGTCTGCTGTTGCAGTATCTTCTCCGTTTTTTGCTTTTTGAATTGTAATCTTCAAAATTATTCCGCCTGCAAAAAAGATTTAATTGATTCACACGAATCTGCAATTCCTGAATATGAGATATTTATTTGCCCTGCAAAGTCATTAAATACTTCTTTAAGATTTGTTGTAAGATGTTTAGTAATTAATTCAACGGAATAAGCCTTGTCTGTAAAAATTACAGTCTTAATTGAGTAAGAATTATTCTTGATTGTTGTATCAGAAATATTATATCGGCAGGCAAATCTGTTGTATATTTCATTTGCAGAAGCTGATAAGAATGCCTCAAAAGAAAGAACTGTATTTTTGCATTCTGTTTCAAAAAAGGCCTTTACAGCATCCAAAAATTCAATCTTATATAAAAGTACAACTGAACCATCTTTTATGAGAGAATTAAATCTTTCAATATTATTCTTATGCTGGTCATTACAAACTTTTTCAAAATCACTTGCAGCTTCTGAAGTTAGTTTTCCCGCATATAAAAGTATTTTATCCTGTGAATTTTTGTAAACAGAAAATTCCTGAAGATTATCTTTTAAGTCAAAAGAAAAAAGCTGTAAAAGCTGATTCTTATCTGAGCCTGAAAAATTGTAGATTTGTCCCTGGGCTGGGCAGATTCCATTCCAGAAATCAGCGGTAGAAGAAGCACATAGTATAGAATGTGCATCAAAACCAATACTGTTAGTTACGTTGTAGTTTGGATTTTCTTTTTCGAGTAATGCACAGATTTTTAATGAATGTTTATTTATGAAATCAGAAAAAGCCAGCCCTGGAAGCGCTTTTGCTGTATCCAGGGTTGTGGCTCGTGAAAGAAGTCCCATATCAAGAAAGTCCTAATTCATTGAAGAGCTTCTTATAAGTTACGAATTCGTCAGACTTTGCAAATTCAACAATCTTGTCTTCAGGAAGATTTTCAAGAAGCTGATCCATATAAAGGAGAACAGACTTGATATCTTGCTTAAGATCTGCATTTGCTAAAGTATCAGAAACTCCATCACTTTCATTCTTGTCGAGGTAGGCAAGGTTGCTTTCTGAAAGGTTGTTATCAAGATTATCAACCTCTGCAAAAGAAGCTCCTGAAATTGTTTCGTCTGCAAAAGGTTCTTCCTCTTCAATAACAGGTTCTTCAACACTTTCAGGCTCGTCACTAAGAAGTTTGTCTACTGTTGGAATGTCATCATCTACCGGTTCTTCAACAGAATCAACAATTGTATCTTCAACATTGTCTTCAGTAATTTCTTCTGATTCTTCAGTTACATCAGCATCAACTTCTTCATCGCTTATAGAATCAGGAAGTTCAGATGGAAGATCGATTGTATCAACTTCATCTGCTTCTTCTGCTACAAATTCAGCGCCAGCCTGTTCTTCTTCTGTTGTTTCTTTTACAGAATCCATGAAGTCAGAAGAGTTTGATTCAACAAGAAGGTCATCTGTCTTTGGAATTGAAATCTCGTCTGGAAGTTCTTCATTTTCATAAAGTTCGTCATTTCCATCCGGAATAAACTCGTCAATTTCAGGTTCTTCAAGTTTTTCATCTTTATAGTCGAAGCTTTCTGGCTGATCTTCATCAAATGTAATGTCATCAAGAGAAGTATCTGTTTCGTTCGAAATTGCATTTTCAATTTCACTTTCAACTGAATCTTCTGTATCCTCAGTTGCTTCAACTTCTGATGAAATAATTGATTCTTCAATAACTGTGTCATCTGAAGTATCTGCTATTTCTTCAATTTCTGTATTTTCAGCAACAAAATCTTCTGTAATTGTGGCATCAGATTCTACAGGGCTTTCTTCTACGGAGCCTTCAACAGTTTCCTCTGAAGCTTCTGATTCATCAATATCCACAGAAGTTTCTTCGATAACTGGTTCTTCAGAAATTGTATCATCAATTACAGGTTCTTCAGTTTCAGCAGCAGCTGTATCATCTTCTGAAGCACTGTCTGCTTCAACAGTATCTCCGAACTCAGCTGTGTTCATGATGTTATCAAGTTCATCGAAGGAGAGGGCAATTGTTTCATCTTCATCATCACCGCTGAAGAATCCGCCTTCATCCTTAGCTTCTGGAATTTCATCTGCTTCTGAAGTTGCAGCTGCGATTACAGCACCTGCTGCAAGACCTGCAGCACCAGCGGCAATTGCGGCTCCTGCACCAGAGCCAGAAGATTCCTGGGTTTTTATTTCAGCAAGATTAGATTTGAGCTTGTTCATTTCGTCTTTAAGACTTGAAAGCTCAGAAACAATCTGCTGTAAAAGTGAATTGTCTACTGGAGTTGAATTAGTATTTTCTGCAACAGGAGGAACTTCTTCAATTTCTTCAACAGTATCAGATTTGATTTCGTTTACAACAGGAGCAGAAGCGGTGTTTTCATCACCAACAGAAAGTTCGTAATCAACTACTTTTTCTTTATTCTTGGCTTCTTCTACGTCCTGTACAATTGGAGTCTCTTCAGCATCTGCATCAATACCAAAGTCAGAAAGATCTACATCTTCAGTATTAATATTTTCGTCAGAAGCTGGAACTGATGGGGTAGAAGTCTCTTCTGCAGTAAAGCTTGAACCAAAGTCATCCAATGAAACTTCTTCTGTTTCTACTTCTGTAGAATCTTCAGTATCATCGTCTAAATCATCATCGTCATCTGAAATATCAAGAGAAACATTGTCTTCTGTTTCTACACTGTCTGCTGAATCATCAAAACTGATGTCCATATCAAGAGGAGCTTCATCTACAATTTCTTCAGCTTCTTTGGCTTCTGCTGGAGCTGTTTCAAACGAATCTCCATCCATAAAGTCATCAAGAGAAAGTTCTTCTGTATCTGAAGAAACTGCTGGTTCTGCACCTGCTTCGTAACCATTGTTTCCTGCTGCAACAGATTCGTCTGAGAAACCTCCATCCATAAAGTCATCAAGGGAGATTTCTTCGTCTTCACCAATTGAAAACTCTTCTGTTGCATCAGATTCTGTAGATGCAGAATCATCTTCAAAACTTACTTCTTCTGTAGCAGGCTGGTCTTCACCAATGTCAAAACTTACTTCTTCTGTAGAATCTTCTGAGGCAGTTTCTTCTGTATTTATATCGTCGATATCAAAATTAAGTTCTTCTGAAGTTGAATCAGGAATATCAGTATCAAAAGAGATTTCTTCAGAAGCTGGAGTTTCATCTGAATCAATTGAGAAATCATCTGTGCTTTCTGTACTTTCTGTACTTTCTTCAATTTCAAAATCAGGAGCAGCTTCTTCTTCAATTTCTGTTGAATCCGGAATATCAAAGTCTCCCAAATCAAGGTCATCACTTTCGGCTGGAGCATCAACCTGTTCAACTTCAAAGCCGTCTGTTATATTTGCAAGCTCATCTGTGCTGAGCGTTGTATCATCTTCACTTCCAAAATCATCAAGAGCAGCTTCGTCTGTAGACAGGGGCTGATCTTTGAACATATCAGAAAAGTCGGAGTCGTCAAAATCAGGTAAATCCAAATTTACATCATCAAGATTCAGTTCATCCGATGGGTCTGACGGGTTTTCTGTATTTTCACTGTTACCGGAATTCTTAACCCAGACGCCGTAACTCTCAAGTTCATTTGTATTGTCATCAGATTTACTCATATAGCTCCTCTCATTCGGATAGTAATATACTATTTATTTATCGGCATATAAGGTCAAAAAAAACAGTTATATTTACTATATTCTTTTTCTATTATAACACATCTTTTCATTTCAGAAAACAGAAATTGTTGCCGATAAGTAAATTATCTATGAATCGTGCAAAGTATTTGGCAGCAATATTTTTAGGAACCTTCGTATACGTTCTTCTTTCGATGACTTTCGGGCAGAACAGCCTGCATTGTTATAATAAGATGGAAGAACAGAAACGGCTTATTAGCCGACAGACTTCTGATATTCAGAATATTAACAGCGAGCTTTCTCTTGAGCTGGCGGCATTGCAGAATGACCGTGCTGTTATTGCTTCTTATGCCCACAAACTTGATTATGTGAGTGAAGGGGAGAAGCTTGTAAAGATTACAGGTCTTAGACCAGCCCAGACAACCTTGTACGATACTGGAACCGTATTAAGACACGAAGAACCAGACTTTATTTCTGAAAAAGTATGTAAGATTGCAGGTTTTGGATTTGCTTTGCTTTGTGCGCTTGCTTTCTTTTTGTATGATATCAGTTGTGGAAATATAGTTCTTGGCAGAAATAAAAAGCCTATTGTAACAGGAATCCCTGTTTATGACCTGCCTCAGGTCTGATAATTCAGTAAAATCAGTTTAATCTTGTCCATACTACAGATACGCTTCCTTCCTTAAAGTCATCACCATCAGGAAGAAGTGTGTCTTTTGTACCTTTCAGAGTATTATTATCAGTAAGTGAAAGTGTCCATTTGATTGGTTTTGCAGAAACTGCGGCGGAAAGGGCTGCAGTACGCTTTAATTCCGGATAAAATGATGCGTTTGAGTTACCTTTTTGAGTGACTACCACCTTTTTTGCAGAGTCCGCCCCGGAAAGTTCAACAGTTATATTCATGGAAGCCCCGTTATTAAAGATAACAAAGCCTCGTCCACCGCGCATGATTACAATTTTATTGATGTTTTCTTCGCCGCCCCAGGTTCCCGAAAGCTCTTCTGTAGAAGCTATGGCAGTGCTTTTAAGGTTTGATGTTTCTGTAACTGAGCTTTGAATGGCTGTTGAAGAAGTATCGTTTTCAATAAGCTGTTTTATTGTATCTTTAAGAACATCCTTTGGTTCCATAAGTAATTTATAGAAAGAATCGTATGTTTTTTTCTTGGAATGTTCTTCATTTTTGATTTTATCCACTACATAATAGGTGGTAATCCATTTGTCTGATTTTGAATCTTTTGTAATAAGGGTAAAAAAGGCCAGTTTTCCATCAGAAAAATCAGAAGAATCTGGCCTTTCGGAAAGACTTGGGCTTGTCCGCTTGTCTGAAACTGTAAAATTATTGATTTCTGAAAGCTGGGTGTAATAAAGATCGCTTGTCATTTTTGACATGTTTGCATCTATTTCTGTAGATACAATGCCATAATAATCTATGCTGTAGGTTT
>SFOB01000155.1 GCA_004554075.1 Treponema sp.
AGTAGCAAGCTTTGAATTAACAGAGGTATTAAGGCAAAGTGGTGAAAGTTCTATCCTGAAAAACGCCATGATGATTCGTGATTTGTTAAAATCAGATTGTCGTAACAAACTTGCTTTTGAAAGAAAACAAGGCGAGGTAGAGGATATATTATCAGAACAAGTAATTGAATCTTTCTACGAAAATTCACCTAATCCACAAATCGGTGAATCGATAATCCTTTGCTATACTAATTCACTTGCAAAAGAGTATAATGATGCCCTAAGACGTCGATATTTTTCTAGGTCAGAAAACGTAATGCAAGGTGACATACTCCAAGTAGTAAGAAATAATGTAAACCCTCATCTATCAATAGAATTTTTTAATGGCGATTTTGTTCGAGTGCTTGAAGTATCAGAAAAGATAGAAACACAATCCGCATCCGTCTGGACGGATGTTTCTGGTTCAAGGGAAAGAGTAACAATTTCAATAGATTTTAGAGATGCAGTCCTTCAGTCTGAAGATGGTCGCCAAACTAAGTGTAAAATTGTAGATACATTATTAGATTCAAGAGAACCTAACCTGACGCCACTCCAAAGTGTTGCTTTGTACATAAATTTTCGCATGAGGCATCCTCATCTTCGTGGCAATGAAGAGGCTTTCAAAGAAACAATAATGCAAGATCCATACTTTAACGCAGTTCAAGTAAAGTATGGATATGCAATAACTGGACATAAATCACAAGGCGGAGAATGGAAAACAGCCTATGTTGATTATACAGGACGAGCAGGATTGAACAACGACTCTTTACGCTGGACTTATACTGCGACAACACGCGCTAGAAAAGTTCTTTATGGTGTAAACATGCCAAATGTGACTCCTATATCTGGACTTAAATTCAACTCCATTGCAAAATATGGAAAACCTGCAAAAGAAGCTTTCTCATTTGCCGAAGCGTCAGATGTAACCTTCTTGTCAGAAGCTGCAACAGCTGCCCAAAAACAGAAATATCTTAGCGTAAAAGAGAATCTAGACAGAAAAGGTTTCATGTTAAAATCAGTACAATCATGCCAGTACGATGACAAATATTTGATAGAAACCCCATCAGGAACTGTAATTGTTGATTGTTACTATAATGGTTCAGGTTTGTATACGCGTTACGTGCCTCAATGTCTTTTGCCTGAAAACAAAGACATAATAGACGCTTTTGAAAATGATAGCAATATGCAATATTCTATTGATTACAATCCATCTAGTGAAGCCTTTAGTGTATTGTACAAAAAGATTTTATCTATTTGTGATGATATGGATATAACAATAACTAATATTGTTGAGCACTTACCACAATATTATATTAGCTATTATTTAAAGACGTCTGGAAAATATTCACAAATACTTTTTTACTTTAAAGGAAATCAAACTATTACACATGCACTTCCATCAAGTGACATGGGTGTAGAAGATGAAAAATTAACTAAATTAATTCAAGCATTACAATAGCCATATATGTCAGTAAGAGATGTCACCAATTTAAGAAAAGAAGGCAGACTTAATGAAGCCCTTGAATTAGCTCGTCGCGAGTTAAATGCAGATCCTAATGAATGGACTCGTATGTCCTTATTTTGGGTCCTTCGTGATTTTGCAATGAATCAATTCGTTCCAACTAATAACTTGGAACAAGCTCGATACTGCCTTGATCAAATGGAAGAACTTCTTCCTGACATGATGGATGACAATGGAGCTGGCGAAAGAGCATACCAAAATTTGTATAAACTCATTTTGCCCAATGCAAATGAGATTAAGCAAATCTCAGATATGTCAAAAACAAAGCCAAACGAGGCATATCAAAGAGTCACAGAGAAATTTGGCACAGATGCCAAAAATATAGATCCAAAACTTCATGAAGATTTTGGCTGGATCGTGTATAGATATATGAAAGCGAATAGTGACAAACTCACATCTATTCAGATTCGTTGCTTGCTAAGAGACTATATGCAGCTCCAAAACGAACGTCCCTCTTTGTTACATTCTATGATTCTTAATTATGCCCTTAATTTTTCTAAAGGTCATTCTGATTTTAGTTTCTATAAATTCTTTATGCTCTGGGGAGCCAAGAATCTAAGATATGATGATTATCAAGAAGGATGGGCAGATGGTAACGATATTCCTTCATTAACATCTCGTATCTGTAAAGTAATCATAGATTCTAAAGAAACATTTGACGTTTCCGGTTTTGTTTCTCAATTCGACAGACAAAATGTAATTGTAGAAAACTTGCGTCAATCTTACTTTTGGAGACTTATGAATCTTCAGAAGGATAACAAGAGTGATGAATTGTTTCAAGAATTCATGAATTATGCAGATAACTATTCGGGGTTAGGTCCTTCTCATTGGCACTCAGAAATATTGAAAATTGCAAATCGATTCATGATAGATGAGAACGCATCTAAATTTATCCCATTTATCAGCAAATGGGATGGTTTGGGTAATTTCCGAAATGAAGATTGGGCTAAAGAAACAAATAATGAAGGTAAAGAGTTCCCGTCATTAGCAGTAAAGAGCGCAAAAAAATGCTTTGACATCATAAAAGCAACTACAAAAGAAAATATTCCAAACACAGCCTTAGCTTGGTTAAAGGGCGTGTATGAAAAGGTAAAGAATATCGATTCTGACGATAACTGGAATATTAGGAACTATGCAACAATTTGTGTTTGGTGTGGCGAAATAGAAGAAGCAATAACCTTATACAAATCACTACTTTTGCACATGGGCGAAAAATACTATTTGTGGGCAGAACTGGCAAATCTGTTATCAAACAATAACGACTTATGCATAGGACTTTTACTGAAAGCAAAAAAAATCGAGAAGGATGAAGATTTCTTAGGTGACATACATCTAAGCCTTGCTTCGTTGTGGCAAAAAGAAGGTTATAGTTCCATAGCGACCAAAGAACTAGAAGCATATGCTTCTCATCGAAAAGAAAAAGGCTGGGCGGTTTCTGATAGGTATCGTGAACTAATGACCAATATAGTTTCTGGTTCAGATACATCAACAAAAGTTGATTTCAACTTGTATATAAGCAAAGCAGAGGATTATGTTTATGGAGAATTTGAGTGGGTGGATTTTGTAATTACAGATAAATGGATGTCTGATGATGTTGAACGCTGCAATCTATTTGATGGCAACGAAACAACTTTATGTGTAAAAACAAAGAGATTTCCCGTTCTTAAAAAAGCGAAAGCTGGTGATGTTATTCAATTCAGATGTAAAATCATAGAGGAAAAACAATTAGATACGTCTTCGTGGATGCATCGAACAATTACAGTTAAGAAAACTAATCCCTTAATTGCAAGAAAGACTGATAAGGAGTCATGGTCAATATTACCATTAAAATATGGAGTTATAGATTATGTCAATGAAAATAAGAAAATTCTCCATATAATAACACAGAACTCCAAACAAACTTTCTCTGAATACAAAGAGAAACCACTTCCTATTGATTCATTTGTAAGGTTTAGAGAATATGAAGATAAGCGTAAAGGCGAAACTCGTATTTGCGTGGCAAAAGTAGAGCCATGTAATTCTGATGAAGCGTTGCAATTTATGCCAAACCGCATAGTGGTGGTTGATGATGTTAATACCTCAAAAAAATTATTTCACGTAGTTCTAGGTCCAGGAAAAGTGAGTGACGTGGTTCGTTTTGATCAAACAGGAATTCGGCCTAATATTGGAGATTTCTTACGTATATCATATTGCATAAAAAAGAATAAGGAAGGAAAGAAAAGAATAAAGTTCTTGGATATTCAGACCTCAGATATTGGTTGTAAAGGTGTTAAAGGCACTGTTACAGGGCGATTAGAGATGAAATATCATGGAGGTTATGGTGATTATGACGAAGAACCAGATTTTGCATTTATAAAAGATTTCTATGTTCATCGTAGTCTTCTTAAGAAATATAACATCACGCATGATTGTGATGTCACGGCCAAAGTTGTACTTGGAGGTGATGACAAATGGAAAGTTTACGATTTAGAATTTGGAAACAACTGATGGTTGCCCTGCAAAGGGGCGATGAACTTGTCATATCCAAGTTTTCCAATGCCTTGCGTGGCAGTCGGGAACTGGCAACGTTCCTGGAATTTTGCCGAGTCAAGGTCATCCGTATTGTCAGCATCCATGACCAGATTGATTCAAGGAACGAGCTGTTTCCAGAAACAAGGCCATCCGATGTATTGGA
>SFOB01000156.1 GCA_004554075.1 Treponema sp.
TTCATCTCCGCTGCCGCCTTGTTGGTAAAGGTCACGCACTTTGCCTATAATAAGGTCTTTTATTTCCCCAACTAATTCCCGGTACTGATTGTATATAATATCGCACTTCTTTTGATTTGTTTCAAAAGATAATTTAGCAACGATTTTATTTAATTCCTCAAACATTTGTTCAAGGTCTTGCTCGTTAAAATTCATGTAGTCCATATCTTAATATTTTTTATTGTTATTAATTAAAAAGGTAAATCTATAGTCTTTGTAATTGTGTCGGTTTCGCTTTCGTTGATTTTTTCAAGCAGTTCGGAAGCCTTTTTTTGCAATTCATCAAGCATCCAATAATTTGTTGTTGAGTATCGGTCGCCAAATACATTGATAACCGCTTTTTCGATTTCCGACTTACGTTTTTGTGCCTGTACCGCCCCGACCGAATTTGAGAAATAATCGACAAACACTTTCAACGTAATTTTATTGTCAGCGGAATAACGATTTTTTGCTTTGTCTTTGTTGAGCAAAAAATTAATAAATCCTGATTGTTGCAGTTCGACTTCAAACTCACTTGCAACTTCTTCCATTTCTCCCACTTCCTCCGCTATCGGTTCAAGTTCTTGAGCCCATTCCGTCCACGATTTTGACCGAGTCGAATTGATGATAAACGTACGCCACAGCTCGCCCACTTCGGGGATACTTAACTTTTTGGTAGGTTTCGTTTTGAACTCAACCGATAAGTAGCGACGGTCTCCCCAATCCTTTATAAACTTTTGCAAAGGCTCGTTACTTGTGGCAACGTAGTTGGGGTAGCCGTGCCATTCGAACTCTTGCCCATATGGTAACCTTGCCCGACCATTGGAAGAGGTTAAGAATTTTTTAAAGTCAGCGTAAGTCTTGCCCATATCAGCGTAAAAACACTCATCCATAAGTACGGCATTACATTCGGATATACGAGGAACGGCATAATTTCGAATTTGCATTTCGTAAGCCAAAGAAGAGGACATCTCCGAAATTTTATCAATATCGTAAAAGCCGTTGAGCGTTGCAACGATATACGATGCTGATGTAGTTTTGCCGGTCATTTTCTCCCGTCCCCAAATATAGAGCATACGACGGAGGGAGTTCGGGAAATTGCCGTCATCTTTGACTTGTTCAACGAAGAAATGTATCTTGTTGAGGTCTAAATCCGACAAGCCATATATTTCCCTGATAGTGTTCCACGCTTTACGGAACTCTTCCGCTGATTGTTCCACGTGGAACATTTTAGCGGTACGTTCTTTTCGCAGTTTGTCAGCATATCCCTCATTCCACACTTCCGACGCCATTTTCTTACAAAAGCGGGAGGACTTCTCCTCATCGTAGACTATCTTTTTAAACCGCTTTGCTATCTTATCCGCTTGGGGGTTTATTTCGTCAAGGTGTTTCCGGTTAATATACGCATCGGAGCAAATCACCGATAAAAAGAGCCTTACAGCGTGTTCGATTTCCGCTTGTGTCGTAAAATCGTAGTCCTGTAGCCATTCGGCAAAAGTCCGAAGCTCTGCATCGGCAAAGAGGTAACCGCTCACCATTTCGCTCGGGTTATCGTGACTGCTATTTCTTTTAAGGTCAGTAAATTTCATAATCTTCGGTTTTAAATTTCAACAAAAACTCCCAAACGTCCCAAATGTCCCATCCCTCCGTGCATGGTGGGTTTTTCAGTCCGTTCCAACGAAAATTTTCGATTGAAGAGATAATTTTCCACCCGTACTTGTCGGCTGTGGCTTTCCAATTCCAAAATTGCCCGTTATCAGGGATGAGAGTAACATTACGCCCCTCGAGTACTTTATTTCTCTTTGCATTTTTTAGCATCTGCGACCCGCCACACGCTAACCATACGCCATCACTTGCGGAATGTATTGCCATCATCAGAGCAGTTTTTTCACTTTCGACGACAAACACCGGGGTGTCGGCTGTAAGGTCTTTTTTAAATAATTGCTTATATCTTTCCGGGTCGAGGAGATGCTCCCCGAAAAAGCACTGCTCTAACTTGCCTTTATTGTGTAGGTAGCGGAAATCCTTTAAAGCGTGCAACCACGTGGAAGAGCCTGCATCATGGGAGCGGTGTCCGTTATCGTTGTATTTAATCATCTTCGCACTGCGGAAATCGTTGTTGATGTCGAACTGCGGAAAAAGTACGTACCCCTGCCACGTCTTAACCCGATAGGCATTAAAGATATTGAGCACTCGACTAATACCTTTTTCGTGAGAAATCGAAAGTGCATAGATATATAAGTTACTAACAATCGGTGATGCTCCGAACCTTGTATATGCATTTGGCGAAAAGGTCAGTCGGGGGCAATCCTCTATTGCTACAGGCTTGACAACGGCGTTACTGACAACGCCACGTGGGTAGCGATAGTAACCGCATTTGTTTTCCCGGTCGCATCTTCCGTAAAGCTCGCCTACTATGTTTTCTCCCTCATCAACGTAAGGCACAAAAGTGCGTTGTCCGCAGTTTGGGCACACTTCTTTGGCCGAACCGCCACGAAGATGATATTTAAACTTTTTCTCCGTCATAGTTCGATTAAAATTTTATAATTACCTTTTTCGTCTTGTTCTAAAATTTTTTTGCCGTTCTCGTACCATGCATTTTTGCGTTTTTTTACGACCGAAAAACCATAACGGCGGGCGACGTAGGCGTAAACTGCAAAGTCATCGAATTTCTTGTTGTTTGCCCACCACGTCATAATAGCAGGGAAAGGCACTGATTTGCTTTTGCAAGCAAAAATAAAGAACTCGTTAACTATCGTATAGATAGTTTTTGTCGGGATTGTTATCCCCTTTACTAATAGTTTTTTATAATCATTGATAAGCATTGTATTTAAATTTTTTAAAGTTTAACTTAAAAGCCCCCTCACGCTTCACAGCGTGTTGCAAGTCGGGGGCGGTCAAATTTTCTCAATAAAATAATAAACTCCTTAAATATTTATGAAAACACTAAAATGGTAATTCTTTTTCTACAGGGTCGGCTTTCGCTTCCTCCGTCTTGACTTCATCGACTTCGGTTTCTGCGTTATCAGATGCAGACGGGGCAAGGCATTCTCCGAAATTGGTATTGTCAAAACTGCATCCCTCGAACGGATTTTGCGGGACTAATTTATAACATATGTCATTAACCCAATAACCACTCGGTGCGAGCGGGTTTCCCGGTGTCTTGGGCATAAAAGAGCAGATAATAAAGCATTCTGCACGCATCCCCTCTAATTCTTGATTTAACGGCTTCTGCGTTTTTTGTATCGACCCGTCTACCTGGGTGAACCAATTTGCAAATTTGCCTATTTTAAATTTGTAAATATAACGCTTTTCTCCGTCTTTTTCGCTGACGGAAGACGGCTCAAGGTCTGCTATTGGCTCTTTTGCTACGTGGGTAAATTTAATTACCTCATCTTCGGCAAGGATAGGCATATTCTTTACCTCTTCCCCTTGTTTCCACTTCCGGCAGTTGAAATAGCCGGAAACATTTACTTTGATGTTATTTCTTTTTTCCATATTGTTGTTTGTTGTGCACCCCCGAAGGGGTGCGGGTTAATATTAATATTCTTCGCCGGGCACTTCGTCAGGTGTTTCAACGCTTATTATTGATTGTTGCAACTCTTCATATTGTTTTTTTAGTTCGGCATTCTGCCTTTCAAGAGCTTCAATTCTTTCTGCTTGTGCTCCGATTTCGTTTTGCAAATTATTTATTTTTCCGATTTTTACTTCTTTATATGCCTCAAAGCTTAATTTCAAGTTGCTGTAATCTTGCATCAACTCGATGTGCATTTCTTGCACTTCGACCAATTTCTCTAATAATTCTATTTCTTTCATAATCGTATATTTTTTTATTGTTATTACTTATTAATTGTATATCTTAAAGAGCCTTTACGTGTGCTCTTTTTAATGTAATTTTTATATACATCAGGATTTTCCTTTTCAAATTTTTTCGAATCGAAGCTCTCAACGACTGAGTCTGCGGTACGGCTGATTGTGCCTAATGTGCCGTTGATTTTTGCTACATTGCCGATTGTCATATATTCGACAATTTGTTTCTGCAATTCCTCTAACTTCTCGTCGATTGCCGATTTTTGAAAAGGAAAATCCTGATGTATATAAAAATTACATTAAAAAGAGCACACGTAAAGGCTCTTTAAGATATACAATTAATAAGTAATAACAATAAAAA
>SFOB01000054.1 GCA_004554075.1 Treponema sp.
GCAGTCTGCCCGATGTAGCCCAGCATAATTACGTCTGCTGAGTTTACGGCTGAGGAAATAAGATTTTGTATGGCCATCGGCTGTACTACGTTCCGAAGGTCTTTGTAGAATGATTTTGCTTCTTGTGTCATTTATTATTTGTCAGAAGAATCAAGGTCCTTCTTTGAAACGATATGTATAACCTTACCGGTGCGTTTAATACCGTCGTCGGCTTTTTTGTCTGACTTAGCAGCTTTGTCGCCCTTTACGCGGTAAACCTTCTTTGCACCTGAACCATATTTTTCTTCTTTAGCAGCCTTCTTTTCTTTTGCTGCCTTCTGGCGCTGCTTTCTGTCCTTCTCAACGAAATCAAGAGACTTTTCAAAGCCCTGAAGGAACTTCTGCATGTCTTCCGCAAAAATAGCAATCTGATGGCGGTCTGCTTCAACACCATCACGATTTTTGCTTTCTACAATCTGCAAAAATACATCACCAGTACGGTTTTCTTTAACATTGAAAAAATACGAACGATTGTCCAGATAGATCTGAGTAGTAAAAAGTTCTCCACGTGCTCCCATAATAAAACTCCTTGTTCCCGTTTTGCGCGGGCTATGATATTGAGGGAGAGCCCTTAAAATATAACGTAAAGAACCTTCCCTTGTAATTTAATGAATTGCTCCGCATTTACTGCGGTTTTATGTAATTTAGCATAATGCTAAATAAAAATCAATCTACTTGTTAAACTGAGAGTTTACTTCCGCAACAGCAGCCAGCAAATCGTCTACAGCCTTATCTGTAGTGTGAGGACCAAAACTGAATCGTACTGCATTTTCTCGGAGTTTTGGATCTACGTGCATTGCCTCGAGAACAGGGCGTTTGTTTTTCTTTGCAGAGCAGGCACTGCCGGTAGAAATAGAAAAGCCTTTTGAGTCCAGGGCTCGAAGCATTACATTACCCGGAATGTTTTTGAAAGCTGCCTGTACAACGTATGGAGAAAAGAGTTCTGGTTTTTCCAAACGGCTTGGTGGTACGATAGTGCAGCCGGGCAGGGCAGAAAGTTTTTCTACAAAACTCTTTGTGCGGTCTGCGTCGGAAGCCTTCTGTTTGTTATAGTAACGCTCAAGACATTTAGAAAATGCCAGGGCACCGAATACATTTTCTGTTCCGCTTCTCAAGCCTTTTTCCTGGCCGCCTCCGCGTAAGAATGGTTCAATTGCATCCTTCATATAAAGAATGCCGATACCACGTGGACCGCAGATTTTATGAGAACTCAAAGCGGCAGAGTCTATTCCTTTATAGCCAAGATTTAATGCGATTTTACCTGCAGCCTGAACACAGTCAACGTGGAACTTTGGCCTGCGTTTACCTTCGCAGGCTTTTGTGATGGCATCTGCAATTTCGTAAATAGGCTGGATTACCCCGGTTTCATTATTTACTGCCATTATGCAGATAAGAACTGTATCACTAGTGATGAGGTCAACAACTGCCTGAGGCTGAATAACTCCGTCGCTGTCAGCAGGAATCTGAATTACATTCCAGCCGCAGTTTTTAAGAGCTTCTGACTGTTCACGGATTGCAGGATGTTCAATTGAACTTACAAGAACAGTACCTTTGTTAGGCTTTGCTAATACTGCAAGGAGTGGAATCTGGTCGCTTTCTGTTCCGCCGGAAGTAAAATAAATGTTGTCAGCTTTTACTCCAAGAGCTGCGGCTGCACGGTTACGTGCACTTTCAAAAAGTTCCCGGGCTTTCTTTCCTACAGCATGAGTACTGGAAGGGTTTCCCCAGCATTCAAGAGTTTCATTAAGAGATTCTTTTAAAATGTCTTCATCTGCGGGGCTTGTAGCGGCCCAGTCAAAGTAGTGTTCTTTTTCCATAATTATTTCAAAACAGAAGCAATCAGCTTCTCATCAACTTCTTCAATAGAAATATCTGTTACTGCTTTACACAGAATCAGGCGGATTTTTTCAGATACGTTCTTTTTGTCTGTTTTCATAATTGAAATAAGACGTTCGCAAAAGCCACCGCCCTTTACAAAAGAAGGAACAGCTGAAGTTTCCCAGCCGTATGCTTTAAGAATTGAAAAGACTTCATCACGGAAGGCCATAAGGCAGTAATCCATCTTGTAGGCAAGTTCAACTGCGCGGCCGATTCCCCAGGCAACCGCAGCACCATGAGTGATTGCACCAAGACCAGCAACGCTTTCAAGTGCGTGTCCAAAGGTATGTCCCAGGTTCAGTGTTGCGCGGATTCCCTGTTCTGTAAAATCTTCTTCTACAATTTTACCCTTAGCTCGAACACACTTATTGATAATCATTTCCAGAGTCTTTGAATCTCGTGAATTTATCTTTTCTGCATTGTCGCGGAAGAAGTCATAGAGCTCCTTATCAAAAAGAAGGGCAGTTTTAAAGGCTTCTGCAAGGCCTGAGTTGTACTGGTTTTCCGGCAGATACTGAACGAACTCCGGGAAGTAAAAAAGCTTTGTAGCAGGGAAGAAGGTTCCGATTATATTCTTGTAATTGTCAAAATCGCAGCCAGACTTTCCGCCGATAGAAGCATCTACCATGGCGAGCAGAGTAGTAGGCACAAACTGAACGCTTGCTCCGCGCTTATAAATTGATGCGGCAAAGGCAGTAATGTCACAGATTACACCGCCACCGATTCCAATAAAAATATCTTTGCGGGAATAGTTAGCTTCAAAAGCAGCACGTACAATTGTAAGTACGCTTTCGATTGTTTTGTATGGCTCACCTGAACCAAGAATCAAAAGGTTGTCTTTTCCGCAAACTCCGTCATCAAATTTTGAAATAAAAGACTGCATGCATTCGAGGCTCGCAACAGTTGCGTCTGTTACAAAAAAGCGGCGTCTTGTTTCTGCTGCTTCATCGCCTTCAAAAAATAAGGCTGCAAGGTCTGGAGTTCCTGAGATAAACTTAATGTGTGATTTATCAGTTCCTGGATGGAGTGCTGGATAAGAAATCTTAAAACTTTTCTGGCTCATAGTGAGCCTATTCTAGTATTTTTTATCCATTTCGTTAAGTTCTTTTATGTTTTTTTCTAGTCTTTCTATTTCACGATTGAGCATTCTTTCATAGTTCAGTTCGCCGGTAGCAATGCGTTCCCGCTCATCTTCCCAGTTTTGTTTTTCTGTAATGAACATAAAATTAAAAGAAGCGGCATTTGCCTTTTCCTGCCATACTTTTGCTTCCTGCCAGTAATAAAGACCAGCCTTGTAACAGGTAAGAGCCTTTTCCATATTACGAAGATATTCGTCTTTCCAAGGGGCATCATAAAAGTAAATGCACTTTTTGTCGTAAGTGCGGCCAAGGCGAAGGTGCTGTTCAATCAGTTTGAGATTGATATGCATCTGGAAAAGGTAGCGGTATTTTTCCCATTCCTTTTCTGAAGTGATTTTAGCATCTGTAAACTGAGGATTGCAGAAATCTGCCTGAGCGGCTTTTTCAAGCCAGTAGATATTTTCAATGCAGTCGTCGGGATACTGCTGGTAGTGAACGTGATAAAGCTTATACCAGTCTTCCTTGAACTTCACCATATAGGCAAAAGCAGGGGTGGCATGAATGAAAATAATAAGAATTAATAAGATGAAAGAAAATATACGCTTTTTCACAGTAATATTATCGGAAAAAATAAAAAAATGTTGAGTTCTTAAAAAATCTGAGGTGCTTCCGCTACAAAAAACAGCATGCTGCGGGCGAGCTGGTTTTTGTGTAAAAATCCTGCGGTTTTCGCCTGCTGCGCATTCGAAAATCCTCGGATTTTTTTTATGGCTAAGCGCCAAATACCCCTCGATGCAGCATGGTATACTTTTTTCACTCCGCCAGTTTTTTCTGTAACATTAATGTTTATTTTTATAATATAGATTATTAATCAATGTCTTTTATTTTAGAATATTCCAGATCTCTTCAGAAATACTTTCGATATCTTTTTCCGCGTCAATGCGAATTATTTTCATTCCTGTCTCGCCGGCAGTTTTTTCATATTCGGAGATGACTTTTTCATACTGCGCAGCGATTTTCTTCTGTTTTTCAATTGTTTCGTAGATTTCCTTCTTTTCACCGCGGGCAGTAACCCGGCCAAGAGAAACTTCCGGATTAATCACAAAATAAAAGAGGTATTCCGGCAGGGGGAAGGGCGAGTTTAAGAGGCGGGGCAGTTCTTCTCCGCAGGAAACGCTCTGGTAGGCCATGCTGGAAAAGAAATATCTGTCGCTTACAACGGTTTTTCCGGCCTGGCAGAGCTCCTGAACTCCGCCTTTTCCAAAAATATGTTCGCAGCGGTCTGCTGCAAAGAGGTATGCGTTAGTTTTTTCATCAACAGAAAAATCTCCGCCCAGCATGCGGCGCAAAAAACGACCGGTTTCGCCGCCAGTTGGTTCAGCAGTAGCCACAAAGGCTCCCTCGCCGCGCTCAGAACAACCTCTTTCTAAAAGCTTTTTAATCTGGGTGGAAGTTCCGGCTCCATCTATTCCTTCAAAAACAATAAAATTCTTCAAAATCATAAGTTCCATTATAATTCCTTGTTTCACTTTATACTATATAAAGAAGGAAAAATCTGATATAATATTTCGACTAAAATGGGCTCATTTTACAAAAACGGCCGCGTCCGCAGTTACATTATGATTCTCCTCGTAGTTCTTGCCCTGCTGATTTCTGCTCCGGTAAAGAAAGTTATTACCCGCGCTGTCAACGACAGAATCAACAGCTTTACAACCATGCTGCACGATGCAACCGGGCTCAGTATTTCTTATGAAAGACTTTCTCCCTCTCTGCTTTCCAATTTTTATATTCACAATATCCGGGTTTTTGATGATGACGGAGATCAGCTGCTTTCTGTAAACAAGACAAAAGTTTCTTACAGCCTTTTCAATATTCTCAGGAAAGATCTTCAGAGGGGTATTTCAAGCGTTGTTATAGACGGAATAAATCTTGATGTTGATGAACTTATAAAGCTTACAGAACGCTTTAATAATTCAACCGCAACCTCAGGCGGACTTGCAGAATTAAAAAAGATAATTCCGGCAAATATAAAACTGAAAAATATTTATCTTGAATATAATGATGAAAACCTGAGTGCTCTCTTGAATCTTAAAAATATAGGAGTAAGCAATTCCCTCAAAAAAAATACAATTGAGCTTCAGGCAGATGCTGTCTTAAATGCTAAAATTCCTGCAATAAAGAGAAATCTTTCGGGTAAGCTGGCACTTTCCGGTTCAGTTACAGATACCTTTGACGGTTCTCAATTAAATTTAAAGCTTCGTGATTTTACGGACGGAGACTTCAGACTGAATAAACTTAATCTTCATGCTTCTTATAATGAAGACACAATTGAAATGCATACTATTCAGGCTGTAAATCCTGTTTCTCTGGGGCTTTTTTATGATGTAAAAAAAGGAGATGTAAATGCCCAGCTCCGTATGGAAAAGTTAAATCCGTTGTCCTTACTTACAATCAGCTCAAAACAGACTGAACTCAAAAAGTTTAAAGACCTTACTGTTAATACTGATACAAATATAAAATGCAATATTAAAGAACGTACATTAAACTTTACTACAGATTCAGTTTTCCATATTCCGTCTGCAGTTTTTCCTGGTGGAATGGAGCTTTCTTTTTCTCTAAATGGTAATGAAAAAAAGGCTGAACTAACAAAGCTTTCCGTTAATGGAGACCGTTGTTCTGCTGCGGCAAAACTTTCCTTTATATATGAAACCAAGCAGCTTTCGGGTTACATAGAAGTTCCTGAATTCCAGCTGGAGAATGGTAAGGTAATTTCTACAGAAGTTTATTTTGATCCGCTTAAAAAAGGCTTTATGGCCTTTTCTCCTCAGCTCTTTATCGGGGACCGTTCTCTGGCAGCCCTGCAGCTTTCTGTTCTGCCACAGACAGATTCCTATGATTTTACTTTTGAAGTGTCAGACTATTCTCATCTGGAAGAGCTTGAGCCTGGTATGGTAAAAATTGATGGAAGTTATCTTAATGCATCAAAATATTTTCAGACAAATATAACTCTTTCAAGTCTTTATCTGGACAGTATTGCAGCCCTGGCTGCCCAGTTTCTGCCGGAGACAACTTCTCAAACTGTGGCATCCCTGCAAAAAACTCTTGAGCCATATCTTCTTTCGGGCGATATGTATGCTTCTACAGATCTGAAGACTTTTTCTTATAATGTTCCTTACGTACTTCTTGCTAATGCAAAATCTGATAATCAGGCCCTTATGTTTGCCTTGAACGGAACTGATTCAAGTATTCAGCTTAATCAGCTTTCTCTTATTATAGGAAAATTTGTTATGGATGCTTCTGCTTCCCTGGATTCTGCACCTGATTCATCTGATAAATTCTTTACTGCTGATATCAATATAGACAGTATTCCATATCATTTTGCAGGCTCAATTATGCCTGAAATTGTTACGATAACCGGTGATTATGGTACTGAAATCCAAATGAGTTTTAATGAAATGGCTGCTTTAGAGGGACTTATTTCCTTTAAGAGTCTTCCAATTAAGGTACTTGATAAATCCTTTATTTTATCTACATCATCATCTTTTGCTTTTGACAATGAAAACGGTCCTTCTGTTCAGATTTCTCAGCTTGAAATTGAAATGGCAAACGGAAATCTTAATGTTAATCCAAAAATTGTTCTTTCCGGAAATGCAACAAAGTATGGTGCAAGAATTGATAATATTGCATATTCTGATTTTTATTCTGTGCTTGAAGGTTCTGCAGATGCAATTCTGAATATAAATGAAAACATTTTTGATTCTGTGGGAATTGCAATGAATCTGCATAATCCGGTTACAGATGAAATGATTATTCTTGATGGAAGTATTTCTAATCCGGATCATCTTCCTATGACAAAGGACAATCTGATGAAATACATCTATATGAATCTTCAGATGCAGCTTAAAAACTTCAGCTTAAGCCGTTTTGTTCAGCAGACTAATGATAATAATATAATTACGGGAATGCTCTTTACTTCCGGAACAATTGAGCATCCTTATGTTGCATTAAATGTAGAGCAGCTTTCGGTTCTTGTAGCGGCAGATCTCATAACAGGAAACGGCAATATAGTTCTTGAAGACCGGGATCTTACAATTTCAGATCTGAATATCAATTATGATGGTATGGATTTTTCAAATATTCAGGCCACAGCTTCTCTTACAGATATGACTCTGGATGCTACAGGTACCTTCTATTATGATATTATGGATAAGAACCTGACAGCACCTCTTGTTTTGACTGCAGGAAATGCAATTGTGCCGGAAGGAAAACTTTTGCCGGATACTCTTACAGTAACGCTTTCAACAACTGCTATTGGCGGAACTTTTGTTAAAAAGCCGTTCCCGCTTTCTGTTTCTATCCTTTATGCTAACGATATTTTTTCTATTTACTCTTCTGATAACTTGGGACTTTACGGTACCTACACAAAAGATGGCATGCTGGAGCTGAATCTTGATAATAAGAGTTATATGTCTGCAAAACTTGATGGTCTTGTAGACAGAAAAAGCGCAAATCTTGAACTTTATGATGTTCGTGTAGATCTTCCTAAGGCTTTTGATAATTTCCATATGGAAGATTTACTGCTTGTAGATAACGGTACTCTTACAGGAAATGTTGTAGTTACAGGAACTTTAAATGATCCGGATCTTAACGGCTGGGCAAAGGTAAAAGATCCTGTTATTAGAATTCCAATAATATTCAAGCAGAAGCTTAATGCGCCTGAACTTAACTGTAATATCATCAGTAATGAATTCCAGATAGCCGATACTCTTCTTTCCATGAAGAATAATCAGAGAATTCAGGCGGGTTTAACTGTTTATCTGAATAAATGGGATTTTGACCACATGGAAGGGGAGTTCCATTCCTTTAAAACAGATCTTATTCCTATGAAGATTGATACTCCGGTTTTTGATCTGTCTGGAAATGTTTCTGTGGATATGGATTTGTATCTTGAAAAGAATGTTCTTGAACTCTCTGGTAATGTTGCCGGAGAAAATGTTGAACTTGTTCTTCCTATTTTCAGTCTTGCTTCTGGTTCTGCCAATTCAGATCCAAATGCATTACAGGTTGTTACAAATCTTGATATTACTCTTGGAACTCATGCTTCTGTGCGGCTGGATCCTCTTTTAAGATGTGTATTTGTTCCTAATTCAAAAATGAAGGTTAAGATAAATCAGCCGGAAGATATTTATATGATAGACGGTGACCTTAAATTCAAATCCGGAGACCTGGTTTATCTTAACCGAAACTTCTATATAAAATCTGGAACTATTAAGTTTGAAAATGAGGATATTGCAAATCCTACTATTACAGTAAATGCAGAAACAAGAGAAAAGGATGAAAAAGGGCAGACTGTTAAAATCATAATGGCAGTTGATAATCAGCCTCTGCTGGATATGCAGCCAAGATTCTCTTCACTTCCTGCAAAATCAGAAAATGAAATCCGCTCACTTCTTGGACAGATTGTTCTTGCCGATTCAGACTCTGCGGGAGACTTCCTCTTTGCCGCTTCTGACTATGCTTTGCAGACAACCGTAGTTCGTCAGGCAGAAAACAAGTTGCGGGATTTGCTTAATTTTGATATATTCTCTTTACGAACAAATGTATTGCAGAATACATATAACTACAGTATTGCCAGAAATTCTCAAAAAGAAAATATTTCTATTGGTAACTTTCTGGACAATACAACTGTTTATATAGGTAAATACCTCGGTAGTTCATTATATGTTGATGCTATGCTTCATCTTACTTTTGAAGATGGCTATGTGACTAATAGAAATGCTGCTGGTAAAATACTCTTCCAGCCGGAATTCGGTATGGAGCTGGAGTCACCATTTGCCAATATACGTGTAAATATGTCTCCTGATATAAATGCTTTATTAAAAAATCAATTTGTTCCTTCTGCTTCGGTAACCCTTTCCTGGAAATTTGCTTACTGATGTGGAAAGTAGGAGTTTTTAATGTTTCGAAAAGTTTTAACAATTCTTTTCATAATGTTTGTTTCTGTTTGTTCACTTTCGGCACAGAGTGATGAGTGGTATTGGAATCAGCCAATTTCAAAGATTGATTTTAATGGTCTGAACAATGTAAAGAAATCAGATTTAACTGGTATTACAAGCGCATTCATTAATTCACCATTCACAGATGAAGTTTATAATGATATTCTCGACCGCCTCTACAGCCTCGAATATTTTGAAGATATCACACCTTATGCAAAGCATGCCTCTGCAGATAATTCAAATGTTCTTCTTGTTTTTGAAGTAGTTGAGCGCCCGATTCTTAAATCTATCAATTTTACCGGAAACCATAAAATCAGAAACGGTGAACTTCGCGAACAGATTAAGAATAAAACAAGCGATATTTATATTGAATCAAAAATCCTTATAGATGAAAGAATTATCCGTAATTACTATCTCAAAAAAGGATTTAATGCTTCTCGTGTAAGCCATAAAGTAGAAGAAACTCCAGAGGGAGTTGTGGTAACTTTTGAAATTTCTGAAGGAAGCAGCTCTGTAATCCGCGAAATCAAATTCAGTGGTAATACAATTGCTTCAAGCCGCGCCCTCAAAAGAAAACTTGAATTAAAGGAAGTTGGTCTTTTTAAGGACGGAGCATATCAGGCTTCTACTCTTGAGCAGGATAAGCAGGCAATTATTAACTACTATCAGGAACGTGGTTATGCAGATGTAAATATCATTGATGTAAAAATTGATTCTGAATTTAATGAAGAAAAACAGAGAGATGAACTTACAATTCTCTTTATGATTCAGGAAGGTGCGCAGTACACTTATTCTGGTATCAGAATTTCCGGAAATGAAGTATTTACCGAAAAAGAACTTCTTAAGCAGAAAAAGCTTAAGGAAGGTCAGATTTATAATGCTACAAAATTCCAGGAAGATTTGCAGGCAATCATGAATGTATATTCTGAAAATGGATATATGACAAACGAGTATTATCCGGTTCCTGTAAAAGATTCAGACCGTCATGAAATCTCTTTTGATTTTACTGTAAAAGAGCATTCACGAAGCCATGTTGAAAACATCATTATTAAGGGAAATAATAAAACAAAGGAATTTGTAATTAAACGAGAAATTCCAATTGAACCTGGTGATACTTTCTCAAATGATAAGATTATCAACGGTTTGAGAAACCTTATGAACCTGCGTTACTTCTCTAATGTTGTTCCGGAGGCTCAGCAGGGTACAGAAGCAAATCTTATTGATTTGATTTTCTCTGTAGAAGAGCAGTCTACTTCTGCCGTTCAGTTCGGTGTTACCTTCTCAGGTGCAACACAGGATGCAGAGTCTGTTCTTCCAATCTCAATGTTCGTAAAAGTAGAAAACTCAAACCTCTTTGGTGAAGGTCGTACAATTTCTGCAGGTTCTACAATCGCTCCTAATGAGCAGTCTATTGATTTGTCTTATTCTCAGAACTGGATTGGAAAATATCCTATTGCCTTTAATGCGGCACTTTCATTCAGCCATTCTAAGACTTCATCACTTACAAATAACTGGTCATCTAATCTGGATCTTACTCAGAATAAATACTATATGAATTATCATGACTGGAGTATGACTCTCAGCTCTGGACTTTCAAGAAGATGGACTCCAGACTATGCAATCTTAACTCTTGCCGGTGGTATTTCTTCTTCTGTTCAGAAGAATATTTTTGATGAGTCTATAAATGTACCTGTTGATACTTCAGTTTCTTCTTATGCAAACCGCTGGGGTATTTCAAACTCAATTTACGGAAGCTTCTCTGTAGATAACCGTGACTTAAACTATGATCCTTCAAAGGGTTGGTTTGCAAGTGAAAGACTTGCCTGGCACGGACTTATTCCAGGTCTGGAAAAAGAGTTCTACTTAAGATCTGATACAAAGCTCGAAGGATACTTTAAACTCTTTGACATCCCTGTTACAGAAGCATGGAACTTTAAGATGGTATTTGCAGCCTATACAGGTTTGTCAGCAATCTTCCCTGTTGAAAACGGTATTAATACAAGAAATGCAATTTATGTAGATGGTCTTCTTAATGGTCGTGGCTGGAGTGATGTATATAAAGAAGCAACTGGTCTTGCCATGCTTTCAAACAGACTTGAACTTAGAGTTCCTGTAGTTCCTGGTATTGTTGGTATTGATGGTTTCTGGGATGCAGCTGCAGTAAAGTCAAAAGTTTCGGATCTTGGAAGTCTTTCTCTTAATGATTTCTACTTCAGCTTTGGACCTGGAATTCGTATTCTTCTTCCTCAGCTTCCACTGCATCTTATGTTTGCATGGCGATACAGAATCCAGGATGGAGTTCATAAGTTTGCGGATACACCGTTCAACTTTGTACTCTCATTTAATATTGTGAACTATTAATATTTGTTATAAAATAAAATATCTTACTCGGGCTTGTCCCGGGTATTTTATTAAAAGGGTTTATATATGAAAAGATATTTTAAGGTTTTTATTTCACTTGCAGTTTTAGCACTTGCAGCCGCTCCTGCCTTTTCACAGCAGATTACAAAGTTTGGTGTAGTTGATACAGCAAAAGTTTATCAGGCATATTTTACAAACTCTGCTCCTATCAGAAGTTATGAAAAAAAGAAGGCAGAATTCCAGGAAGAAATTAATAAGCAGGTAGAGGCTATTAAAAAACTTCAGCAGAAAAAACTTGATTATGAAAATTCTGGAAATGAAGCAGCAGCCTTAAAAACAGAAGCAGAAATCACCAAGAAGACTGATTATCTTACTGAATATACAAATGCAAAAAACTTCGAACTTGAATCTATGCAGAAAACTCTGCGTAACTCAGATGAGTTTTATAAAAAGCTTTACAACACTCTTGCTAAAATTGCAGAGAGTGGAAGCTACTCTATGATTCTGAGTCTTCAGGAATCTAATGCTATTCTATGGTATTCATCTTCGGTTGATATAACTAATCAGGTTATTGCCGAGCTTGGCCTCTAATCCGGAAATTAAGGGAATGGCAGACGAAGAGAATCTCACCCCGATGATGATTCAGTATCGGGGAATCAAAGAAAAGTATAAAACCGAGGTTGTTTTTTTTAGACTCGGTGATTTTTACGAAATGTTTGATGAAGATGCGGTAGAAGTATCGCGTCTTTTGAATTTAACATTAACTCACAGAGCCAGCCGTCCTATGTGCGGTATTCCTTATCATGCCGCAAAAGTTTATATTGCCCGTCTTTTACGTCTTGGAAAAAAAATAGTAATTTGTGAACAGGTTGGAGAAATTCCTAAAGGCGGAAAGGGAATTACAGAAAGAAAGGTTGTAGAAATCATTACACCTGGAACTGCTGTAGAAGCAGAATATCTTGAAGGCTGCAGGGCAAATTATCTGGCAGCACTTTCAATCACTAAAGGAAAAGCAGGCTTTGCTTTTATTGATGTTACAACTTCTTCCTTCCGTGCCACTTCCTGGCCGGCTGCCCGTATGGCAGAAAACTTTGGCAAGGAATTAAACAGGGCTGCTCCAAGAGAGCTTTTACTTCCTGCCTCATTAAAAAATAATGAAACTATAAAAACTGTGCTTGCAAGTTATGGCACAATTTCTGTTTCATATTATCCGGATTGGGATTTTTCTGCAGAGCTTTCCTTTAAGAAACTTACAGGACAGTTTAAGACTGCAAATCTTAAAGCCTATGGTCTGGAAGAAGAAAGCCCGGAAGTTGTTCCAGCCGGTTTTCTCCTTGATTACCTTGAAAAAACAACAAATGCCGCTCTTCCTCATATAAGTTCTATCCGCGTTTACAGCGATAATGAATATCTGATTATGGATGATTCTTCCCGCCGTAACCTTGAAGTTATTTCAAACATGCGCGATGGAAGTTCCCAGTATACACTTTTTGAATGTGTTGATTTTACCAGAACTGCAATGGGCGGACGTCTGCTACGTAACTGGCTTTTGTTCCCTCTTACAAATCTCCGTCAGATTGAAGAACGCCAGACTAAGGTTGCAAGCTTTGTGGAAAACAGAAACCTGCTGGAAAGAGTAAAAGCAGATCTTTCCGGTATTCTTGATGTTGAAAGACTTGCCGGCCGCATTGCAATGGAAAGAGCCCATGCTAAAGACCTGCAGGCTCTGCGTTTCAGCCTTGAAGCCTGGACCCGTGTAAAAGAATATCTTGGTCAGTATGATTTTTCTTTTGTTTCAGATGAAGATTCCAAAACTATCTGTTCTTTAATTGAAAAAGCAATTCTTGATGATCCTGCAACCTCTCTTACTGATGGTGGAATCATAAAGGCAGGCTGGTCCGAAGAGCTTGATCACTGGCGTGGAGTGCATGATAACTTCAATCAGATTTTAAGCGAATATGAAGCTGAAGAAAAAGAAAAAACTGGAATCTCAACTTTACGCGTAAAATATACAAATGCTGCCGGCTATTTTATTGAAGTCAGCAAGGGAAAGCTTTCAAGCGTACCTTCACATTTTATTATGCGTCGTGCCCTTGTTAATGGAGACCGTTATACAACAGAAAGACTTCAGCAGCTGGAACAGGAGCTTAACGAATCTTCTACAAAAATCCTTGAGCTTGAAAGAGACCTTTTTGTAGAAATAAGAGCGTCTCTTGCAAAGTATATTCCTTATCTTCTTCAGCTTGCAGATGAAATTGCAAATACAGATGCAGCTTCTTCTTTTGCACAGGCTGCAATTGAACATAACTGGGTAAGACCTGAGATTGAAGAATCTACTTATTTTGAAATAAAAGATGGCCGCCATCCAGTTGTTGAAAATCATCTTCCAAGAGGGGAGTTTGTTCCTAACGATGCTCTTCTTTCTGCCGGAGAAAATGAAAAAGATTCAGCCCCATCATTTGCTTTAATAACTGGTCCGAATATGGCCGGTAAGAGTACCTATCTTCGTCAGAATGCACTTATAGCTCTTCTTGCACAAACCGGTTCTTATGTTCCGGCAAGTAAGGCTCGTCTTGGAATTGTAGACCGTATATTCTGCCGTGTTGGCGCATCAGATAATCTTGCAAAGGGAGAATCTACCTTCCTTGTAGAAATGACAGAAACTGCAAACATTCTGCATGCAGCAACAAAACGTTCATTGGTAATTATGGATGAAGTAGGGCGGGGAACCTCAACAGAAGACGGTCTTGCCATTGCCCGTGCCGTTTCTGAATATCTTCTTGATACAATCGGCTGTAAAACCTTCTTTGCTACACATTATCATGAACTTTCAAGAATGGAACATGACAGACTTAAAATGCTTTGTATGGATGTTCTGGAGCAGAATGGTTCTGTTGTATTCCTTAGAAAAGTAAAGGAAGGTGTTACCGAAAACTCTTATGGTATTCACGTAGCAAAACTTGCAGGAATTCCTCAGAATGTAATTGACAGGGCAAATGTTATTCTCGCTCACATTCAGGCTCTGGCAGCAGATAATCCTATCATTCTGGAAAATCTTCCGGAAAAGGTAGCACAGGCGGCTCCAGCTCCTGTAAATCCTGGTTTATTTAGTGATGAAGAAATAATCATTTCTGAAATCCTTTCAACTGATACCGACTATCTGACACCTCTGTCTGCCCTGCAGACAATTGCCCGCTGGAAAAAGGCTCTTTCAGGACAATAAGTTTTAATCCTTAAAATTTTTAATTTTTTTTTTCAAATTTGTGACATTTTTCGATAAGTTTGCACCATTATATAGGTGTGAGGAAATTATTTTTCGAAGTAAAACAGTTTTTTCTTGCTGCCTTTAGACTGCTTTATGTTTTCATAAGCGGTGGAGAAGAATGCGCTGTATGCGGCTCACTGGTTTTTCTAAGACCGATTTGTAAGTCCTGTATGGAAAAGCATTTTTCTGTGGACCGGATTATGGAAAAAGAGCGCTGTCAATGCTGCGGCAGAGAATTGATTTCCATGAAAGATAAATGCATGATTTGCAGGGAAAATCCCGTGCTCCACAGCACAAATACTGTAATTCCTTTGTTTTCATACAGGCTCTGGAACAGAGAACTGATGTTCAGATGGAAAATGCAGGAAGAAAGAAATTTTTCAACAGTTTTTGCAAAGCTTTTGTGCGAAGTACTTAGGAAAAATGGTCAGGAGTTTATTGTTCCGGTTCCGCCAAGAAAAGGAAAAATCCGTAAAAATGGATGGGATCAGATAGAAGAACTCTCGACTTTCCTTGAAAAACGTTATGGCTTCAGGGTGCTGCGAATCCTTGAGCGAAATACAAGCAGTCAGCAAAAGAAACTTTCCCGTTCTCAAAGACTGGAATCAATAAAAAGTGCTTACTCTTTGTGTTCTTCTCAGGCCTTCAAACGTGCCCTTAAGCCATTTTCCGGCCGTCTGCCGGTTTCTGTCTGCCTGATAGATGACGTATGTACTACAGGTTCTACACTGGAAAGCTGTGCGGAAATACTTAAGGCAGCAGGAATATCAAAAGTAAATGCTGTAACCTTATTTACAGTAGATTAAAGGGGGTAAGAGATTTCTGACGTAAAATAGGAACAAAAATGAAGTTTGCATTGCAAATTCTCAAATTTAGGGGTATTATTATATAATGATAGTTTTATATATCTTGGAGGGTCTATATGGCTAACGATATTCAATATCAATTAGTAACATTTCATCTGGGGGAAGAATTATATGGCGTTAACATCATGGATGTTAAAGAGATTGTAAGACTTCAGAATGTCCGCGTTATTCCTAATGCTCCATATTATGTTGAGGGTATTATTAATCTTCGTGGTGAAATTATTCCTATTATAGATTTGCATAAGCGCTTCAAGATTCAGTCTACAAATAAGTCTGAAGATATTGAAATGGAAGGTGGATTTATTATCCTTAATATTGACGGAAGCAAAATCGGTATTATTATCGATAAAGTTGAGCGCGTTGTTACCGTTAAGGGAGAGGATGTAAAAGACCCGCCTCAGATGCTGAGCGGAATCGGAACAGAGTATATTGAAGGCGTTGTTCGCGAGGAAACAGGTTATCTTATTATGCTGAACACCCGCAAGCTCTTCAACGCTAAAGAATTACAGAAAATTATCGATATCCAGTAAATTAAATGATACAGACATACAGTACAACGATTCGTAGAAAAGAAATGGATGCGGTTTTGACCTGCATGGTAGACGAAAAAATTGGTCCCGGTGAGTTGAACGCAAGATTGATCCAGACG
>SFOB01000157.1 GCA_004554075.1 Treponema sp.
TCGTCAAAGATATAAAATTTGAAAATGGTGAGTTGAAGGAAGCTGCTTAAAACTTATGCCGATTCAAACTTCAATCCACAACAATTGACAATTTCTCAGGCTATCTCGCTCAGAATGCAATGTCTCTATTTGAGTTTCAAGTTCGGTTTGTTTTTGGGCAAGAGTTGTAAGACATTCCGTTTTGTTTGTGTATTGTGAGCCCATTTTCTTCTTGAGATTTGCCTGGATAAGTGCAATTCCTTTTTTCTTAGCGGCGATTGCCTGTGTAAGTGGCTTTTGTTCTTCCAGTGCATTAGTGATTATTAAGTCGGAAAGGTGCTGAAAAGCTTCAGGCATTCCTTCGTTCTTCTTTTTTGTCTGTTCGATTTCGTTGTTCAGCTCGTCTATCTGGGACTGAAGCTCGGAAATTTCATTTCCTATAACAGTAATTCGTTCATCGGCAAGGGTAATAAGGGAGCGGATTTCATCTATGATTTTAAGTTCACGCTTGAGCGGGATAGCTCGTTGTTCGAGGACGATGTCGGCTTTCATCTCTGGGGATTTAATTAGGTCGAACTTGAGCTCAGCGGGGTTGATTTCTTCTACGTTGATTTTATCGCCACGGTATTCCCATATTGCGTTGATACGGCTGGCTTTTTCGTCATGTTTTTGATAGATGAGGGAATCGAGCGAGTTGTACATAAGAGGATAGACGATGTGAACCTGTTTCTGACGGTTGCCTTGCCGCCAGAGTCGGCCTTCTACCTGTACGGGTTCTGTAGGGTTCCAGCCGAGCATGCAGTTGTACAGTACGAGTGAATTGCCGTTGAGGTCTACACCTTCGCTGATTGTTTCGGAACCTATGAGGATTTTGAGCGGGTCTGCGGGATTATTAAAGGATTTTGTAATTTTTCCTTTTCGGGATTCTGTTGTGGATGAGTTCATCATCCCGATTGCTTCTTCGGGGATGTGATTTTTGATGAGGTAATTTTTGACGGCAATAAACTCTTTAACACCGCGTGGCAAGTAAATTATCTGACCACACTCCGGTCTTTCTTTATAAAGGCTGATGACTGTATCGCAGACTAGAAGCATTTTTGGAGAAGCCGTAACAAACTCAGAAATATCAGGTACCCTTATATTTTTATCTTTTACAAGTGTGGGAGAGATAAGGCACATACGCATCGTATTCATTGCGGAAAAGATTGTGTCGAGGTCTGGATCGGTAGTAAGCCGCTTTATTTGTGCGTCGTAAATCTTCTTTTGTAGGGTGGTCATCTCGATTTTGATGACGTGGGTTTGTTTTTCCGGGCGGTTGATGTGTGCGTCTTCGGCATCTACTTTATCTATATAATTCTGGATGATTTTCTGGAGTGCATCGAGTGAACGGAAGTTTTTCATTACGGTTTTGCGGACAACTTCGTTCTTGTTGTTTACGGTCCATTCAATTTTGATTTCTGCAAATTCGTTAAGAAAATCGTTTATGTCGTTGTAGCCGAGTGTGCGGATTTCGTTACCGCCGGTGAAAAGCAGAGTAGTATAGATTTCCATCGGGGAGTTTGTGAATGGTGTTGCAGAAAGAAGGAATACGTTTTTTTCGTTGTTGTGGCGGTGGATGTATTCTGTAATTGCAAACATTTTGACGGCACGAGAAGATGGCTCGCCAAAGCCGAGGCGTGAAAATTCTGAATAGCCGGAGCCGCTGACTTTTTTGATGAGGTTTTTATAGCGGTGTGCTTCGTCTACAAGCAGGAGGTCTACACCCAGTTCTTCAAAATATACATACTGTTCGAGTTCGAGGTCTGCGGACGGGGTAAAATATTCTTTCTGTTTCTTCTTAGTGATTATGTGGGCAAATGATTCTTCTAGGAGAGGTTGTGAGTCAGGCGTAAAATATATTTTTTCAATAGCTTCGGCGGTGCAGATTGAAACAGAATTTGCAGGGAGCAAGAGGCTGTTGTTTTCTTCTGAAAAGACTGAGTTCATGCGCAGGTCATCAATCACATCTTTATTCAGATTTTCCAGTTTATTCAGTATTACGGAAGGGAAAAGCTGCTGAATATCGTGAACCCATTTTGAATACACCGCTTTTGGAACTATGATAAGAGGGCGGGCACATTTACAGTGCTGCTGCTGATACATAACAGCAGCAATTCCTGTTGCAGTTTTACCTACTCCTACGTCGTAGGCAAGAAGCCCATTGCCTTTGCTACAGAGGAATGCAAAACCTTTTTCCTGCTGTTCATGTAGGATGAACTTTTTGCCGTCATAAGTGCCGGAAAATCCCTGGAGTGTGTAATCAAAGTTATCGTAATCTACTGTACTAAAGGAGTAGAAGGTCTGGTTCCAAATTTGTTCTACCCATTCGCGCTGGGCTGAGGTAAGGCCTTCGTGAAGAAATCGGTCAAAAAGAGCTTCTGCCGTGTCCATGCGGGATATTTTTCGTTCATCATTTTCTGTCTGACTCAGCGACATTCTTTTACAGGCGATTCCTTCAGCATAATCTATGATATCTGACCATAGAATGTCATCTGGAAAATCAGTTTTAGAAACTGGAGAACACAACCAGTCAATATCACGATAATCTTCATCTTCCGTTCTTGCAGAAATCCACCTGTAGAATAATTCCTTCAGGTCATAATCGGTGACTTCCGATCGTCGTGTAATGACCGAATGAAGAGAAAAATGGATATCTGAAATCTGCTTATAAGAAGATTCCAATGTGAAAAAACTCCTTGAACTTTGAGTATAACTGTGGGGACTATCAAATTATGATAGAGGTACGGATTTTTTTTATTTTATTCGCTTCATTATATATAGTGGCGAAATTAGACTAAGTTGACAGTTCTAACTCAAAGATAGAGCCATTTTACACTGATAACATGACAATAAACGGCATTGTAATTTTGAAATATTTTAATTTTTTTAATTTTTCTTTTTAATTTTTTTTAACTGACTATCATGTTTTGATAGTTTTAGATGTTAGAATGACAATTGCGTGGTATAATTAAATTATGAAGAAATACGGATTAACAAAAAAGGCTTATGAAATTGGTATGTTCAAGTTTCTAGCTTTATCAAAAGAACAAGTCGAAGATTTCTCAAGTTTTGAAAAAGAAGAAGCAATTCTTAAAATCAAACAACTTCATCCTGAATTATCAGATAATGAAATTGAAAAACAACTAGGTATATTTACTCTCCAACAAATGTGTACAAATTTTTTTGAATTACTTTTGCAGTTTGGATATGCAATTGAATTAAAAAGCTCAGAAGATGTCTTACACGCTTTGTTACTTCGTCTAGATTCTTATTTGGAACCTTACAAAGATAAAGTTAATGGTTACTCAACAGATATCCGGAATTCTGAATTATACATCTACGTAAATAATAATGAACAAATCCTCATAAAAGTAGTTTATTCTGAAAAAAATCAGCAGCTTTACATTCCTAATATTATGATACATGAATCGATGAAACATAAAGGAATTGGGCGTGGAATGATAAAACAATGTTTATATTTTGCATTATCAATAAAATGCGAACTTCTAGTTGTAGATTTAGTTGATTCTTTTCATGAACGCCTTTTAAAGAGAAACGCAGTCCAATCAGATAATTGGCCAGGTGCAGTATTCATAACTTTGGATACTGATTTATCCTAAATATGGAGAACACTATGTCCACCCAGCATTTTTCAAAATCACGTTACTGTAACTGCATCCAGTGCCCTAAGATTCTCTGGCTTAAAGAACATCTTCCAGAAGAATTCGACGACAGCGTTATGAATCAGGCGGTTTGATGTAGGTGACCTGGCAATGGGGCTTTTCGGTGAATATACAGAAGTTCCTTTTACAGAAAAACTTGGGGACATGATTCCTGCTACTCAGAAACTGATTGATGAAGGTGTAAAGAATATCTGTGAGGCTTCATTCAGTTATGACGGTTGTTTCTGCAGCGTTGATATTCTCAAGAATCTCGGAAATAAAAAGGTCGAGCTCTACGAGGTAAAAAGTTCTACCAGCGTTCACTGGATTTATGAGCATGATGTTTCTTATCAGTATTACGTACTTACAAAACTCGGCTACGATGTTCAGAAAGTTTGCCTTGTTCACATAGATACCTCATATGTGCGACATGGAGAACTTGAACTGGATAAACTATTTACGATTGTTGATTTGACAGACACAGCAAAAGCAAAACTCCCGGAAGTAGAAGAGAATATCAAAAAATTCCGGGAATATCTGAAAGCTGAAACTGAACCAGATTGCAAGGTCGGAGAACAGTGCTCTGATCCATACGACTGTGGTTATTGGGCTCATTGTGCCGTTGATATGCCTCAGGATGATAGTCACACAGTTTGGGAAATCTCACGGCTCAGAAACAAGCAGTGGTATTACGATAACGGCTACATCACTTTTGAGCAGCTCTACGAAGCAGGAGTTCTGACAGGAAAGTACCTACAGCAGGTCGAAGCAGAAATCAAGAACTTACCGGCACAGATTGATAAGGCACAAATAAAGGGGGTCCTCAAAACTCTGAGTTATCCTCTTTACTTCTTGGATTTCGAGACCTTTAATCCAGCAGTTCCTCTTTATGATGAATCAAGCCCGTATCAGCAGATTGTTTTCCAGTATTCGCTGCATTACATCGAAAAAGAAGGCGGAGAACTCAAACATAAGGAATGCCTGGCATATCCGGGAAGTGATCCTCGTCGCCAGATTGCAGAGCAGCTTTGCAAGGATATCCCTCTAAATGTTTGCACTACAGCTTACAACATGGGCTTTGAAAAAGGAAAGATTCGTGACCTTGCGGACCTCTATCCTGATTTAAGAGACCACCTTATGAACATCCACGATAACATCAAAGATATCATGATTCCGTTCCAGAAACGCTGGTACTACACAAAGGAAATGCAGGGGTCGTATTCCATCAAATATGTACTTCCGGCGCTTTTTCCGAATGAACCAAGCTTAAATTATCACAACCTTGAAGGCGTTCATAATGGCGGAGAAGCAAGCAATACATTCCTTGCAATGCAGAAAATGGATAAAGAAGAGCTTGAAAAATGGCGTGAACATCTTCTGCGCTACTGTGAGCTCGATACATTTGCAATGGTAAAGGTACTAGAAAAACTTCAGGAAGTGGCGAAATAATTTTGCGCAATATCACAATATGATAGTTTTCACCTCTTATACTGATTGTGAGGTGAAAATATGGATATTTATTCTTTTGATTGCCCGGAAGGAACTCCTGAGAGCAAATATATTCCACTGGATATAATGTCTGATTTTTCAATAGGGGAGAGTATTGCCCGTATTCCAGACCTTGTTAAAAAAGCAAAGTCTTTGAATATGAAGGCGCTTGCCCTTACAGACAGAACTCTCAGCGGAGTAATTGAGTTTTACCTGCTTTGTAAACACAATAATATCAAGCCGATAATCGGTCAGAAAATTGCATTTGGAAATAACGAAGTAAATCTTCTTTGCAAAGATTTAGAAGCATATAAAATTCTTTGCAGGCACTCACTTGAAATTCAGGAAGCCAATAACTGCCCGATTACCGTAACAGAACTACCGCTCACAAAAGATGAAGCTTCTCATTTTGTTTGCACAGCGCTCTATTCTAATAAAGGTCTTCAAGATTTATTCAGCGATAACCTCTATACGCAAATTGATTTTTCAGATTTGGGGGCTCATCCTGAAATCGCTCAAAAACTCGATACGACAAAATGCGTAATCACAAGTCCTATTAGATTTATTGAAAAGGAAGATGCTGATGCACTTGCGGCTATGAGACTTTATCTTAAAAATCCGGAAGATATAAATAGTAAACATTACTTCATCGATGGCACAGAGATTCTCCCGTTCTTAGAAAAAATTGATCATCCCGAACTCTTAGAAAATCTTCATCACATTGAAGAACAGATTTCATTCATCTTCCCGGAAGACTATTTTACTACACCAGGAGCACATGAAAGACTTTTGGATAGCCTTCCAGATTTTGACAATGCAGAACAAACGCTTAGAGCTCTGGGTTATGAAGGACTCGAATCAAAGGCCAACGAGTTTGAAGATATAAATACAGCCATTGCCAGACTAGAATATGAAGTGAACGATATTGTCTCCCATCATTGGGAGAAAGTATTCCTTTTACATCATGAACTTGTATCCTGGTGTTCTCAAAACGGAATCGAACATGGGCCAGGGCGAGGAAGTGCACCAGGTTCCCTTGTATCATACCTGCTTGAAATTACAAATGTAAATCCTTTAAAACATGGGCTTTTGTATGAACGCTTTTTAAGTCCTTTGAGACTTTGCTATCCTGATTTTGATATTGATTATGACTATGAACGCTTAGACGAAGTTATTAATCATCTAAAAGAAAAATACGGTAGCGGAAGCGTTATTCGAATTATATCGTATGGAAGATTAAAGTGCTGGCAGTCTCTTAAAATAGCTGGGAAATACCTTAATTACGCTGACGAAGAAATTGAAAAGATTAAAACAATAATTGTTAACAATTACACTCCAAGATTATCTCTCTCAAGACTTCTAGATAGCAGGTCAAATATTTACGACAATGACATAATACCCCATTGGGATGGAGTTAAACTTCAGGGATTTTTCCGTGACAAAAAGAATGAAAAACTTATAAAAATCGCCTGCTGTCTGGAAAGCGTAAAATGCAACAAAGGGCTACATGCAAGCGGATACATCGTAACAAACAATTCAGCTTCTCAATATGTTCCTGTTCTGAAGGATGAGAAAACCAACTGGTTATATTCAGAATATACATTTGATATTCTGGAATTCGTCGGCCTTTATAAAAATGATTTACTCGGTTTGAAGCAACTGACGAAACTCAAGCAGCTTTCAGATGAAATAGCAACGAACAAAAAGGTTGAGTTTGATTACAAATCAATTCCTTTAGAGGACGAAAGCACAATAGAAGCATTCGCAAAAGGCAGCACAACAGATGTCTTCCAGTTTGAAAGCCCAGGAATGAAAAAGATTCTAAAACAATTCAAACCTGAAGTCTTCTCTGACCTTGTTCTTATGAATACTATGTATCGGCCTGGACAAATGGATTACATTCCAACAATTATAGAAACAAAGGAAGGCTGTCGTAACAGATATGATTTCCCAGGTTGCAGAAACATATTAAATGAAAGCTATGGTCTTCCTGTATATCAGGAACAGATTATGCAGATTGCACAAAACATAGCAGGTTATACCCTTGGAGCAGCAGATATGTTCCGTCGCGCTTTAGGAAAGAAAAAGCCTGATGTTCTCATGAATCGAAAAGAGGATTTTGTTTCAGGAGCCGTACAGAAGGAAATAGTAACAGAAAAACAAGCTGTTGAAATCTTCGAAATTCTGATTTCATACGCTGGTTATGCTTTCAATAAATCTCACGCAGTTGCATACACAATGATGGCTTACTGGGAAATGTACATAAAAGTTCATTATCCGAATGAATACAAAAAAGTAATCAAGAACTTCAAAGATGATTTTGAATGGGAAGACGACTGATAATTAACTGGCATTATGTCGCATAACTCAAAACATTGAAGATGCCCATAATGCCAGTATTTACTTAATTTACCTTCGTTGTTTTAAATCCAAGAGAAGTAAGAAACAGAGGAACTACAAACAGTACCAGGTATCCGCTTGAAAGCATTACATATTGATCCAGGGCATCTTTCCAGTACATGTTTCTGTCCAGAACTCCTACGGCAACGCCTCCTCCAACAGCAATAATATATAATACGGTAAATGCGCCCATTGTTCCCAACAGGAATTTTGCAGAAATCCATAGAGCTGTAATGGTCTATCTGGTTCCGAACTTTTTCTTTTAAGACTTCGCCTTCTTCTTCTGTTATTTCTTTACGGGCAATCCTCTGATCAATATCAAATAATTCCTGATTCATTCGATCAAGGCAGAATCTGGCCGCAACTTCCTGGGTACGGTTTACATACATTTTGCAAAACAAGAGAAGCGAAGCACACAGCATGAGAGTTGTGAAGAATCCGCAGATAAAGTTCTCACGACAAATCCACTGCCCAATAATCAAAACCAGAGGAATCTGCCCTTCAAGCGTTGAAATTGCAAGGAACGTTCTTGTAGTTGCAATTATGAGTGCGCAGGTAAATAAGCAAAAATAAAGAACCAGTCTTGGAAAATGAAAGGCTATCATCGTTTTGCTGAAAAACTTTGCCAGGAACAGACAAAGCGAAAATCCAAGATTCAATATAATCAGAACCTGGATTAACATAACCGGAATCGGCACAAAAATTAATACAAGAACCATCGCCAACATAATGAGCGGAAATAAATCCTTTATTGTCGAAACAATCTTATTCATATTATCACCTCACTTTATCCATGATACATACTTGTTCTATCACCTAGTGATAGCAAAGCATTTTTTTATCAGCTGACACCTTTCACACGACACCACTGCTTAAAAATCAACAGGTCATTTCCGTGCGGATCCTGATTATTAAAAGCACTTCGTTGAACCAGTCTGAAACGCTCATTGTATTTACGAACTTCAATGCACAGCTCGTATTCATCAGCCTTTTTGGCATAAATAATCGTACATTCTTTATTCACAGCCTTATCACGGTACAAGTGCCCAACGCAGATATTCATCTTAGAACCGATATCTACCAGGCGGTTTGTATCTTCTGGCAGGCAGAACTTGTAGCCTCCATTTTCCCATTCAAGACTCTTTTCTTCATCACTATAGGAAATGTCTTTGTTTTCAAAGTGT
>SFOB01000055.1 GCA_004554075.1 Treponema sp.
TACAGAGATGCTGAAACAAGTTCAGCATGACATTTTTTGTAAATTCATTTGCACAAATCTAAATCATACGTTATACTCAAAATCACTACAACGTTTTCGCTAATTGTACGGCATTTGGCAGAAAACGAAATTATTAAACAGGAGACGCACATGAAGTTCGGACACTTTGATGATGCAAAACGCGAGTATGTAATTGATACTCCTCGCACACCTTACCCTTGGATTAACTATCTTGGAACTCAGGGATTTTTCTCGTTAATTTCAAACACTGCCGGCGGCTACAGCTTCTATAAGGATGCACGCCTTCGCCGTATTACACGTTACCGCTACAACAACGTACCTATCGACATGGGCGGACGTTACTTCTATATCAATGACAACGGAACAATCTGGAACCCAGGCTGGTCTCCAGTAAAAACTGAACTTGATTCTTACGAGTGCCGCCACGGTATGGGCTACACAGTAATCACAGGTAAAAAGAACGGCCTTAAAGCTGAAGTTACTTTCTTCGTTCCACAGGACTACGATGGAGAAGTTCAGCAGGTAGTTTTGACTAACGAAAGCGGCTCAGATAAGACTTTCAAATTCTGGTCATTTGCAGAATGGTGTCTCTGGGATGCTCAGGATGACTGCACAAACTTCCAGAGAAACTTCTCTACTGGTCGTGTAGAAATCAAAGATTCAACAATCTATCATAAAACAGAATACCGCGACCGCCGCAATCACTTTGCTTTCTATTATGTAAACGACAAGATTGACGGTTACGATACAGACCGCGATACCTTCATTGGTCTTTACAACGGATTCAACAATCCTCAGCAGGTTCTCGACGGAAAGTGTGGAAACTCTCTCGCTGACGGATGGTCTCCAATCGCTTCTCACTACAAGGAAATCACACTCAAGGCCGGCGAGTCAAAAACTCTCGTATTCATCCTTGGTTATGTAGAAATGCCAGTGGACAAAAAGTTCGAGGCAGACGGCAAGACAATCAACAAAGAAAAAGCTCTTGCCATGATGGAAAAATACAACACACCAGAAAAGTTCGCTGCAGGTATGGCTGAGCTCCGTGCTTACTGGGACAAGCTCCTTGGCATCCTCAATGTAAATACTCCGGAAGACAAAGTAAACCGCATGGTAAACATCTGGAATCAGTATCAGTGTATGGTTACTTTCAACCTTTCACGTTCTGCTTCTTACTTCGAGTCAGGAATTGGCCGTGGTATGGGCTTCCGCGATTCAAACCAGGATATCCTTGGTTTCGTACATCAGATTCCAGACCGTGCCCGCGAACGCCTTATCGACATTGCTTCTACTCAGCTTGAAGACGGTGGATGTTACCATCAGTATCAGCCACTCACAAAGAAGGGTAATGCAGACATTGGTGGTGACTTCTCTGATGACCCACTCTGGATGATTCTTTCTGTATCAGCTTACATCAAGGAAACAGGCGACTGGTCAATTCTCGACGCAAAGGTTCCTTATGATAACGATGAGTCAAAAGCAAAATCAATGCTCGACCACCTTACAGTAAGCTTCTACCACATTGTAAACAACAAGGGACCACACGGACTTCCACTTGCAATGCGCGCAGACTGGAACGACTGTATCAACCTTTCCTGCTTCTCAGACACACCAGGCGAAAGCTTCCAGACTTATACAAACCCTAAGTTCAAGGCAGAAGGCGGCTACTCAAAGGTTGCTGAATCTGTATTCGTTGCAGCACTCTTCACATACACAGGTCCAAACTTCGTAGGCATCTTGAATCACCTTGGCATGAAGGACGAAGCAGCTAAGGCTCAGGCAGAAATTGACAAGATGAAGAAGGCTATGATGGATTCTGCATGGGATGGCAACTGGTTTATGCGTGCTTACGACGCCTACGGCAAGAAGATGGGTTCTCACGAATGTGAAGAAGGACAGATCTTTATTGAGCCACAGGGCTTTGCAATCATGTCTGATATTGATAAGGACGCAACAAAGAAGACCCTTGCCGCAATCGATGAGAGACTTAATACAAAGCACGGACTTGTTCTCAACAATCCTGCTTTCAGCAAGTACTATGTTGAATACGGTGAAATCTCAACATATCCGGGCGGATACAAAGAGAACGCCGGTATCTTCACTCATAACAATGCATGGATTATCTGTGCAGCAGCCTACGCAGGTGAAGGAAACCAGGCTTTCAAATACTACTCAGAAATTGCACCTGCATTTACAGAAGAAACTTCTGACATCCACAAGACAGAGCCATATGTATATGGCCAGATGATTGGTGGTAAGGATGCAGGTTCGGACATCGGACAGACAGGCAAGAACTTTGGTCAGGGAAAGAACTCTTGGCTTACAGGAACCGCTGCATGGAACATGGTTGCAATCAGCCAGTACATCCTGGGTATCCAGCCAGACTTTGACGGTCTCAAAGTTGACCCATCTATTCCTTCTGACTGGGACGGATTTACAGCTACCCGACTCTTCCGCGGTGCTAAGTACAACATCACAATCAAGAACCCAAGCCACGTTTGCAAGGGCGTAAAGAGCATGGTTGTAGACGGCGCTGAAGTTAGCGGATGCGTAGTTCCATACGTTGAAGGAAAGAAGGAAGTTAATGTAGAGATTACACTCGGCTAATACCTGAAAGTGTCATCCTAACCGAGTTTGCCTTGCAAACTCGCAGGGCTTGACCCGAGGATCCAAAAACCCAAACAAATCCTATAAGAGCCCTCGGAAATCTCCGGGGGCTCTTTTTTTAATTTCTCCTCCCCAAATTTATAACATATAGTTATAGGTAAAAATCCCTATCTACCTTGACAACTTTAAAGCTTGAAGAGATAATAAACTCGGTTATTTATATATTAAATAATTACAAAAAAGTTTGTATAAAAAGGAGAAATTCAATGAAAAGAAAACACGTCTTTTTAGCAAGCCTTCTGGCCTGCTTTTTCGTCTTCCTGTTTACCGGCTGTCCGGGACAGATTAATCCCCATCCGGATACTGTAAAAGTAACATTTTATGACAGGGATAAAACACCAGTAGAGCGTACTGTTGGTTATGGTGAAATTATTCCATCATACTATGTTCCTTATACTTCTTATGTATCATACAATTACTTTATGTTCTGGTCCACATCAAAAGCTTCTTTGGCTGCTTTGAATGAATTTGATGTTAAAAATACTCCTGTTACTCAAGATATTTCACTGTATGCTATCTATACTCCTCAATTGTGTAGTGATGCAATAACTAATCTGACTGCAACTCAAATTGAGGTAGAACTTTATGATGATAGTGTTTATCCATTAGATGATGGTTCTTATGCCGGTATTAGCTTTAAGCATGCTATGGCTGATACTGATTATGTAGATTTGCAAATAAGTACTCCTCCAACTTATGTTGATAAGGGAGGTTATAGATATTTAACATATACATTTGATAATCGTTTGCCTGGTGGAGACAATTATATAAAAGTTACAAATGGTCATGAAACAAGTTCTAAACATGAGTGGTTTAAGAATCTTACTAATCCAAAGAAAGTGTATTTCTATGTCAATGACAAACTTGAAAAAACAGCAGAAGTTGAGTCCGGAGACACATTATCTTCTTTGACTACAGACGAGTTACCTTCTACTTCTAAACTTTCAAAACAATATAACTATTTTATGTATTGGTCTGCTTCAAAAGCGTCTAAGGCTACTGCTGTTGAATTTGCTAAGAATATACCAATTACAGAAGATACAATATTATATGCAATTTACACACCACAGCTCTCAAGTATTTCAGCGCTCACGGCAACAACTCTTGAACTTAAGCTTTATGATGATACTGTGTTCCCATTGGACGATGGATCTTATGCTGGAATTAATTTTCAGCATAAGAATCTAAGTGGTGAAGATTATTCTGATTATGAATTAAACAGTATTCCAGCATCTTATGAAGACAGAGGTAGTTACAGATACTTAACTTATGTATTCGCATCTCCTTTATCTTCTGAAACACATTATTTTAAGGCAACAAACGGGCATGAGAATGTGACAAACTCTATTACAATCACAGAACCTTCACCTGCTACATCTCTTAGTACAGAAGTAAATGATTCTTATGTAAAAGTTTTATTCAAAACTGCTTCTGGCTGGGGACGCTATATTGTAAAGGCATTAAGTAATGGTACAGAGAAAGCAAGTACGACAGTATTAGCCACTTCCTCTTCATCTACTGCAAGTGCAGAATTCTTTGGTCTTACAAATGGCACAGAATATACATTTAAGGTAATAACTGTCACAGGGGGAGAAACTGAACCATCAGCTGAAATTACCGCAACTCCTGCAATTACTAAAAAAGAAAGTGACTGGGTAGTTGCAATGTATATGGATGGTGATAATAACCTTAATGATGCCATTTACATGGATATGAACGAAGCTGAATACGGTCTTTATCAGACTCGAATGTCAGATGGAATAACTACAACAAGTAGTTATGACTCGGTTAATGTTGTAGCTCTCTGGGATGGCGTAGTAAGTTTTGAGGATGTAGATGATAATGGCAACACAGTTACTAAAGAACCTCAAATTGGTAAATCTGGAAGTTATTTGTTTGAATTAGGAACTGATTCTAGCGCAACTGCTAACTACACAAATGATCCAGGTTGTGTGCTTTCAAGCAATACAAAGAATATGTCTTATACAGCTCCATGGATTGGTGTTTCGACACAACAGGTTTCTACATCACAGCCAACATCTGGTGGTGAAGTTAATATGGGTAGCAAGCAGACTCTTATTAATTTCTTAAACTGGGTAAATGCTCATTATACTGCAAATAAAGGTATTATTCTCCAGTTCAGTAATCATGGTGGTGGACCAAGAAGTGTAATTTGTGCTCAAACAGAAGATGGAAAAACTGCTACAATTGGTGGTTCTGGTGATAGACGTGCACTTTGTTGGGATGATACATCTGGTGAGTCTGACTTCTTAAAGACAAAAGATGTATCTGATGCATTGGATGCAACAGGCTTTGGAACTAATAAAGCAAGTATTATTTTGATGGATGTATGTCTTGGTTCTTCTCTGGAAGATGCATACCAGTTTAAGGATTATGCAGAGTATTTTGCTGCATCTCCAAATAATATTCCTGGACTTGGATTAAACTATACTGATTTAATTAAATCATTTAAAAAGAATGTTACCAAAGAACAGATTGGAAAACAGATGGTTCTGGATTACAAAAAACAGTATGGAAATAATTCTTCTCTTTGGAATTCTTATGCACAACAGTATTATAAAAAAACATATAGCAATCTAACAGCTGATGAAAAGATAATGCTTGAATGGCAGGGACGCTTGGGAATGACAACTTTTACGTTTACAGATTTATCAAAAGTTTCTGATGTAAGAAAAGCTATCGATAATATGTGTGAAGTGTTGCTTTCTTCTAGCGCTGATCAGAATTATGTAAATTTTATTGGAAAAACTTTTGTTAGTTATGTTCAATCTGAATATTATAATACTTCAATTTATTATCAGGGATCATTTACATGGCTTTATGATATTGGTTATATAACAGAAATGATTGCAGATATGTCGGCTGCAACTTTATCGAATGGTTCTGCTAATCAAAATGCATGGTCCGAATTAAATGATGCAGCAAACGCAGTTCTTAGCAAACTTAGCGATGCAATTGTTTACAGCTGGCGAGATAGTATGCTTAGTGCTTCTAACATGGACTTCTATTATAGACTTGATGGTGATGCTAACTATGAGCACTACTATGGCCTTTCAATTGCTGGTTCAACATTTGCTATAAATGGTGGAAAGTTGGTAGAAGGTAATTTGGCATCTTTCTACAAGACAGACCTTAAGTTTGGTAAAGAATCTAAATGGGGTGATTTGCTTGCACACTGGTTTGGAGAGCAATAAAAAAATATGAAACGTTTTATATATTTAGGTTTAATTATATCAGCGGTTCTCATGGTTTCTTCTTGTGCCTCGAAGTGTAAGAAAACAGATTCTGTGGATTCAAAACCTACAGTTCCTGAGGTTCAGAATGAAACATTCAAGAAGGATAATAATAAGAAAAATCTTTTGATTAATTATTCATTTCTGAATGAAAAAAATGTTGGAGAAACTCTTTCTGTTACTGGAAATTTAAGTCAGAATGGAAATGGTTTCACGCTTATTTCAGATCCAGACTCAAAAAGTCGTGTAAGCTTCATCCTTGAAGTAACCGACTCAGAGTTAAAGAAAAAACTTCAGAGTCTCGCCGGTGAAACAGTAACTGTTACCGGTGAACTCACCGAAGCCAACTCAACCTGGACAAAAAAACTGAAGGTTTTGAAGATAGAATAAAATATCAAACTTAAGATTTACAAGGCTTTGTACTACAATGTACAAAGCCTTTTTTTTTAATTCTAGTTTCCCTTGACAAGTCATTTTATAGAAGAAATAATAAAGTAAGGAGTAAAAAACATGAGAAATAAGTTCATTTTTATTGGAATAATAATTGCAACTTTATGCTTTTTTAGTTGTAACAATAATCCATCTGAAACTTACTATACAGTAACAATTGATTTTTCTGAATATGGATATGCACCATCTACTATAAGCAGTTCGACAGATCAGATTATTACAACAAGTGTAAGTTCAAATAGTCCATACCTTTCCAATTTTGAGCCGGTTATTAAATCCGATTATAAAGATAAAGTAGAATTTTATTATTTTTATTATGAAGAAAATAATATAAGATATCTCTTCTCTTTTAACAATTCTATTGCTTCTGACATAACAATCCATGCAGCCTATCGAGCAAAATCTGTCCAAAACCTTTCTGTAACAAAAGAAAATGCAAATACAATCAAGGTTGAATGGTCTGCAATTCCTGGAGCAACATACAAAATTCAAAGCGTCTCATCAACAGGTACAAGACAAAACAATTCGATTACTACAACTGAATTCTCACAGACTATAGCTGATGGAGTTACAAGTTATAATTTTATAGTAACTGCTTTATCTGAATATGAAGATGTTGATTATTCAAAAGAAGTTTGTAAAGCAATTATTTTTGGAAAAAAGCAATCTGAATGGCTCGTTCTTTTATATATGGACGGAGACAATAACCTAAATGACCCGATATATTTCGATCTAAATGAAGCTGAGTCCGGTTTATCAAAATTAACAAATGAAGATAAAGTTACTGTAGTAGCTTTATGGGATGGCTGGGATTTCAAGACAGGAGCAAAAGATAGTGATCCTACAAATTCAACCTTTGATCAGATTCCTGCCTTTTATGGAAAAATCAATACCTCATCTACCAGATTATTGCAATTAGGAGCTGATTCAAATCAATTATATACTGAAAATGGTGGTTGGTATTATAAAGGAGTTCAATTATCTTTAAACACACAAGATTTGACTGATACAGTTGATTGGATAATAAATAGTGAAGCCAATATGTCTGATAAATCAACACTTGAAAGTTTTCTGTCTTGGGCGAAACAATATTACGAAGCCGATAAAACCATTTTACAATTCTCTAACCATGGGGGCGGAGCTCGCTCTGTTTCAATAGGACAGAAATACGGTCGTCGTTCTATGTGCTGGGACGAAACAAGTGGAGGTGAAGGTTATCTAAAAACATCTGACGTCTCAACAGCTCTTTCTAATACAGGATATGGAACATCTAATAAACTTTCTTTAATTATTGAAGATGTATGTTTGGGTGGTTCTCTTGAAGAAGCTTACCAACTAAGAAACTATGCGGATTACTACGTTGGCTCTCCAAACAATGTGCCAGGTAATGGCCTTGATTATATTTCCTTAATAAGTTCTCTTAAGGAAAATGCTACAGTTGAACAAGTTGGTTGTAATTTAGTAAAAACTTACAGAAGCAACTATGAGTGGACATCAGAGGATTGGAGTACATTTATTGCAAAAAATCCCAAATATGCATCATACGATACATTATATAAATCAATTTGTAACACGGAATTAAACACTCTTTCTTTTATTGATCTTTCAAAAATCAACTCTGTAAAAAATGCCGTAAATGAACTTGCTCAATTGATTTACAATGATACTGGTGCTGAAAACAGAATTATGGTTGATACAAACACCAATACACTTTATTTTCTTAATACCAATGGAAAATACTATGATAATCATAGGTAATCTTCCACCAACTAATGCTCAATATGTTTACAGAAAATTTGGCATCAAATGGTGGACGGCATATTATGGAGATCCAATTTATTACACAGGCACATACGGCTGCTTAAAAGATTTGGGTGCTATGTGTGCATTTATGCGTGAGTACTATCCTAATTGGGAAGAATTGAATACAAAAGCTAATGCAGTTACCTCAGCACTTTCCGATGCCATTGTTGCAAGCTGGAGAGACGGATACAATACTCCTACTTACTATAAGATCAAGGGAGAAGCATATTCTGATGCTTACGGAAGCGCAGCTGATTTAGGCGCCGGTCTTACAATCAACTGTTCTTGCTGGGTTACACATCAATCATCAGCAGACGGTAAAACATATAAATATCAAGAATATGCTGATTGGTATGAAAATGATCTACAATTCGGAGCAGACTGTACAGAATGGACCAATTTAATAAAATATTGGTGGCCACAACAATCATCTTACTAAGGACAAACTATGAAAAAGATAACCGCATTATTAACAATTTTACTTTTGCTGGCTGGTAGCTTTTTTGCTCAGGCGATATTCTCGGAAAAGACTAATTCTGTTATTGAACCAAACAATCATTCTTTTTTGACGGAAGAGTATCAGGGCTCTGAGATTACTATTACTGGGCTGCTTTCTGCAAAAAAGAACACCTTTGTGTTGAAGGAAAATCCGGATTCAAGATCTGTTGTTACTTTTAACCTTGAAGTAAAGAAATGGAGCCTTAAGAGAAAGCTCCGTAAGTTTGATGGTAAGACGGTGAAGATTACCGGAGTGCTAACAGATGCTTCCAGAACCTGGATTAAATCTATGAAGGTTACGAAAGTAGAATAGTTCTACTAAACGACAAAGGGCTTTTGAACGATTAGTTCAAAGCCCTTTCTTTTTGGTAAGTTACGTGATTTGTGGTGCTTCGACTCCGCTCAGCAACCGCACCACTCGGAAATATTGTTTATCCGTTCACGAGGATTTCGGAAATGTTGAAACAGTTGTCGCCGATGTGTTCGATGGTTCTTACGATGTCGATGTAGAGAAGCTCGGACTTAACGTCGGCACCGCCTTCGAGGCGCTTGCGGGCTACTTTCTTTAAGTCTTTGCGGAAGGCGTCGATTCCGTCTTCGAGTTCACGGGCGAGTTCGAGTTTTTCCGGGGTAAGCTGTTTGTTGATGTTTATGCGGATAAACTGGAGGAACTGGCGGGCAAGCTCGATGTATGGTAAAAGGCGTTCCATATCTTCGCTCTGGAACTTCATCTTCTTTTCGATTGAGCGCTTAATCAGCATGATTGTGCCGTAGCAGCTGTCACTCATGTTTTCAAGTTCGTCTACAATCTGAATCATGTTTGAAATGTGATTAAGCTGCTTTTCTGTAACTTGAAGCGATTCACACTTAATGAGATAGTGGGTAATCTGCTCGTGCATCTGATCTGCATAATCTTCTGCAAGGCCGCTGGCCTCACCGTATTTTTCTATAAAATCATTATTACGCTTTGTAACACCAATCTGAATCTTATCAAACATATCTGTTACAACATCTGTCATATCTGCAATTGCTTTTTCTGCCTGCATGATATGGGTTGTAACATTGTCTTTTGAAAGAAGGCCGGTAAATTCCAGTTTGTAAACGTTGGAAGTTTTTTCCGGATCATCTTTAATGATTTTCTTAGTAAGAAGAATAAGAGGATTCTGCATTGGCAGCAAAATCAAAGTAGAAAGGGTTTTGAATACTGTATGCAGCATTGAAATGCGGATTGCAATGTTTGAATTGTGTCCGCCTGGTGTAAGCAGCATTACTAAATCAAGGAATGGATGGAAGAAGATGAGTGCAAGAACAGTACCGAATACGTTGAACATAACGTGAATCAGGGCAGAACGTCTTGCATCTGCATTTGCTCCCAGGGAAGCAAGAATGGCATCTATAGTAGAACCTACGTTAGAACCGAGGGTCATTGCTGCTGCCAGTTCCCAGTTTACAAGGCCGTTAAAGGCCATTGTGATTACGATTGCAGAAAAGGCTGAAGAAGAATGCAAAAGGGCTGTAATCAGAATACCAATTGCAAAGCCAACAAGAATTGCAAGAGGACCAGAGCCCTGAATCTTAAAGAGCCAGCCAAGCTGATCTGGTGTAAATACATCTGAAAGGCCGCTCAAACCAAGGAAGAGCATACCAAAACCCATGAGGGCTTCGGCCCAGTTTCTGTAAGCACCTTTTCTGATTATTGAAAGGAAATAGCCGATTCCAAAAACCGGAATGGCAAAGGCAGAAATCTTAAAGTTGAATCCGAAAACTGCAACAATCCAGGCCGTGATTGTGGTACCAATGTTTGCACCAAAAATAACACCTACAGATTGCGCAAGGGTCATCAGTCCGGAATTTACGAAGGTAACAACCATTACTGTTGTTGCACCCGATGACTGTACAATCATCGTTACAAAAAGACCGGTCATGAGGGACGCAAAGCGATTTCCTGTAAGAACCGAAAGAGCGCGCTGAAGTTTTTCACCGGAACTCTTCTGAATACCGTCGGACATGAGCTTCATTCCGTAGAGGAGCAGGCCCAGGCTGCCGATAAGTTCTAAAACGGGCTGTATGACATTCATATACTAATTTTACCGAAAAGCCCCCTTCTTTTCAAGAAAAATAAAATCGTGTAAAATACTGACGAAATGATTAAACACAGATTTTTGATTACTGCAGCTGCCGCCCTTTTACTTTTAAGCATTTCGGGCTGTAAAAAACAGCAGAAAACTTATGATGCAGACAGTATTGACCTTACACTGAATCAGGCCGAAGAACCTGCTATTCCACAGACACCACAAAAATGGCATGTAACAAACAAGCGCGTTTGTGTGCTCTTTGGTTATGACTTTAATAATCCTGAAATAAAGGATTCTCTTCTTGCACTTTTGAAGGAAAACTATGGTCTTGATGATGACGGCGGATTAATTTATCCCCTCACCTATCCGGATGATTTTAAGCACGGAGTTCGAGGTTATGCTTCTGATTTTGCAGCAATTCTGCAGGCTGATGACCTGGATCTTTGTGGCCTTGTTCTGCTTGGTGCTCCGGAAAACACTCACATTGCCCTGGCAAAAAATCAGGATAAATGGGAGCAGGAAGTGCCTTACCCTGTAATTGCACTTTTTCCACAGGATGATGTTCTTGGAATTGAGTCTACCTGCGACATTGTCGTAGATAAGGGACAGACTGCCGGCCTCACCGGAGAAATTGCTCCGGAAGAAAGCGATGGTCAGATTCATCCTGATGCAGATAAGATTATTAATGAAACAATCAAATACATTCAGCTGCTGGACGGAGCTCCTTCTCGCACCCACGAATTACAGAAGCACATGGCTCAGATGCTGGAAGGTTACCAGTTCCATCACTACACAGACCCGGAAAGCGGACTCCAGTCTATAAATCATTTTGTTTTGAACTAACATGATCGAAATATCTCAACACGCTCAAAATATAATCGGCTCACGGGAGGCTATCGCTGCCCTGGAAAAGAAGGACCACGCACGCCTGCTGGTTATTTCAGATTCTCACGGAAGGTATGGCATTGTAGAAAGCATTGTCCGAAACTTTGGAGCTGAATGTGACGGACTGATTTTCTGCGGAGACGGGGTATGCGATGTTGCCCAGCTTTTATATTCCGCAAAGGCTGATAAAAAACTTGGAGACTGCGTACCGCTGGTGATTGCAGCCGTTCACGGAAACTGTGACCCTTCCACCTACCCGCTGGACAAAGGCACTCTTTATTTTTCTGAGATGATAGAGCTCAAGGTAAACGGCCGCGGCATTCTTATCACCCATGGCCATAACCAGGGTGTAGACTGGGGATTGGAAAACCTTGGACTTGAAATGCAGGTAAGCGGATGTACTACAGCCTTTTACGGCCACACCCACGTTGCCCGCGAAGACAACATTAAGAATTATAAGATTGTAAATCCTGGAAGCTGTGCAAGACCTCGAGGCGGGCAGCCTGCAGGTTTTGCCATTGCAACTGTGGAAAAAAGCTTTGTTGATGTAGCGTTTATCAAAATGGAAATGGGCAGCGACGGAGCTACTGAATACAAGATCTGGAATCCGTATTAAAACATAAAGCCGAAATTATCATGGCCGGGATATACTAAAGTGCCGGCGGGAATCTCTCTGTGCAGACGGGCAAGGCTTTTCTGTATTTCTGTTTCATCACCGCCATACATATCTGTACGGCCGTAGCCGCCGTAATCAAAAAGAGTATCTCCGGAAATTAAGATACCTCGCCCATCATCTCCCCCATCAGCTTTATAGAGGCAGATTGAACCAGGAGTATGGCCCGGAGTATGCAGAACCTTCCAGCCAAAAATTGTCATTCCTTCACGCAGTAAGGTGTCTGCTGCAGGCTGAGCACCAACTGCATCCAGTAATTCAGGAGCGCCAAAAAAACGCAGAACAGACTGATTCATAGGGCCAGGGGCGCCGGTTCCAGGAAGTTCGCAAGCCTCTAAGCCATGTATACAGATCTGAGCATTTGGAAAGGCAGCCTTGAGTGGTGCTATTCCTGTAACGTGATCAAAATGGGAATGGGTAAGCACAATTCCTGCGCATTCTAATTTATGTGATTTAAGATAATCTGTGATAAGGTTTTCATCGCCGGAAAGGGCGCAGGCTGCAGGGTCTACAATAAAACACTTGCCGCCCTCTAAAGGAACGACAAGTGTATTTACTTTAAAGACGCCTGAATGTAAGACGTGTATTTTCATTAAACTCCGAAAGGCTCTTTGTCGGCAGCAGCCTTTTCTGCAGCAGCATAAGCGGCAGCATCTTCTGCAGCCATTTCAGCCTGTTCAGCAGAATATTCTGTCTGGCTTTCTGCAGTTTCTGCTTCAGCAGCAGGAGCAGCTTCGCCTTCTGCATCTGACTTCTGGCGGCTGTAGCTTACTGCGAGCTTGCGTCCGCGGTAGTCGTAGCCGTTGAGTTTGTCGATTGCAGTCTGAGCATCTTCTGTATAAAGCTGTACAAAAGAGTAATTAGCAAGAACCTTAATATCACCAATGCGTTCGCGGTCAATGCCTGCGATTGCAATAAGAATACCTACGAGGTCGCGTGGGTAAACACGGCGGTTTTTACCAATGCTGATAAAGATTGATGTAGCCTGATCTTCAGGAATCTCTACGCGTGGGTGGCGTGGGCGCTCTTCTTCAGTTGCAGCAGCTTCAGTTGTTTCAGCAGGAGCTTCTGTTCTTTCTGCGCGTTCTGCGCGTTCCTGGCGGAAATCTTTTCTTTCCTGACGGTTGCGATTATTTCTTTCGTTGCGGTCAAAGCGCTCGTTGCGTTCAAAACGATCGCGGCGGTTATTAAACGGATGATAATGTTTGAGTGCTTCTTTAAGCAGATATGCAATTACATACTTACGAACTGTAAGTGGAACATTCTTCTTAAATAATTTGTTGAGATCAGAAAGCAAATCTACATTTTCTGATGTTCTAACTCTCTCTGTTGCATTAGCAAGAAATTCTTCAAGCTGTGATTCGTTAATTTCAAATTCACGATTAAATGCCATTTTTTTATTCTCCTATTAAAGATAAAATGTAACCGGAGTTAATTTTTCTAAAGCCTGTACGTGTTAATAACGGCTGTAAAAGATCCGGCGCAATAGTGTTCGGGATTAAAACCCATTCTTTATTACAGTTTTTAAGGCTGGATATACACATATCAATAAGTTCTGTACCTATTCCAAGACCCCGGAACTGCTCAGGAACAAAAAGACTTGTAATCATAACAATCTTTTCCTGATCTTGTGAAAGCGGAGATGCTGTTATACAACCTGCAAACTCATCTGAAAGGCTAAAGCAGATATATCCGGTTTGATTACTGGCAAGAGACTCAAACTGACTTCGCCATAATCCGTAAAATGCTTTGTTTACTTCCAGCGGTAAGGTATCATCTTCGCAGGAATCTGCAGTAATATTTAAAAGGATTGTTTTTTCATCAGCAGCAGAATCATATTCCTTGAACGAAAAATCATCATGCACTAAGGTATCATCCGATTCAGGCAGCTGGTCCAGTTTTTCCAATCCCCATATTTCTCGCAGGGAATTATACCATTCATTGATACGTGCCGACATAAATCTGTGCTTATAAATATGCCATCGTTTATCAATTTCAGGATAGTTTTTTAATACGTTTCTAAAATTCTTAAATACCCCCCTTCCTGAATGCATTGCGTCCTGCAATTCTTCGCGGGCCAACGGCGAGTGAAGATTATTTACAAATTCTTCGCGCAGCTCAAAACCGTCTGAAGGCCCCCATTCAGGTAAAATATAATATCTTTCGTCATCCGGCACATGACCGTCGGAATCGGAAATAACTAACTGACCTTCTTCAGCGTCGACGGCATATTCAACATCCTGGTTTTCCATTGCCGAGATAATGTCGTCTATCAGTGAATCGGTCAGTTCAAATTGCATAAATTATTTAGCAGGAAGCTCCTCACGCTTTGAAACAATCTTGCTGATAAGGCCATACTTTACAGCTTCATCTGCATCCAGCCAGTAGTCGCGGTCTGTATCCTTTGTAACCTGCTCAAGTGGTGTACCTGTAGCATCTGCAATGAGTTTATTCAACTTTGCACGGATTTTTTCCATGTCTTTTGCATAAATCTCAATATCAGTTGCAACACCACGCATCTGACCAAGTGGCTGGTGGATAAGATAACGGCTGTTTGGAAGACCGATTCTGCGCTCCTTTGGAACAGCAATAAGAATAAGGGTTGCAGCAGAAGCAATAAGGCCCATACCAATAAGATAAACAGGAGCTTTAATAAAGCGGATTACATCATAAATAGCAAAACCGGCGTCTACATCGCCACCAGGTGAGTCAATATACATGTAAATTGGAGATTTTGAATCTTCTGCATCAAGAATAAGAAGCTGTTTTGCGATTGAATCTGCAAGCTCTTTGTTTACTTCGCCGGTAAGGACAATCTGTCTTGTCTTAAGGAATCTGTCCGAAAAAGGATCCGGCATTTTCTGTTTTTTTTCTTCATCCTCGTCGTCAAAGCGAGGGCTAGAGTAAATTGATTTATAATTCATATTATATAATATAATGGAAAAAGGCCAAATTTTCAATTGAATTTACTCTGTCACCCTGAACTTGTTTCAGGGTCTCATTAACAAAGATGCTGAAACAAGTTCAGCATGACAGTTCTCATTACACTTTGAAAGCCTTACATGCGTGAGGCTCAAGTGTAAAGGTAATGCTTTCTTTCAGGTCTTTTTTTGCCCAGAGGTCGCGGATTTTGCCGTTTTCTGAGTTCATTTTTACTGTCTGAGGCTCTTCGCTTAGGTTGAAGTAAGCATAATAGGCGTGTCCATCATCCGTTATATTGCGCCATACCACTATATCTTCACGGCTGCTCTTACTTAACTGTTCTGCCTGGTTAGGACACTTGTCCATGGCAAGAATTTCTTCGTTTGTAAGAAGGCCAAGATTAAACTTATCCAGTTGTGGCAAGTCTGTTCCAATCATCAAAGGAGCTCGGAAAATGCACCAGAGGGTAATCATGGTGCGGGTTTCTTCTTTTGTAAACTTGCACTTCCAGCCCCGCTTTTTTTCCGGAGTTCCTGGTGCGGCCCAGCCCCAGCCTAAACGGTTCATTGGCAGCATGTCGCAGTCTGGCCAGTTGCCGTCTCCAGTGTGCTTCTGCCAGACCTCGCAACGCTCAAACATGGCCTTTAGAAGCTTCCAGTCATCCCAGAAATCATCTGTAATGCGCCACATATTTGCAAAGGTTTCATAGTGATGAGCCTTTTCAATTACTGCAGGTCCAGGGC
>SFOB01000158.1 GCA_004554075.1 Treponema sp.
GAGTAAGAAAATGAAAACTACAAACGATTTTCCAAACATTAACGAGCGTCCACCTGAGGGTAGAAAAGACGACGGTACTTCCTTCAGAGTATTAGTTGTTGACGACTCAATGTTCGTTGCAAAGCAGCTCGGACAGATTCTTTCAAGTGAAGGATACGAAATTGTTGCAACTGCAGCTGATGGAAAAGAAGGTGTTGATAAATACAAGGAACTCTGTCCAAATGTAGACCTTGTAACTATGGATATCACAATGCCTAAGATGGATGGTATTACTGCTCTTGAGCAGATTATGGCTTTTGATAAGAATGCAAAGGTTGTAATGGTTTCTGCTCTTGGAAAGGAAGAGCTTGTAAAGAAGTCTCTTATGACTGGTGCAAAGAGTTACATTATTAAGCCTCTTGACCGCAAGAAGGTTCTTGAGCGCATTGCAAAAGTATTGCAGTAGTCAATAAACTAAAATCCATAAAAAAAGCGACTCAGGTGAGCCGCTTTTTTTATATGTTTATTTTATTTCTTACATCGCTTTATTTGTCCACTCAATGGCCATCTGTCTTAATTCTGCAGATGATGCGCAGTGGAGTTTGCCTTTAATGTTTTCCTTGTGAGTATCAATTGTCTTGATGCTGAGGTTTAATTTCTTTGCAATTTCTACAGTACCAAGACCTTTTCCTACGAGGGTAAAAATCTGAAGCTGGCGGTCTGAAAGTGAGCTGATAAGGTCAGAGAGCTCTCCAGATTCATTACCCTGAGCAAGCTCTTTAATTCTGTTCTTTTCGTTTTCACTAAGATAGATTTCGCCGCTGTTTACAGTCTTGATTGCATTAATAACCTGAGATTCAGCTTCCTCTTTCATGATATAACCTTTTGCACCGGCCTTAATTGCACGCTCTGCATAAAAGCGTTCATCATGCATAGAAAGAACAAGAATCTTTGTCTGAGGGTGAATTATTATGATGTCTTTAATTAATTCAAGACCATCTTCCTGTCCCAGGTTTAAATCTACAATGGCAAGATCCGGAGTAGTGGTATCCAGCAGTGTCAAAGCTTCGTTTCTGTCTTTTGCCATTCCAATAACTTTGTAATCCTTCTGTGTTTCAATCAGCTGCGAAAGCCCGCGGCTAAAGAGAGGATGGTCATCAATAATAATTACATTACAACTCATGCTTATATAATATCATATTTTTTAAAATAAATGTATAATAAAATTCTATGAGAATTGGTGTAGTTTTAAATATTCTTGATGAAGAATATCAGATTTCTGTATACAAGGGTATTGAGCAGAAGGCAAAGGCTTTGGGAATTGAGCTTATTTGTTTTCAGCAGGAAAATGCAAAAATAACAGAAGATGAACCTGTTTCACGTTTTCCAGGAAAAGAGTTTTTTGACCTGGATGGTATTATTCTTGTTACCTCTGTTATTACAGGAAATGCAGATTTTACTACAAAGACTGACGTTCAAAGAATCTGGGGTGATTTGCCGGTTGTCTCTGTTGGTCAGAAGATAGAAGGGCTTCCGTCTGTTTTAATTGAAACAGAAGATTCCATGAAGCAGTTAGTAGAGCACCTTATACTTACACACAATTACAGACGTTTTCTTTTTATCAGCGGTGCTGAAGATCATCCGGATGCAGAAGTTCGTGAACAGATTTTTATAAAAACTATGGAAGCATACCGCCCATGGTTTTCCGATTTGCATTATGTGCTTAAACGCGGTTATTTTACAGAAGTTGCAGCAATCCGGGCCATGTCTGAATATATGGAAGAAGAAAAAAGTGTTCCTGATGTTGTTGTTTGTGCCAATGATAATATGGCTATAGGTGTTTATAAATACTTTAAAATACACTGTAATAATAAGGCAATAAAAGAATGTGCAGTTACTGGTTTTGACGATATTCCTCAGGCAAGATTTGAAATCCCGTCTCTTACAACTGTGCATCAGCCTTTGAATGAAATTGGAGCAAAATCTCTGGAACTCATAAAAGATCTGGTAAAAGGAAAGAATGTTCCTCAGGAAGTTTTTATTGAGTCTCGCGTTGTTTACAGAAAATCCTGTGGCTGCAAGGGCAGTAAGGATGATTTTGCTACTGATGAGGAACAGTTCCGTGCTATGCAGGCAAATTATGTTCAGTCGGAAACTCTGCTTCGTATGGTGAGCCATATTGGTCAGGATTTGAATTATGGAGAAAGCTTTGGAGCATTAAAATATGTCGTAAGGCAGAATCTTAATCAGCTTGGAATGAATAATTTCTCTATCCTGCGTTTTTCAAATGGAAATTTAATAAAAGGACCTGAGTTAAAGCATATTCTTGTAGATCCTCTTTTTGTACGCCGAAGTGGTAATGAGTGTTATGAGTTTGACCGTGAAATGAAAATGCCTTTGGGGCAGTTTTACCGCCGTTTTTATGAGATAGATCCTCAAACCAAGCCTGCTATGATTCTGAAATTTCTTTTTGCGGGAAATAATTTAATCGGCTGTATTTTTTACGAAGCGGACGAAAATGTTTTGCCTTATCTCAGTTCAATCGCAATAAACCTTGCACATGGCCTGAACCGAATGGCAATTGCCGAAGAAAAACGTAAACATTCAGAATTCCTGGAACGTGAGGTAAATGAACGGACAAAGGAGCTTGTAGAAGCTAATAATAAGCGTATGGAAGTGGAGGCAGAAATCTTAAAGATTAGTGAACTGGAACGTCAGCGTTTTAGTAATGATCTTCATGATGATATCTGCCAGCGCCTGGCCGGAATCTCAATGCTCTGCAGAAGTTATTCAAATCAGGATACTCCGGTAGAAAAAAGTCAGATGCTTGAGCTTGCCCAGCTTATTGGAGAAACTCTGGCAACAACCCGTCAATATGCTCATAACTCCTATCCTGTGGAACTGGAAAGCCTTGGTATGAACCACAGTTTAAGTAATCTTTGTAACACCTTTGCGGCTCAGTCTGGAATTCACTGTGAATATGAATGGGGAATGCCTAAAGGTGTTCATTTTGATAAGATACAAAAACTTAATATATTCCGAATTATTCAGGAAGCACTTCATAATGTTCTTAAGCACTCAAAAGCAAAGAATGTATGGGTAAGTGTAAAACCGGAAGCCAGAAAAACTGTCATAAAGATTGTTGATGATGGTGTTGGTTTTTTGAATGATTCAGATGAAAACGGAAAGGGAAAGAACAATGGATTAGGTTTAAACTCTATGCAGTACAGGGCAAACCAGATTGGGGCCAGCTTTGTAATTAAGAGTAATAAGCCGAATGGAACTTGTGTACAGCTTTCACTGAGCAATAAATTGTTAGAGGATAAAAACAAAAAATGAAAAATAAATTAAGGCAGTTTATAGAACTTTACCTTGCATTTTTGAAAATTGGTGCATTTACTTTTGGCGGCGGGCTTGCCATGATGCCGATTATGCAGCGGGAGCTTATAGAAAAACGAGGCTGGATTACTGAAGAAGAACTTATTGATTATTTTGCAATCGGTCAGTCTACTCCGGGAATTATCGCGGTAAATGTGGCAACCTTTGTGGGCTATAAAAAGCTTGGCTGGTTTGGCGGTATTATCGGAACTCTTGGGGTTGTAACTCCATCCTGGGTAATCATTATGCTGCTTGCGGGGGCAATCTCTTCTGTAGATAAATATCCTTTAGCACAAAAGGCTTTGCGCGGGATAAACGTAGCAGTTGCAGCTCTTCTTACAAGTGTAATCGTAAAGTTTTCAAAAAAGACTATAAAGAGTTTCTGGAATGTATTTTTCATGCTCCTGGCTTTTGCCCTGATTTATTTTTTCAAGGTTCAGTCAGTATGGATTATTCTTGCAGCTCTTGTAACTGGCTGCCTGCTTACTTTGTACAGACAAAAGAAAAAACTTGTGGTTCCTGAAAATGACGATAAATCTTCCGGTACACAGCATGAAACTGATTCAGAAAAGGAGGATAAATAATGTCTCTTTTACAATTAGCTTTTACCTTCTTTTATATCGGACTCTTTACAATAGGCGGCGGACAGGTTGCAATTACCCTTATGCAGCAGGCTATAGTTTCTGCCGGCATTATTTCTCAGGAACAGTTCTACAATATGATAGCAATTTCCGAAAGTACTCCAGG
>SFOB01000159.1 GCA_004554075.1 Treponema sp.
GACAGCATAAAAAAAGATTACGAAGGTTTTACAGCAGGGGCAATGGCACAGAACGAAGACGCAGTCTACATCTACTACAACAGGAACACAATTACCTACATCTTTAACACAGGTTCAGAAGGCACATTTGACGATGGCACAACAAGCAGAAAAGTGAGCGGACTTTACGGAACTTTAGTACAAAAACCTTCTAAAACGACACTTGTCTCTTCTGATGCAGAAAAATACCGCTTCAACAAATGGACACTTGCTGACGGAAGTAATGTTCCTTTAATATTCGGTGCAGAAGATATTAAAGACATTATTGCTACATGGATTGATCCTAGTACTGTAACTATTCCAGAAGGCTTTGTGGAAGTAATAGGAACCACCATCACAGGAAACGAAAGCTGGACACCGACTTCATATGTATTTAGAAGCGGAAGAAGCATTACAATTCCTGATATGTATGTATGCGACCACGAAGTAACCCAGGCAGAATACGAAAAATACTGCAGGTACGGTTCATCAAGTCCAAGTTCAAGTTATGGAGATGGAGATAATTATCCGGCTTATTATGTAAACTGGTATGATGCAATAGTTTACTGTAACCTGCGTTCAATTGACGAAGGTCTGACCCCTGCCTATAAGATTGGAGAAGAAACAGATCCTGCAAAATGGAGCGGAATAGTCGGAGATTCTGCGAACGGATACTGCGGACCATCATCCAGCAATAGTACATGGAATGCATTGACTTATGACAAAGAAGCCGACGGTTACCGCTTACCAACAGAAGCAGAGTGGGAATACATAGCAAGGGAAGAGGGCACTTCAACTACAACCTACAGCGGAAGCGACACAATAGATAAAGTTGCATGGTATTCAAGTAACAGTAGCAGTAAAACCCACAAAGTAAAGTGGAAGAATGCAAACTCGCTTGGCATATACGACATGAGCGGAAACGTGTATGAATGGTGTTACGACTGGTACGGCTACACTGTAAGCAGCAGCACCGCCGACACCGGCGCGTCTTCTGGTTCTAAGCGCGTTCAGCGCGGCGGCTCTTGGTTCTACAATGCTTCCAGCTGTGCTGTGTCTGACCGGGGCTGCGCCTACCCGCACAACCGCAGCAGCGACTACGGTTTCCGTGTTGTGCGTTCCAGTTCTAAATAAATTTAAAAAAAGCCCTAGTAGCAAGGCTTTGCCTTGCTAACGAGTTTTGAAAACAAAACTCGCAGGGCTAAAAAACAATTAACGGAACCGCCGAGAGTAGGTAAAAGCTAACCGATAGTCGCAGAAGGACTATCGGTTTTAACGCTTTTGCAATATACAAGCCTAAAGCAGCACATAGAGGCGGTGGAGTAAATCGTTTTTTTTGAGTGCCGCGCCTTTAGGCGCGGTCGCATAAAAATAAAAAAGGCTTAAGTCAGAATAAAAAGGTACAGACCGGTGCGTCTTCTGGTTTTAATCGTGTCAAAGACGCAATGCTTACCTAGTTTTGTAAACAAAACTCGCGGGGTGGTTCTTGGAACAACAACGCGTCTGTTTGCAACCGGAACACAAGGCGTTAAAAAATTGCGAAAACTTGGAGCAATTTTAGCCGTGGGTAAATAAATTTCCTTACCCGAACAACCGCAACACACAATCATAGCAGGTGCGTGTGATTGTGCTATGGTTTCCGTGTTGTGCGTTCAGCCAGCTGGTGCTGGCTGGCTCTGTAAGGAAATTATTAAAATCTTCCGCTTACGCACAAGTGCGGGTCCAGCTCTTAAAGCTACACAGGCGGCAGGTAATAACCGTAATCCGCCTTTAAAAACTTTTAGAACCGGACTTTTGCCTGCAGGGTACGGTTTTTCCGTACAATGCAAATGCTTTTGCCGGACTTGTGCTGTGCTCGTGCTGAAAACTGGAATATCAATGTACGCTTAGTTTGCACGAGCCGTGAATTTTTTTAACGCTTCGCTAAAAACTTACAAAAAATTAAGCCAGCTTTTTTTATTTTGTGCTATATTGATTTTTTATTAATTTGACGAAAATGCGAGTTGGTGGTATATTAAAAGAAAGAGGATGACGGTGTGTATGATTAATTCATACACACGGCAAACGGTTGAGTCAAGGCTTTAAGCGTAAGCGTGCCTTGACCAACCGTAAATGCCCGAACATCGGGTTATCTCCACTAGGTTCGAATAGCCGCCACTAGTAGGTCAAACTTTGGCGGCTATATTTTTACTCTTTTTTATCTTTTAGATAAGAGAGTACTGCTATAACTGTAGTAATTATTGTGGCAACACAAGTTACCAGAGCAATAACACATTCACAAGTCATACGCAAGCCTCCCAAAATTAAATTCCAGCAATTGCCGGTAGAGTTTGGGAGCTAACCGCCAGTTCAGGCACTTCCAAAAATCAGTATAGCATATATATTTTATTTTGTATAGATGTCGCATTGAATCACGTTAAATCTAACCGAAAAAAAAGTGGTGAATCAAGTAAAAATCTAACCCAAAATAGAAGCCTGATGAGGGCTGAAAAATGGGATTGGATATGAAAACAAAAAAGAAACTGACGGAAGAAACGGCTAAAAGATACTGCAGGGCCAGCAAAAAGCAGAAGTCAACAATCATAGATGAGTTTACTGCGACAACCGGATATAACCGAAAGTATGCAATTCACATACTCAAAAATGCGGCAAAAATAAAAATTACGCACTTCAACAACGTCGAGAAAAAGTCCGTGCAGGTAATCACAAAACAACGGAAGAAACGAATCTATGTAAAATATTATGGAGCTGATGTAAAGGACGAAATCGTCCGCCTGTGGATTTTCTCGATGTTTCTCTGTGCAAAACGACTCGTCTCTTTTATCCGTGACAATCTTGATTACTTTTCTACAAAATTCGGCTACAGCGAAGAGATGAAACATAAGCTCTCAAAAATCTCAAGTGCAACAATCGGAAGAATGATAAGCCCGGAGATTTCAAAATACAGCATTCGTGGAATCTCTACAACACGGCCGGCTAAAAACCTGAATAAGCTGATTCCAATCCGCGTGTATTTTGAATGGGACACACTGGAACCGGGCTTCTTTGAGGCTGATACCGTCGCAAACTGCGGAATGAGCACTGAAGGACAATATATATCTACCCTGACACTTACAGATGTATTTTCAGGCTGGACGGAAAACAGAGCTTTACTGAACAAGGCACAGCGTTGGGTAAAAGAAGCTGTTGATGATGTAAAGAAAAAACTTCCGTTCCAGATGAAAGGGCTGGACAGTGACAACGGAAGCGAACTGAAGAATACACAGCTTCTTGGATGGTGTCAGGAAAATCATGTAGAGTTTACAAGAAGCCGGCCTTACAGGAAAAATGACAACTGCTATGTCGAACAGAAGAATGACAGCGTGGTTCGAAGAATCGTCGGATATTATCGTTTTGAAGGTGAAGAAGCGAGGGCTGTAATGGCAGAACTTTATGAAACCTATAATCTGCTGGTAAACTATTTTTTCCCTTCGATGAAAATCCAGAAAAAAGAAAGGATTGACGCAAAGGTAACTAAAAAATATGATGATGCAAAAACTCCGTACACACGGCTGATAGAATGTGAGTCACTTCCAGAAGAAGCAAAGCAGGAACTCAGGCGAAGAAAGAATGCTTTAGATCTGGAAACACTTCTACAAAGAACTCAGGAACTCCAGACGAAACTTATTGCTCTGGCAGTTCCATGGTCTAAATAATTACGGTTAGATTTTTACATGATTAACCGAATCTCTTTGGGTTAGATTTTTACGTGATTCAATACGGATGTATGTAAAAATGTCTTAGTTTATGAGCGTCTTCTTTCAATCGCCTACAAAAACGACGGCCGAAAAATCGTGAAAGTGGGTGTGAATTATTCAAGTGAACAAAAACAGCTTACTGAGTGGGTGATTGAATAAGGTGCATACAGTGTTGTCAGAATGAGAATGGCTAAATCAATAGCCGGCGAGAAAATTTTGTATTTTCACGGCTGGGAGATATTTTGACAGGGAATGTTTTATAATTCGGTTGTCCTGTTCTTCTGGAATATGTTTATTGACAGCAGAA
>SFOB01000160.1 GCA_004554075.1 Treponema sp.
CTGAAACAGCTGAAGAAGAAGTAGTTGAAGACGAAGCCTTTCTGGAACTCTTAAAAACAGCCCTGATTCCGGAACTTCACCCGCTAGACGAAGCAAACGGAGCCGTGCCGGCACACATATCACTTTCTTTTGTTTCAGACGAAGAAATCTCAAAACCTCAGGTAGAAGCCTTCCGCAAAATGTATCTTTCTCCTAAGTGGAGCGCCCTGCTCCGCGGCTATCTTGAAAGCGCCATGGAATACCGCCTTTATGTCAGAAAAGCCGTACAGGATGCCCAGATGCCTGAAATGCTGGAATACCTTCCAGTGGTTGAATCAAACTATAAAACAAATGCTAAATCTCGTTCAGGAGCCATTGGAATGTGGCAGTTTATGGCAAACAGCGTATGGCCATTTCTCACACTAAACGACTTTGTAGATGAACGTCTTGACCCCTGGAAGTCTACCGATGCAGCCCTTAAAAAACTTACAGATAATTACAATATCTTTAACGACTGGCTCCTTGCCATTGGAGCTTATAACTGCGGTGTTGGTGCCATGAACCGCGCCATTAAAAAAGCCGGTGGAGTAAAAGACTTCTGGTATCTGGCAGAACACGGATATCTTTCAAAACAGACAGCAGACTATGTTCCAAAACTCATTGCCATTGCAGATCTGGCAATAAACAGTCAGTATTATGGAATAGATATTCCAGACCACAAGGAAGAGTTTGAGCTTCTGGAGAATGAAAAAAACGGTAACTTCGATTATCTGACCGTCCATAAAGCATATTCACTCAATCAACTGGCCCAGGAAATGAGAATGGATACAGCTACCATTAAGCGTTTAAATCCTTCTTATACCCTTGGCATGACTCATCCTTCCAAAAAGAGTGAGATCCGCCTTCCCCTTGGCATGAAAGAGTCTGCAGAAGACGCACTTGCTAACCTAAAGCCGGTAGACTTTCCTCTTAAGTATACCGTTGTAGCCGGAGATTCCCTCTGGTCTATTTCCCGCAAATACAAAACCACAGTAAGCGCCATTTGCGAACTCAACGGCATAAAGGAAAATGCCATACTCAAAATTGGAAAAATACTTTATATTCCTTCAAAATAAGCCGATTGTAGAAGAAGAGGAAAATCATTATGTTCAAACGACATCTTGCCCTTGCTGCAGCAGCGGCACTTTTTACAATTATTCCGCTTTTTGCACAGACTGCACAGAATTACGACACAAAAATCGAAGCAATCAGCTCAATCAACTGGATTACTAAAGAATTTGTTACCAATATCTCTCTCGACGCAAACAAGGCTAACATTCAGATGCCATCGGGTAAAAAGGTTGCCTCTACCTACATAAAATCTAAAATGCTTCCATTAATACAGCCACCTCTGCTCTCACTCTTTGAAAACTCTGAAAATGACCTTTCGGAAGCAGTTATAAACGAAGACCTTACACTGGACCAGGTTTACACCTTTATAATGGGTGGACATAAAACCCCGGATGTTTTTTCAAAGGATCTGAAATACCTTAATACAACAAACACTACAAATGTTAATGACATTGGAAAACTCCTTGTACGCCATAACTACCCTTTCAATCCACAGAAGCCTATTGATTCAGTTCCTTCAAGAGCTTTCAGCGGAATTATTATTGATGCCCGCGGAGCCTTCCCTGTTCACGGAGAATATGTAAAGAGTGAAGTTTACGCCTGCTTCTTCCCTCAGATCTGGGATGATCAGATGAACAGCATTTACGATAAAAATATTGTAGATCCGAAAATTGTTACAGAAAAAGGACTTGTAGGCTACCATTATTCGGATGACACTTCTTTATACGAAGACCGTGTTGGTTCTGACCCTCTCTACATTAAGGCTTCTCAGGTTTATGGCCGCAACCGCACAGACCCTATCATTAAACGCCGCGACGCCCTTAAACTTTTGACTGTTCCGGAAAACATTAAGCTTTTGCAGGAAGGTAAGGTTGTAATTCTTCTTGATAAAGATAATCTGATTTATGATATTTCTGTACCAGAGAAGGCTCCTTCTTACTATGTAAAATACCAGGCACTTAAACAGTACTTCTATGAAAATAAAATTCCAGGAGTTACCTTCTCAGATTCAAGCATAGGCTTTATGTTCGATGTAAATCTCCGCTTCTACCCTGATTCACCGGAACTTTTACCGGAAGAAAAAGGCCGCATTCAGGCAATTGCAGACAAGCTTAAAGAGATTCTTGAAGATGAAGGCTATTCTATTTTAATTGAGGGACACACAGCTGATGTTCACAAGCCTGTAGGTCAGTTAAATCTTTCTATTGAGCGTGCAGAAACAGTCAGATCTGCCCTGATAAAAGAAGGTCTTGATGAAAAGATTATTACCTATAAGGGCTTTGGAGGAACAATGCCTGTTGCAGACAACTCAACAGAAACAGGCCGCGCACAGAACCGCCGTGTACGCATTATTGCCCGCCCTAGAGCAACCTATATCCAGAGAGACTGGAACTAAGACTAGAACTAGCGTTTTTTACCTGCAGGCTTTTCAGAATCTACATCCAGAAGCTCTGCTACAGGCTCTGGCTTTTTTAATTTCTTATCCCTCTTTTCCATATACATAAGGGAATCAGCCTCGCTCAAAAGCGGGGTTATTTTATAGCCCATTTTAGCAGAAGGGTATTCAACATAACCCATACTGATTGAAAGAGAGAAGCCCTGTTCATTTCCGCCAGACCAGATTCTGCAGTCTTCATCTATCTGATTACGAATATGGCGCAAAGCATCTTTTGTAAGTCCCGGGCAGATAATTGCAAATTCATCGCCACCAATTCTGGCAATAACATCGTTGGAACGGAAATTACTTTTTAAGATAATTGATTCAGCAAGAATTGCACGGTCTCCGGCTTCATGCCCGTAAACATCATTTATCTTTTTTAAGCCATCCATATCGCAGTAAAGTACAATTCCACTCTGCCCCATTGCCTTTGCAAACTTAAGGGTCGTTTCTCCATAAGAATAAAAACCGCGCCTGTTATAAACACCAGTAAGTTCATCTGTACTTGCAATCAAGTCGAGCTCATCAATCTTTTTGCGAACACGGGATGTTTCGTTATGAGCAAGAGAGAAAGAATAAACAGAAGCAATTGTAGAAGACAAAAGCTTTACAAAAAGATCATAAATAATACAGTCGTAGCTTCCAGGTCTTAAAATAATATAACCATACTGCAGGGTACTATGGTAAATTGCAAATACCATAACCCCTTCGGAATCAAAACTCAAAAGGCCATCGGGCAGCATTTGTTCTTTCGGATTACACTTTATAAGTTTTTTATCAACAGTAGAATCAAAACCTGTCTTATCATCAAAACCTGCAAAAAGATGTGCCTGTTTTGGAAGATGAAAGTATTCAAAAGGAACAGAAGCTTCTATTGGTTTTTCATAAAGAACAATAGCACAGGCAGAAATTCCAAAAGAACGTACATCATCATTAATACGGTTTCTGAGCTGGTCATAGGTCATGTCAGACTGCATTTGTGTATAGAAATTAGTTGTCTGATAAAACTCACCTTTCTTTCTATACCACTCTGTACCTGAATTTGTTCTCAAATACGGCTTTTTTTCATCATCTTCAAATTCGAAGTTTCTTGCATGTGGGGCAGTTTTATCGTAAGGAACACGGCGGGTAGATTCCCTCATAACAGGAATGGCCGTCATTACAGAAAGCTTATCTGCGGGTTTACCATTAATCTCCTTTATAAGATTCATTCCGGCGATATACCCCTGCCCTTCAAAATTCTGCTTGATGGTAGTAAGGGTTGGAATACAGGTATCTGCATTAAAAAGATTATCAAAACCAACAACGCAGACATCTTCCGGAACTTTTTTACCAATTTCGTTACAAAAGTCCATTGCAGCAAAGGCCATTTCATCGTTCATACAGATGATAGCATCGTAATCAAAGGAGCCCATTCCCTTATATATAGCGTGAAGGTCATCAAAGGTTGGCACATCTGAAACTCCATCTTTTTCGTAAACAACATTAACGTTGTTTTTCTTAAAGAATTGAGCGCCGACAGAACCAAC
>SFOB01000161.1 GCA_004554075.1 Treponema sp.
AGCGGCGCCTTTGGAAATGCTGTAGGAATCTTCTTCCATTATTACCAGTTCGGAGCCACAGTATTTTACTATTGAAGAAAACTGTGGAACGCTTTCTTCTATTACTTTCAGCATAAAATCATGACGGTTTTGAGGCTGTCCATGAACAAAAATTGTTTCCGGCTGCAACATTGGAATCATCATAGTAAGTGTACCGAATAAATCTTTTACCCACTCTGCGTAGGAATCGTCTACGCTGTCTACAGTTTTAAGAACAGCTTCCGGCAGGCCCGTCTGGCCCTTCTGATATGTTGTCCAGGAGCGGGAAATATACTCCCCTACACCATAGTTTCTTCCATTTATTACACGTCCATTCATTGTAATGGAAAGACCAATACCAATTCCTTTTTCGTAGCTTTCAGGATATGAAAGCAAAGGGTTACCCGCATAGTTTCTTGCAAGCACACATAAAAAATCTTTTTTGTCAGAAGCTTTATTTAAGGCCAGCTGAAGCCATGAACAGCAGCGGGCATCATTTTCCATAAAAAGAGGAATGCCATAACGTTTACCAAGAATTGATGCATAATCAAAATCTTTGAGTCTGAATGGAGCAGAATATTTTATTACTCCGTTATCAATATCAATAATACCAGGAAGACCAATACTGATTGCAAGCGGTCTTACACTTCCTTCATTTACTGCAGGAAGTATTTCTTTGATTATGGAATCAACCATAAAAACAAAAAGTTCTTCAGGCTTATCTAAAAGTTTTTCATCTGCCGGAGTCGGGCCTTCTGTCTCATAAATTACCCGGCCGTCAAAGCCCACAGTACAAACGTGATAGCTGTCCAGCTGAATCTCAATTCCAATTACGCAGCCAAAATCAGGATTAACAGAAAGAAATACAGGTTTGCGGCCCCCTTTCTCCGTAGGCAGACCGCGCTCTCCCTCGCAGATCAAATCTGACTCAACCAGTGTCCCAATTATGTTAGAAACTGTAGAACGGTAAAGCTCAAGTTTTCTTGCAATATCAATTCTGCTGAAGTTTGGATTCTTCCAGACAGTTTCAAAAACTCTGGAAAGATTTGCATTACGCTGGTAGTCATTATTTACGTGCATAATACAATTTTAACCCTTAACGGCACCAGCCGCAACACCTTTTGTAATCTGCTTTCTGAAAATACCATAGAAGATGATAATCGGAATTATGCTGATCATAAGAGCTGCAAATTGCTTACCATAATCTGATGCAAGTGCGCCGGAGAATTTCTGAACACCAACCGGCAGAGACTTAATCTTTTCACTGCTGGCAAGAATGTTGATAAGCATAAACTCATTCCAGGTACCGGTAATTGTAAGAATTGCAAGGGTGATTCCAACCGGCTTTGACATTGGGAATATGATGTCAAAGAAAATCTGAAGGTATGGAGCCCCGTCAATTCTGGCAGATTCAACAAGAGAAGTAGGAATACTGCGGATAAACTCTGTTGTAAGGTAGATTCCCATTGGCATACCTATACCGATATAACAAATCAGAACACCAAGCCTTGTATCATAAAGTCCTGTCCAGTTTGCCATAAAAAAGAGAGGAATCATAATACACTGCAGGGTAATTAAAACACCTATTACGAAAGACTTATAGAAAAAGCCTGTAGTCTTATTAGGAAGCTTTGCAAAAGCAAAACCTGCTGCAATTGAGAAATAGAGAATTGCAATTGTTGAAACTCCGGTATAGAAAATAGAGTTCAAAAAGAGGCTTCCAAATTTACCACGGATCCAGGCATCAATATAATTGCGCCACCACCATACCTGAGGCAGTGCCAGCTTACTTGTCATCTGATATTCCTGGGTAGTCTTAAAAGATGAGAACAAAAGCCAGAAAAGCGGATATAAGGCCATGAAGGTGAAAAATATCAAAACAATATAAATTACAACCTGGGAAATAATATGTTTAGGTCCTTTTTTTTCAAATACGTTCATATGCAATACCTCCCTATTCTTCCTTTGCGCCAAATTTCTTTTCAAGAGTTTTTACAATTCCAATAAGCACAAGGCTGATTACAACCATAATTGTAGAAATTGTATTTGCCATAGGATAATCAGATGCACCGCGGAAGGCCTTATCAAACATATAAAGAGAAAGTACGTATGTCTGCTTTGCAGGTCCACCACCAGTCATTACATAAATCAGGTCAAAGGATTTCAGCGAACCTGAAATTGCAAGAATTGCAGAGATTACAAATACACCCGAAAGTTCAGGGAAGATAATGTGCCAGAGCACCTGCCATTCTGTTGCGCCGTCAATTGTTGCAGCCTCCATAATCTGAGGATCAATTTTCTGCAGGTTTGCCATAAAGATAATCAGATAAGTTCCTGTGTACATCCAGAGGATTACAAAGAGAACCGGAATCATCGGCTGTGAATTCATTGTCCATTCATAAGAAGGATTAATCCACTTCATAATTTCAGTCCAGGCACCGTGAGATGAAAAGAAGGTCTGGAAAAGAATACCAATTACAACTGTAGAAATAACACAAGGAAGATATATCATAGTCTGGAAAAAGTCCTTACCCTTTACAAGGCCACGAGTCAAAACATAAGCCAGGAAAAAGCCAAGTGGCAGTTGCCCGAAAACAGACACAAGAACAATCCAGAAGTTATTTTTCAAAGAGATATAAAAATACTGGTCAGAAAAGACCTTCATATAATTTTTAAAGCCTACAAACTTCAGGGCTCCTGCTTCAAAGAGAGAACCACCCGAATAATTTGTAAGACTCAATACAACGGAGAAAATTGACGGGAAGGTCATTACTCCAAAGTAAAAGATAATTGCAGGAAGAGAAAGCATCCAGTAGGCACGCTTTTCTTCTGATTTTGTAGAAAGATTTTCACCAAGCAGAGTTGAATAAAGGTAGACAATTATATGGGCTGCCATACCATAAACCATAAAATAAAAACCGGTTGAAAATTCTACGTCTTCATCTGTAAACTTTTTAACTGCAATAAAAGAAAAAAGTGACGTAAGAATTATAAGGCCCATTAACGCCCAGTCGGCCGCTGCAGTCAGCTTAGTATGATTTTCATTTTTACCACGGATAAAGTAAAGAGAAGAAAAAAGGATTGATGCTGCCATTGCAAGAAAACAAAGAATCAATGCAATACCAATCGAAACATATAAGGCACCTTCCCCTGCTCCAAGAAAATAAATCAGAGCTGCAAAGCCGTTAGCTTCATCAAACACGGGAATACAAAAGCCCAGCATAGAAAGTAAAAGACATGCCTTACTTACAAGGATTATATTCTTTTTATTCATTTTTTAACCTCATAAAAAAGGCTTCCGGAGGAAAGGAATTACCGGAAGCCTTTATATTAGTTTTTATTATTTACTTGCATCCCAGGCAGCCTGTACATCTTTACAAACCTGCTCTGGAGTAATCTTTCCAAGACCAAGAGCCTGAAGGTCAGCATTGAGTACAGAAGGAACATCACCTTCGAATACGCTGTCGAATACTGGAGTTGAAATTGTCTGAGCTGTGTAGAATGCTGCTCTCTTCTGTGAGAGTGGTTCAATATTGTCATATTTGATTCCACTGTTCAAAGATGGGAATGAAGCACCTGTATCAAGTCTTCTCTGCTGTACATAAGGTCCAGAAAGCCACTTAATAAGTTCCCATGCAGCCTTTTCTTCTTTTGACCCCTTCTTAAGCTTTGAGCTCATACCGTAACCAACACCAAGTGTTGAAGAGTTTGAACCGTGAATCTTTTCACCTGGAATTGCAGGGAAGTTGATGAGTTCAATATTCTTTTTCTGGTCTGCTGGAGAAATAAGAGCCTTTCCTGTAGAAGTATCTGTAAGGAAAGCACCTACACGCCAGTCACCATCAATAAGGTATGCACCCTTTTTAGAAGCAAACTGTCCTACTACATCGCCGTAAGAAGTAGCAAGAGTTTTCTGTGAAAGTACGCCGTCATCATAAAGAGTCTTAATGAACTTTACAGCATCAAGGAATGACTTGTCTGTAAACTTAACTGCATTACCCAGTCATCCATATTAGCCATAAGAATTGTTTCGTATCCCTTTGCCTTAAGAACCGGAACCTGAGCCTTAAGCTCGTCATATGTTTTTGGGATAGAAAGACCACAATCTTCCAGAACTGCCTTATTTACATAAAGCATGTGGCTTACAGTAAGACCAAAAGGAATTTCAGCAACATAACCTGAAGCCTGAGCAGCTGGATCTACACAAGCCTTGCTGTAATCATTGTAGATTCCATCTTTTTTCATAAATGGAGTAAGGTCTTTTGCAAGTTTCTTTTCATGAATTGCAGATGAACGTCCAGCCGGCCACATATAGAATACATCAGGCATTTTTCCTGAAGCTGCATAAGCGGCGGTTTTCTGATGGAAAGGCTCGTTGAACAGTACCTCTCGCTCAATCTTAATATCAGGATGAGCTGCTTCAAATGCTTCCCAAATCAGCTTGTTATCCTCAAAAGAGTTTGGAGCTGTTGCATCCTGATAATCCAGTACAGTAATAACTGTCTGTTTTGATTTTTTGTCACCCAGCGCATAAACTGAGCCAAGCACCGCTGCCGCTACCATAACGGCTGTTACCATTTTTTTCATAGGTTCCTCCATAATTTATTTGTTGTACTTTTTTGTACACTCTTTGTACTTACCTAGATAGTAAACCCGCAAATACGGAACTGTCAATTAAAATATTAGTTATTTTTAGTAAATTTTACCTATTTTTTCGATTTTTTTGGCTTTTGTTTGTTTTTTCTCTGTACTTACATCAAAACTTGATTTATAATTCGAACTATGAACACTAGAATAGCAATAATTCCAAAGCCGCTTTCAATTGAAAACGGAAACAATATCATAAACTTCTCAAGCAAAAATGTTTCATTATGCTTTAATAATGAAATCGAAAATACATCCCGTAATAAAATAAAAACTGCATTCAGTATTACAGGAACCGATATTTCAGAAAACGGCATACCTGTCTTTATAGAAATACCACAAAATACAGACAGTTCAGATGAAAGCTACTCTCTATCAGTTTTCAATGACGGAATCAAAATTCAGGCAAAGAATATAAAAGGTGCCTTCTATGGAGCAATCAGTGCAGGACAGCTTATCTCAGGAAATAAGAATGGTCTACCGGATCTTTCTATTAAAGACAATCCAAGATACCAGTGGAGAGGATTTCTTCTGGATACCTGCAGATCCTTTTATTCAATAAACTTCATCAAAAAGATGCTGGATGCCTGTGCACTTCATAAACTCAATATTTTCCACTGGCACCTTACAGACGACCAGGGCTGGCGCTTTGAAGTACCAGGCTACCCTCTCCTTACAGAAATCGGTTCTAAAAGACAAGATCTTACAAT
>SFOB01000162.1 GCA_004554075.1 Treponema sp.
CTTTTCGTTTGGTAAACAATCGAGGATATACCTCGAAAGTTTTTTCAAACTTCATATATGAAATTGTATAAAATTTCATTTTTGTTTCCTCCTTTTTTTATTTTGCCTTCTTTAGTCAGTCTTTGACTGTGCAGCACCACTACGCGCAAGTAGAAGGCCTGGTGCCTCACTTTCTGCTTCCCTATGTCCTCTCACCCTTGCTCTTTCTGAGTGAGCCCCCACTTTGATGGAAGCAGCCGCGACAGGTTGCGGGATTTTGTTGCCATACGGCGAACTGTACCCTCTTTGGAAGTGGGGTACACGCAGTTTTCTCTGCGCCTGGGCCTCCCCGCCCAGATATTTTTATGGGATATCGAGTTTGACACCCTCGACTGGCGGATCGTATTTTTACTTGTTTGTCTTCAAGGACGGTTTTATTCTGGTCGTCGCCAGTTGTTTTTTGTGTAGCTCAGTGGGAACCTGTCCCCCACCGGGCCTCAAGCCGAAAAGATGCACTTGATTAGCTCACACTAATCAAGCCTGAGCTTTTCGCTTGGACTGATGAATTTTTCGTTGGTTAGACTACTTACCTTGTTAAGGCGCCTTCAACTGGCTTGCCACTTATCAACACCAGTGGTCGGTGTCTGCTTCCCTAAAAAGGAAACAGCAGAAAAGTTCCTTTGCTTGGTTGGTAGAATCGGAATTTCTACCACCCCCTCGAGACCAATCGAAGGGGGCAAAAGGAACTATTTGCCGTTTTTTACGAACGGCGGAGGGCTCCGACCCTCCTCTCCTCTTCTGACAAAAGCCAAAAGAGAATGAATAGCTTTTTAGAATTGCAAGTAAACTTGCTTTCCCAAGAAAGCAAAATTCGACATTTGCTTTGCAAATAATAACAGCGACAAGTCGCTTTATTATAAAACGCACTAAATGTCGAATTTACACTTTTTGGAAAATAAATGCTTTCTAAAAAGCCAATTCAGGACAAAAATATTCATAAACCCATTTTCCCACCCCCACCTCCCCATTTCCCCATAAAAAAAGCGCCGACATCCATGTCAGCGCCCGTAAAAAAAAGAAGAGCCAGGCACTCCTCTTCTTATATTACCAAATAAAAAAGCTATCCAAAAAGTCAGCCAACGTAGGCAGCGAGCTCTTTCCATTATAACTCATATGAAAAGAACCGTAATCTTTGACGAACTCTTTCATAAGCTTATTGGCCTCTATTTCAGCCTCTCGAGCCTTCTTAAAGGCTTCAACGACAGCCTTCGACCTCGCCTCACGTTCGTTCTTAAGCGTCAGCTGTTTCTCTTCTTCGGCTTTCTTTTTTGCGGCCAAAGCCTCCTCAGCCTTTTCGCACTCTTCTTTCGTGTCGTAAATCTTATTTACCAATTCACTGTAATATTTCATATTGTACTCCTTCGGACGTTCCTTATCTTCGTCCTTTTTGTATTTCCCATCGTTCTCTGCTGACGGGATTAATTATTTTGAGTGTCTGCCTGGTGAGACACCTTTTGCTGATGATACTGAATGAACTCCCTAAAATCGGGAAGCTTTTTTCTTTGAAGTTCTTGCTGGGCTTGTAAGCGCCGTTTCTCGCAAAACTCAGCAGTGTCCTTCGCTTGTTGTTCGTCTCTAAGCCATCCTCTGATGGCAGCCGTTGTCGTCCAAGTTATTGGCCTGAGGACGTACTCTGGGTAAGTCCCGTTGTGGTCGTCGAAATCCCAAACCAACGGAACGGGCTTTTTGTTGATCTTCTTATATCTTCCAGAGAATGGAAACTCGAGGACGCCGTAACGTGCCCAACAAGCCACGAGGTAAATCTTTGGCAGCTTGGCGAGTTTGTCTTTGTTTTTCTTCGTATTTTTTAATCTTTTTCTAAGTATTAACATTTTACTGTCTCCTAAAACCACCATTGGTCGATATTTTCCGCTAAGGATTTGAAGGCTTCTTTGCGTGCCTCGTCAAGCTCTTGTTTAAATTTCCTCACCCTTTCTTCGCGCATATCGTCTATTTGTTTTTTCGTGAAATTCTCTGGGAAATAATCGCACGGAAGGGAAGGCCAACCTGAGATGAAAACTTGATGATATTTGCTGAAGGCGTCGATCGTCTTCTGGATAGAATCTTGAATTGATTTCACGCTTTCCAACAAGCAAGACTGCTCGTTTTTGAAAAGTGGATTCTCTGCGGAAAAGAATAGAGAAAAATATTCGAGAGCCGGTTCGATGGTATCTTGAAGAGTAGTACCGTCGTAGGGGCTTACGTTTTTCGCTGCCAACAAATATTTTTTACGAGCCTTTTTGAGGCGCTTGTTGAACTTGTATTTACTCAACATCTATAATATCTCCTCTTTGGTTGAGAGTAAGTTCGCCGCCTTTGGGAAAGTTTATGTCCCCAACAAACGAGATTGCTGTATTTGTACATGGATTCGTATGTTGTCCAGATGGGGGCGTCAAACTATCCTTGTTTGTCCATTCAGCGTACAAAGGCTGAGCTCCTGTTCCCACTGTCGTTATCCAATCGTTTTCTTTTCTACTACAAAATGGGCAGCAGCATTGATGTGGGGCGAGGATAGCTCCGCATTTTGGACATTCCCAACCTTGTTGAATCCACTTTGGTGCAGGGATGTTGCAAGCAGTGGGCTTTGGGTTAGTTAGGGTTCCATAATCCACAACTTCAGAATTATTTGTGGTCGTAGAATTCGGGTCAGGTATATGTTCGTCAGTTTTTTGGATATATCCCGAAGTGGCGCGTCCAATTTGATTTTCAAAAGATATGATGTCGCCGTGTTTGGTGTTGCCTATTTCGCCACAGTTCGGGCAAGTCCACTCATAACATTTCGGGTTCGATGTTAAAATCTTATATAGGTCTACTTTAACTATTGCACCGCACTTGGGGCATCTTATTGGTTCGGTTTGTTTGTACATTTTTATTTTCTCCTTTTTTGTTGATTTTTAACCAAACTTACGCAAATCACCTGCTTTGCGTAGTGTTTTGTGCAAATAATATTGTACCTAATATTCTTACTTTATTATATTATACCTTATAAAAGAAAAAATGTCAACTCCTTATGACAATTATTTGTAATTTTCTTTGTGAAAAATTTTTTTTATTTTTTTTGAAAAAATAGCACTAACCACTTGACTTTTAGTTTTTCTTGGTATATAATATTGGGTGGGTGGAGGGAGAATGGTTATCTTATGAAATAAGATAATAATAATAATAATAATAATAATAATAATAATAATAATAATATATCTATATATCTTATATATTTATATATCTATATAAGTTCTTTTTTTCCTCCCACTCTCCCCCGCCCTACCACCCATTATAATACTTTTTTCAGGAAAAGTCAAATAATTGTGACAGGTTTGAAAAATTATTTTTATTTTTTTTGTGGAGTAAAAATGTCACAATGGGTTGCATTATTATGCAACTTGTGTTATAATTATATTGTAATAAAGAGATGGACATAGATTCCATCACAAAATACAACTTAAGGAAAATTTATCATGAACAAAATAATGCTCGTAATCGAAGTAGATAATCTTCTTTATGATACTGCCGACACAGTAAGACAAATTCTCAATGGAAGACTAGAAAAAGATTATGATTTAAACGAATTTTACAGCGATGCCTTTAAGGGAGTGTTGCTGAACACTTATGAAGAGGTTGTTAGAAAAACTATACAAGAAACCAATCAAGATCGTTTGTCTGTTTTTAGAACAGATAAAGGTGTTGATAAAATGATTGACGTCATAAACAGGTTTATCAAAGAAGAGCCCAAAGACATTGCTTTTGTTTCTTACGCAAGGGCTTTTGATAAAGAGGACACTTTTTATGCTGATGTCGTTGGCGATTTAATGGCGTGGTCCGAGAAGCCCGTTATTTATGTGGGTACTGATGTAAAGACCTGTCTGCAAGCACCGGCAGATCTTCGCGTTGTCGTAAAGGTCGATGGAGAGAATAGACGAAACAGAACCTTTGGCGGAGAAGAGAGACTTTATATTGTCAACTCTTTAGAATGAATGAAGAAAGTGTTCTGTGTTGTTGGTAGGACGGGCACCGGGAAAGACAGCCTTGTTGATTTGGTCTGTTCATCTTTGGGGATGAAAAAAGTAAAGTCATACACGACCAGAGAACGTCGTCCGAGAGAGGGCGATGATTCTCACGTTTTTATTAAACCCGTCGAAATCGACCAGTTTAAGGGGAGAATGGCGGCTTATACCAAAATCGGAGAAGTCGAATACTTTGCTACGGTTGAGCAGGTTTTAGAGGGAGACTTTTATGTCATTGACCCGAATGGGCTAGATGATTTTCGGGAGCGCTGGGATTTTGATAAATTCCCGATGAAACCTGTGGTGATTTATGTGACGGTGCCAAAAATGACTCAGATGTCTCGTCTTTTGGGAAGAGGAGACAGTATCGAGAAAAGTAATAGCCGTATGCTGGCGGAAAACGATCAATTCGGAGAATTCGAGGTTAAACAGCGGATGAACTACACCGTTGTTAATTCAGATTTAGAACAAGCTGTCTCGGATTTGAAGAAAATAGTCTTGCAAGAATTGCTAAAAGAGGAGACCTAATGGCTACACTTCAAAATCAATACCAAGTGTTTAAACTAAAGTCCGACTTTATCGTGGCTAATAATTTGAATATTGAGAATTATTCAAAATCGAAAGCTGCTAAGGATGGGACTCTTGTTTCTATTGGGGATAATTTGGTTTTTCAACAGATTCGCCGATTCCACGGGGATAATAGAGGGCATCGAGAAATATTTAAGGATGTCCAACAATTCCGGCGTGCGATTAGGGGGGCCAAAAAAGAAGGCAAGTTTAAAGAAGCTAATATCCTCAATCGTTTTTTGATAGACTCTTTGTTTGTAAAAGATATCGTAAACGTTGAAGTAGTCAAAAAGAAAGAGTATAAGGAATTGGCCAAGAATGGGTTCTATGTCAATGGGATTCACTTTGTGAGGTTTTGTTGTGGATCGGGGCAGATGCGAAGAAACACAATAACTTTCATAAACGAAGAATTGTATGCCCCTTTGACTAAGAATTTGTTGTGTGGCTTGGATTCTAAAATAACCGAAATGAACTTGGCCAAGTATCATGCTTATTTCGCTTTGGCTTTTTCGAGCGTTATGTGGGTGAGAACTCCAAGAGTTTGTGTAATTAAAGATTTCACCACTGTTATTAAGAATCAGAAGGTGGACTGGATTTGTCCTGATCCTGCGACGGGGAAGAAGCACATCGAAGAAAGAGTGATGGATTTGGAGCTTAATAGTTGCGATGGACAAGGATTGATTGACCCCGAGTTCGCTAAGTTGTGGGCTGAAGACATGAATCTTTCTTATGTACCTTCTTCTTTTGTCGCCAGGAGCGTTTTTATAAAGGGGTGTTTGGTCCCATTTGATTTTAAGGAATATGCTGCTGAACAAGGAATCACGGAAATTCGAGACAAGTGGGGGATGGCCCATAGACTTGAAGATATTGATGTGCTTTTGAGCGAGTCTCAGTTCAAGATGCACAAGTATTATGTTTCTTGGAATGAATATCAGAAGTATGTAAACGCTGCTGATATCAAGTGGGGCGTCGCTCGATATAATAAAAAGTATGACGACGAATATGTGCTGAGCAATTATCAATATCTGCAGGTCTTGAATATAGATAAGAATGATATTCTTAAACTGATCCAGCCCACGGTTGATTGGATTAAGAAAATTTGTTCAGGAAATCCGCTTTATGCTATGCTTTACATGCTTGGGTGTAAAGGAGAGCAGACGAATTACAAAGATTTGTATAATGGGGCCCAGTCAACAGCACTTAAAGCGATTATAAAAAATCCTATGATGTTGGATGACGCCCACGTACAAAAGAAGATATACCGAAACATCGCAGAGACAATCAACAGGGCCAAGATTGGAAAGATATGGGTTCGAGGGAATTACAGTTTTATGATTTCCGATCCGGTGGCTCAATGTAGGTCGGCGCTTGGATTGGAGCCAACGGGATTGATTGGACCTGATGCGGTTTATTCAAATTTCTGGAGAGAAAGGGGTGTGACACAAGTGGATTTGTGTCGCAGTCCAATGATTGACTCGCACGAACACAACCCGAGTCAGGTAGTGTCCTCCAGAGAAATGGATTACTGGTATCAACATATAAAAAGCGGTATTATTTATAGCATATATGATACTGCGACATTACGACATGCGACAGACCTTCGCGGTTTGGGTACGGGTGTCGGAGGATTCTCCAACTGTGCAACGATAATGCACGCAATGAAGGGTATCTTTCAAAAGGATTCTCAAAAAGAACAAAGAGACGAGTTGACACTTCGTATCAAACTGTTGAGAGAAATTGTTGGACAAGAAATTGATAGGATAAAAGGTACGGCCGCGCCTGAGCTCCCAAAGGAATGGAAAAAACCGGTGAGGATCAATGATGACGATACCGACGCGGTA
>SFOB01000056.1 GCA_004554075.1 Treponema sp.
GGTGTTACATCAGTAGACGGACCAATCGTTGTCCTTAAACGCACCGAAAATGTTTTTTATAATGAAACTGTTTGTGTCCGTGACCGTCTGGGCGAAAAGCGTACAGGTAAGGTAGTTGATATTTCAGAAGATGCAGTTGTAGTTCAGATTTTCGGATCTACAACAGGTCTTGATCTTGATGAAACAACTTTTGAATTCCTGGACGAGCCTCTTGAACTTCGTGTTGGAGAGGGACTTCTCGGCCGCGTTTTCAATGGTCTTGGAAAGCCTATAGACGGATATCCGGAAATCATTTCCAGCGAAAAGCGCAATGTAAACGGAAACCCTATGAATCCTTATGCGCGAATCTATCCCCGCGACTTTATTCAGACAGGTATTTCTTCAATTGATGGAATGAATTCTCTTGTTCGCGGACAGAAGCTTCCGATTTTCTCTGGAAACGGTCTGCCACATAACAAGCTTGCTGCTCAGATTATCCGCCAGGCAAAGCTCCGCAACTCAGACGAAAAGTTCGTTATGGTTTTTGCCGGCATGGGTATTAAATACGACGTTGCAAAATTCTTCGTAGACACATTTGAAGAGTCCGGAGTTCTTGCAAACGTAGTAATGTTCCAGAGCCTTGCAGATGCTCCTTCTATTGAACGTATCATTACTCCACGCTGTGCACTTACTGCAGCAGAATATCTTGCCTTTGAAAAGGGTATGCACGTACTTGTTGTTCTTACAGATATGACAAACTACTGCGAGGCCCTTCGTGAAATTTCTACAACCCGCGGTGAGGTTCCTGGCCGTAAAGGTTACCCTGGATACCTCTACTCAGACCTTGCAGAACTCTACGAGCGTGCCGGTCGTGTAAAGGGCAGTGAAGGTTCAATCACTCAGATTCCAATCCTTACAATGCCAAATGATGATATTTCGCATCCAATTCCAGACCTTACAGGTTACATCACCGAAGGTCAGATTGTACTTGGCCGCGAACTCTTTCAGGAAGGAATCTATCCTCCGGTTTCAGGACTTCCAAGCCTTTCGCGCTTGATGAAAGATGGTATTGGTCCTGACATGACCCGCGAAGACCACGCTAATGTTGCAAGCCAGCTCTTTGCTTCTTATTCAAAGGTAAAGTCTATCCGTAACCTTGCTGCAATTATTGGTGAAGAGGAACTCAGTGAGCTGGACCGCGCATATCTTCATTTTGGTAAACGCCTGGAAGAAGAATTCTTTGCTCAGGGCGAATACGAAGACCGTACAATCGAAGAGACTCTGGATATCGGCTGGAAGATCTTGAGTGAACTTCCACGTGAAGAACTCACCCGAATTAAGCCTGAGTTTATTGATAAGTATTTACCGAAGGACGCTGACTAGTGGCACGCTTAAACATTGCACCAACAAAATCAAACCTTCTCATGATGAAAGAGCAGCTGGTGGTTTCTACCAACGGCTATGAACTGCTCGAAGAAAAACGAGAAATCCTTGTTCGCGAACTTATGCATCTTGTAGAACGCGTAAAGCTTCTGGAAAAGGATATTGATGAGGCTGTTTCAAAGGCTTATCCGGCTTTTAAGCGCATGCTTATGCTGGACGGTGCGGACCAGATTGAGCGCATTTCTCACGCGGTTCATTATGATTTTGACTTTACAGAAAAGCGTGTAAATATTGGTGGTATGTCCTTTCCTACAATCGATGTAATTATGCCTGAAAAAGAGCTTTTTTATTCATTTGTAGGAACAGATGCAAACATGGATGCAACTATAAATGCTTTCTTTGAACTGCTGCTTCTGCTTACCCAGATGGCGTCTATAAGAACAATAGTATGGCGTCTTGCAGAAGAGGTTCGTAAAACCCAGCGCCGTGTAAATGCTCTGGATAAAATGATTATTCCACAGGCTCGTGAGACCAAGGCTTATATTGAAAGTGCTCTGGAAGAGCGAGACCGTGAAAATGTTTTTGTACTCAAGGCTCTGAAAAAGAAAAATTCCAAAAAATAAAAAGCCGTGTTACAATTATAAAAAGACAAAGGCGTCGGAGACAATATGGCGAAAAGTTTTTTCAAAAAAATGATTGTCGCAGTAAACGGACATCGTTCATCGGTTCATTCATCGATGTATGCAATTATGATGGCCCGTTCCTATAATATTGAAATCAAGTTTGTTTATGTTGTTGATACTGCCACTGTAAAATACCTTTCCATGAATAAATTTCTTGTTTCCGATGAACGCTATGATTACGAAGAGCGCCTCAAGGAAGACGGTGAGCGTTACCTTGCCTATGCTCAGATGCTTGCAGGCTCTAAGGGCGTAAAGTGCGAAACTGAACTTAGAAACGGTGGTGTTTTTACAGAGCTCTTGCGTGCAGCAGATGAATATGAAGCAGATCTTATAATTCTTGGTGGAAATGAATCTGATGCAGAAAAACATCATGTAAAACGAAATGTTCTTTCTACAGACCAGAACGAAGTTCTTGCACATTCAAAGTGCCCTGTAATGATTATCCAGAAGCCTGATATTGAAAAAATCTTCAAAATATTCTAAATATTTAAGCCGTAATGAAAGATTTTTATAAGATTCTTGGAGTGCGGCCTAATGCCACTCTTGCCGAAATAAAACGTGCTTACCGTGAAAAAGCAAAACTTTTACATCCGGATTTATCTGGAGACCCGACTCTAAGAGATGCCTTTAGTGAAGTAGCGCAGGCATATCGTGTTCTTTCAGATGCCCGACAGCGCTCAATCTTTGATGAATCTTTTTTTATCAAAATCAAACGTTCTTACAAGAATGCAGACAGTTTTAATTATTACGACTGGCTAAAAGCCCGCGAAGATGAAGAAAGCCGGGCCAAGCTGATTTTTTATACCCTCATGCATCAGAAAGAAGACGAAGCAGTTGCAGAGTTCAAACGCATGCAGATGAATCATGCAGATTTCAGCCTGAAAAAATGGTTTACCCGCGAAGACTTTATGGACTACGGCTACATTCTTGCAGAAGAGCTGGTAATCCGCGGTGAATATTACGATGCAATGATTCTTCTTGAGCAGATAATTCAGATGGAATATTCCTACCAGTACTTTTATATCTTCTTCCCGGAAGTAATAGATTTTACCTTGAACATCTTAAAACACAATATAGACGGCGTAATTTCCGACGAACTTGCCCTGGACGTCTACGAACGAGCCTTAGACCTGAACCTCGGCACTAAAAACGACGCTTTCTTCCTCCGCAAAATGAGCGAAGAGTACCGCCGCCTGGGTGATTTGAGTACTTCGGAAATATGTTTGCGTGAAGCTGAAAAAAGAATGTAAGTTTCTGCTAACAAAAAACTCTAGCCATAATTCTTACAAAGTGTTACTATATTTACATGATTCAACTCAAAACACCCGAACAAATTGCCGGCATCCGCAAAGTATGTCACATTACTGCCGACATGTTTAACGAACTTATTCCAAAGGTAAAGGCTGGAATGTCTACAAAACAGGTAGACGATATGTTTAAAGATTATATGCTCTCTCACGGTGGAAAGCCTGCCTGGTGGCGGGAAGACTTTCCTGGAGCTACCTGTATCAGTATTAATGACGAAGTAATCCACGGAATTCCTTCAAAAAAACGCATAATTAAAGACGGGGACCTGGTTAGTATCGATGTTGGAATTGATATGGACGGCTACATCAGCGATACAACCCATTCTCTTTTGATTGGCAATGTAAATCCTAAGGTGAAAAAACTTCAGCAGGTTACAGAAGAGTGTCTTCGTGCCGGAATTGCAGCCTGTGTTGTAGGTAACCGAATCAGCGACATTGCAAATGCTGTTTATGACATTGCAACTCGTAACGGTTATGGTGTAGTTTATGATTTCTGCGGTCACGGAGTAGGTCTCGATGTTCACGAAGATCCAAGCGTTCCAAACTGTCCTTTCCGCGGTCAGAATCCACGCATTAAACCTGGTATGGTTCTTGCAATTGAGCCAATGATTAATCTTGGTGTACCTGAGGTAGAACAGGCTGATGACGGCTGGACAATTCTTACAGCCGACGGAAAAGTAAGCTGCCACGAAGAGCATACTGTAGCAGTTTTCGAAGATCACAACGAAGTTCTCACTGCCCTGGACTACAAAAATGCATAAATGTCATCCTCGGGCTTGACCCGGGGATCTATTAAAAAATAAGAAAACATTTATGTTACCTTTTCTCGATTTTTTAGTTATATTTTAAAAGAGCGGCAAAAATTATAAAGCGAGCCGCAAGGAGCTAAAAAATTGAGAAAACTAACTAAAGTAATTGCCGCAGCCTCAATGCTGCTTTTGTTATCTGCTTCACTTTTTGCAGATCCTCCAAAAAGACCTGGCGAACCATATTACTCGTCATCATCAGCTTCTTCTTCAGCATATTCATCTTTGAGCGTTATAGAAGCCCTTCAGAATTCCTTCCGTTCAATCAGTAATACAATGCTTCCTGCAGTTGTAGAAGTTGATGTTACAGAAACAAAAACTTATACAGACCCCTTTGGAGGAATGTCTAATCCATTTGAATTCTTTTTTGGAAGCCCAAGGGGAAATAACGGTGATGACAGCGATAAGAAAAATCAGCGTGAATATGAATCAAAAGGTCTTGGTTCTGGTGTAATCGTAAGAAAAACTGGAAATACCTTCTATATTCTTACAAATAACCACGTTGCCGGTTCAGCTACAAAAATCTCTATTAAGCTTAATGATGGCCGCGAGTTTGAAGGTAAACTTGTAGGTGCAGACAGCCGTATAGACGTAGCCCTTGTTTCTTTTGAGTCAAAAGATTCATCAATTCCTGTTGCAAAACTTGGCGATTCAGATAAGGTTCAGCCAGGTGATATCTGTATGGCCTTTGGTGCCCCTCTCGGCTACAGCCAGTCTGTAACTCAGGGTATTGTAAGTGCAGTAGGCCGCTCAGAAAGCCACATGTCTGCAATCAGCGACTATATTCAGACAGATGCTGCAATCAACCAGGGTAACTCAGGTGGTCCGCTTGTAAATATCTATGGCGAAGTAATCGGTATCAACACATGGATTGCTTCTTCTTCTGGTGGTTCTGTAGGTCTTGGTTTTGCTATCCCAATCAACAATCTTAAGTCTGCAATCGATTCTTTCATCAAGAAGGGTAAGGTTGTTTACGGCTGGGTTGGTGTTTCACTTGTTGATGTAACAAAAGAATATAAAGATGAGCTTGGAGTTGGTGATACAATAGGAGCCTTTGCAGCAGAAGTATTCTCTAACTCTCCGGCATTCAAGGGCGGAATCAAGCCTGGCGACTATATCATTGAAGTAAATGGTAAAAAGGTTAAGTCTACAAATCAGCTTGTACGTGACATTGGAAGCCTTGAAGCAGGATCAACTGCAAACTTTACTGTTATCCGTGGCGGAAAACGCATTTCTGACATTGTTGTAAAGATTGAAGAACGTGCAAATGAAAATGATATCAACAACAGCAGAATGTGGCCTGGCTTTATCGCAAGTCCTCTTTCAGATAAGGCTCGCGAACAGCTTAAGATTGACGACAAAAAGGTAAAGGGTGTTGTAGCAACAAATGTAGAAGAAAAGTCTCCTGCAGCAAGCCTCCGCATCCAGAACGGCGACGTAATTACAGCAGTAAACGGCAAAAAGGTAAATAACCTTGCCGAATTCTACGCCGAACTCGCCGCTGCCCAGAAGTCAGTCAACTTCGACATCTACTCTAACGGCGGAACTATCACAACCGGAACTTACAGATTCTAGTATAAAGAAAAGAATATTTAAAAGCGTCCCGAACAGAATTGTAAAGCCCCAGACTGCAGCATTCTGAACGGGATGCTTTATTGTTTTAAACACATCCCTTACAAGCGGAACAAAATTGGTAATAATATCCCAGGAGTTCCATCTTAAAAATCGTCCAAGATATATACCATAGCTTGAAAGATAGATAATAAAAGCCTTTATAAAGAAGGGATTAATTCCCCGAAAGTATTTCTTTATTTTTCCTTCAATTGTTCTCAGACTGTAGAAACCGAATGCAAAACCTGTCATCCCGTATGAAAGCAGCAGAGTTATATCAAACCATCTTGGAGCAAAAGGATTTTTTCCCAGATGTATAAGATCTGTAAACAGATAAGGCGCATTAGGAAACATTAAAAGCCAGATAATTAGGACAGGGATTTCAATTCTTTTTTTGAAGTTTTTAGATTCAAGAAGCTTTGCAATAACCCAGGGTACGAATGCCAGAAACAGATTCCATAAAAGGAATGCATACATATTCCGTGCCGTATAAATGATACGGCACAGAGAAAGGAATACTGAAAAACCCGACATAATCATCAGATATTTTGTGTCTTTTTCGGATATAACCTTTCTTATAAAATTTTTCATTTTCTTTCCAGCTTATACCAGTCTACTTTTCTTGTTACGTACATAATTCCCACAAGAATACTGAAGGCAAAAATTGAACCAAGCAGGAGAGCGTAATCTTCTGACCTTAATGAGAAATAGAGGAAGCTGTAAAGCAGAACGAATATCAGCATCATTATAATTCCCAGAGTGTATTTCTTTGTAATTGAAATCAGATAAAGGGAAACCGTTACCGATGCCGCAAGGGCTGCTGCGATATAGCTTGGTTCAAACATAGTGTGTTCAGAAATTGCAAGCAGAAGCAGGAAGAATAAAACTGTAGCAGCACCTGAAAGCAGATAGTGCATAGGATGGAGCTGGATTTTTGCAAAAATCTCAAAGAGGAAGAGAATAAGGAATGGTATGATAATAAAGAAGAAGCCGTAGGTTAGTGCCCTGTGAAGCTTTTTGTAGAGATTTACAGATTCAATAAGGTCTGCACCGATATACTGATGTAAATCATCAGTTCCAAATGGAATATGCCATTCTGCTGTAAAGCCGTTGTCATTAATTGTGCGGGTGTCTGGCAGGAATGTGTAATTTGTAAAGCCTGGAGAAGGCCAGTCTGACTCCATCTTAAAGTAGGTTTCTTTTGAAGAAATAGAATAGCTGATTTTTTCTGCACCACGAAGGGCCAGTGAAACCTTAAAATTGTATTTCCCTTCTGTGTAAGGGAGGGGAGCACCTATATATTGTGCACCAAAAATAGTATAAAGATCTGTTTGTAGTTGTTTATCATTGATTGTAAAAACAGGACGCTCCATTACAGATGAATTATTAATTTTAATACAGAAAACTGCTTTTGAAGGATAATAAACAGTATCGCTGCTGTCATTAAGCTTTGTGTATGAAAAAGTTGAATTGATGCCGGCGTTTCCTGTAAAAACCGGAGTAGAATAAATACCTACAGTTCTTAATTCGCTGTTGAGGGTAACATTAATTCTTGTAGTATCTGCCTGGATTATTTTATAAGAATCTTCTGTTCTTGTTTCCTTAAACTGCTTGCCGTCCTTATAAACGTTTTCTGTCCAGGTTTTTCGGTATGGAACTGCAATTACAGGACCAGTGAAATCAAGTGTGCCTCCTGCAGAATTTGCAATGTCATATTTTGCCTTTTTATAAGTATTTTCTCTGCTTTTAAGCTGTCCGCTGATGCATAAAAGCCCTAGCAAAAGAAGACCCATTACAAGACTCATAAAGAGCAGCTTAAAGCCTATTCCCTTTGATTTTTTTTGTGTCTTTTCTTTGATCTCTTTGATCTCTTTGATCTCTTTGATTTCTTTAATTTCTTCCATTTTTTTCCTCTCTTAGAAGTAGTTTTTGATAGTTCTACTCTAAAAGAGAAATAAGGCAGAATTATGGCGAAAATGTGTTATTTTTCAGAATATGGAAAACTCAGATTACGATTCTAGTGGGAGTTTTATTTCAAAAAAGGCACCGCCAAGTTCACTGTCACGGCCTACAGAAACTTCACCTTCCATTTCGTCGCAGATTGCTTTTACAATAGAAAGTCCAAGCCCTGTGTGAGCAATTTTGTTTTTTGAATCTGAAAGAGAGCTGGCACGATTAGAATAAAAGCGGTCAAAGATTTTTGAAATATCTTCTTCCGCAATTCCAGGCCCGTCATCAGAAACTTTAATTACAAGGGAAGAAAGCCCTTTGCCCCAGGTAATTCTTTCAAGCTGTACCCGAATATGCTTTGCAAAGCCTGCCGCGTTTTCAATGAGGTTTGAAAGAATCCTTTCATAATAATCCGGCTGAATCAGAATTGTATCAGGCAGATTCTTAATCTGAATTTCAATGTCACTATCCGGATAATTTTTCAAAACAGAGTCTGCAATATTTTGTGTAAAAGCCTGCAGAGGAATATTTTCTTTTGGCAGTTCGGCGCCTTCAATTTTTGAAATACCCCTTACTCCGGTTAAAAGTCGTTCAAGATGGGTAACTTCATCAATAATGGCCTGGGTAAAGGCTGATTTTTCTGCGGCATCTGAAGAGTCCATCAGAACTTCTGTAGAAGAGCGGATTGCAGTAAGCGGGTTTTTAAACTCATGATTTACATCGGAAGCAAAAGCCTGGGTATATCTGATTTTAGAATCAAGTTTCTGAATAAGGGTTTTAAAGGAACGGCTCAAATCTCCAATTTCATCTTTGCGTTTAAGGCCTGTAAACTTTTCTACAAGGCTTGCATCAATCCGGCCTTTTTTATCAGCACATTCAGAGGTCTGGCGGGCAAGTTTTTTAAGCGGATAGCTGATTCTGAATGTAAGAAAAACTGCAACAATCAAAATAAAAAGAAGAGACCAGAGAAAGACCTTCGCAAGATCAATTCTAAGCTCATAAAGGTTCTGCAAGATTCTCCAGGTAGAGCGGGAAACAAGGACAATACCAATAACTTCATTATTCTTCATAACAGGCATGGCAGAGTAGAGGGTAACAGAAACCTGACCGCCACCGGAGATTCTTGTTTTTGCGCCGTAAAGGCCTTCCTGTGCCGCTTTTACTTCTTCTCCATCATAAATGATTTTTCCAGAGTAAAAGTCTGCGCTAGTAAAGCTTGCTGCCGGAGGGCGCATTTTTCTGTAAACACGGACCGGAATGGAAAAAAGTCTGTAAATAAAGGTTGTATTTGCCGGTCTTTTAGCTGATTTTTCAGATTTTGAGGATGCTGCAGCAGCTGATGCATACTGGGTGCGGTCGCTGAAATCACTTTCCTGCTGGTCTTCTGCTGTATCCTTTTCCAGAGTACTTGAATCTGCAAGTAGTTTTCCATCTTTAGAAAGAATCCTGATTCTGGAATCAAATTTTCCCTTCATGTTTTTCAAAAGTTCTTTTCCTGCATCCGGGTTAAGAGCAAGACTAGCGGCAACTATTCTTGCCTGCTGAACATTTGAGTTTTCTATCATGGTCAGCATCTGACTTTCGTAAGTTTTAAGCATCATCATTGCGGCAACGGGAATAAATGCTACAAGAACAAGGAAAATGGAAATCTGAATATTTATAGGAAAACGCAGACGGAGTTTTAATTTGAACTTTTTCATTTTGCGGCTCCGGAATTAAAGCGGTAACCAAGGCCGTAAATTGTTTCTATACATTCGCTGCCCGTCTTTTTTCTCAATCTTTTTATGTGGCAGTCTATGGCGCGGTCGTTTAAGTAAGTGTCTTCCGGGTAGGCAGCGGAAATAAGCTGGTCGCGGGTTAGGGCTGTATCCGGATTTTCGGCAAAGGTTTTGAGCAGGCGGAATTCTGTTACTGTAAGTTGAAGGGGAGTGCCGTCCTTTTCTGCAATGTATGATGAAGGATAAATTGTAATATTCCCGGCTTTAAGGCAAGGGTCTTTTTCTTCAGGCTGATTTTCAGATTCTGCAGTCGTGGCCGCTCCTGTTCTACGCAGAATCACCTTAATTCTTGTAATTACTTCCCGCATGGAAAAAGGCTTGCATAGATAATCATCTGCCCCAAGCTCAAGGCCTAAAATCTTATCAAATTCATCATCTTTTGAAGTGAGGAACATTACCGGTGTTTTATCGCCGCTTTCCCGAAGAGTGCGGAGCAGGGTAATTCCATCCATTACAGGCATCATGATGTCTAAAAGATATAGTGCAGGCTGCTGCTGTCGTCCTTCAAGGGCCTCTTTTCCGTTTTCATATTCAATTACAGAAAAACCTTCTTTCTTTAATGCTGCACAAAGAGCCATGCGGATATTCTTTTCATCATCAACAACTGCAATCAACATATTAAAAAGTATAGTCTATCCCGTGTTTTTTTGCTATAATCCCGATATGTATCGTTTATATGTTGAGCGCAGACCTGGTTTTGAAAACGAGGCTCGCCGTTATCTTTCTGAAATCAATGGATTTTTGGGAATTGCCGGAGTAAAGGCAGTTCGTTATTTCAACCGCTATGACATTGAAAATGTAAGTGAAGAAGTTGCAAAAATTGCCGCAACCCGCATTTTCTCTGAGCCACAGAGCGATTTCGTATTTACAGAAAAGCTTCCTGAGCACAGCGGAAAAGAAATCATCTGGGAGTTCCTTCCTGGACAGTATGACCAGCGTGCCGACTCTGCAGAGCAGTGTCTTTCTTTACTTCGCGCAGGTCTTAAGGGTGTAAAAACTCTTACTGAACCACCTGTTGTTCGCTGTGCAAAAATCGTTGTTCTTGAAGGCAGCGTAAGCGACGAAGAAATCAAAAAGATTCAGAACTATCTTATCAACCCTGTAGATTCCCGCCTTACTGATGATACAAAACCTGAGACATTAAAGATGCATGTTGAAGAGCCTGCAGACATTCCTGTTGTAGAAGGCTTTATCAAGATGAATGATGAAGAGATTGAAGCATACCGCAACAAGATGGGCCTTGCTATGGATCATGCTGATATCGTATTCCTTCAGAATTATTTTAAGGGCGAAGGCCGCGACCCTGTTGAGACAGAAATCCGCGTTCTCGACACTTACTGGTCAGACCACTGCCGCCATACAACCTTCCTTACAGAACTTAAGGATATCAAAATTGAAGACGGTCCTTATGCACCTCTCTTCAAAAAATCCCTTGAAAACTACCAGGCTATGCGTACAGAAATGTATGCCGGCCGCACCGACAAGCCTGTCTGCCTTATGGATATGGCAGTAATCGGAATGAAGTATCTTAAAAAGCACGGAAAGCTTGAAGATATGGAAGTTTCTGAAGAAAACAATGCCTGCTCGGTTTATATAGACGTACATTACACAGCTGATGAAAATGGTAAACCATTGGCAGTTGACGACCCACGCGCTACAGAGCGCTGGCTTATGATGTTCAAAAACGAAACTCATAACCATCCAACAGAAATTGAACCATTCGGAGGCGCTGCAACTTGTCTTGGTGGTGCTATCCGTGACCCACTTTCTGGACGCAGCTGGGTATATCAGTCAATGCGTATTACTGGTGCCGCAGACCCTACAGTTCCACTTTCAGCTACTATGAAGGGAAAGCTTCCTCAGATTAAACTCTGCCGCGAAGCTGCTCAGGGCTTCAGCTCTTATGGTAACCAGATTGGTCTTACAACAGGTCAGGTAGAAGAAATCTATCACCCTGGCTATGCCGCAAAACGTATGGAGCTTGGTGCCGTTATCGCTGCCGCTCCTGTAGATACAGTTATCCGCGAACGTCCTGAGCCGGGCGACATCATCATTCTTCTTGGTGGTGGTACCGGCCGTGATGGTATTGGTGGTGCAACAGGTTCTTCAAAGGTTCACACTGTAAAATCTGTTACAACTGCTGCTGCCGAAGTTCAGAAGGGTAATGCTGTAGAAGAGCGCAAGATTCAGCGCCTCTTCCGCAATAAAGAAGTAAGCCTTATGATTCGCCGCTGTAACGACTTTGGTGCCGGTGGTGTATCAGTTGCTGTTGGTGAGCTTGCTCCTGGTCTTGATATCAATCTTGATGCAGTACCTAAGAAGTACGAAGGTCTTAACGGAACTGAACTTGCAATTTCTGAAAGCCAGGAACGTATGGCAGTCGTTGTTCGCAAGGCAGATGTAGACCGCTTTATTGAAGAAGCTAAGAAAGAAAACTTAAACGCTGTTGTAGTTGCAACAGTTACAGATACAAACCGCCTCGTTATGAAATGGCGCGGAAAAACAATCGTAGACATTGGCCGTGAGTTCTTGGATGCCGCTGGTGCTCATCACGAAGCTACAGCCCTCATCGAAGAGCCAGCAGAGCCGACTAAGTCTCCACTCTGCAATCCTCTTGAGTCCGCAGCAGCAGAACTCGACAAACCAGTTAAGTGCGAAGGCTGCGTAAAGAATCATCTTACAGATGCATGGCTTGCAAACATCAACGACCTTGCCTGCTGTTCTCAGCGCGGTCTTGGTGAACGCTTTGACGGTTCTATCGGTTCAAGCACAGTTCTCTTCCCATACGGAGGAAAATATCAGAATACACCGGAAGCAGGTATGTCTGCAAAGATTCCGGTAATGACACCGCGCGAAACATCAACTGCCAGCCTCATGGCTTACGGCTTTGACCCTCGCGTTGGAAACTGGTCTCCATGGCACGGAGCAAAAACTGCAGTCCTCAGCTCACTTGCAAAAATCACCTGTATCGGTGGTAAGGCCCGCACATCACGCCTTTCCTTCCAGGAATTCTTTGGCCGTGCAGTAAACGAAAAGCGCTGGGGTTATCCAGCAGCCGCTTTGCTCGGTTCTATCGACGCCCAGGTTGAATCTGGTTGTGCTTCAATTGGTGGTAAGGACTCAATGTCTGGTACCTTTGAAGATATCAACGTTCCACATACACTGGTAAGCTTTGCCGTAACTCACGACGAAGCTCCAAATGTACTTTCTGGTTCTTTCAAGGTAAGCGGAAATAATATCTATATGGTAAAGGTTCCATACTCAGACCTTCTCGAGCCTGATTACGAAACCTTCCTTAAGAACTCTGATGTACTTTACGAGCTCAATAAGGCTCGCCGCATTGCCGCAATGTACCCTGTAGGACCTGGTGGAATTGCAGAAGCAGTTACAAAGATGGCAATGGGTAACATGGTTGGTGCAAGTCTCGACGCGCCGGCAGAGCTCAAAGACTTCTTCGTTCCAACTTACGGTAACATCATTGTAGAAGTTCCATCTGCTCATGTACCAGAATTTGAAAAAGCTGCCTTTGTTCCAGGAACTCTCGTACAGCTTGGTATGACAACAGACAAGCCTGCAATCGTAATCAAAAATGCAAAGCTTGGTGACGTTACAAATCCAGAAGTTGAAATCAGCCTTTATGACTGTGTAAATAAATGGGAAGATAAACTTAAGGAAGTATTCCCACGTGTTAGTGGAGCAGAGGTACAGCCAAAGCTTCCTGACTGGGCAACAGATATCCACAAGTCTCTTAGCGACATCCGCAAAGCTCCTGCCTTTGTTCAGCCTACAAGCCGTCCAAAGGTGTTGCTGCCTGTATTCCCTGGAACAAACTGCGAAATCGATATGGCCCGTGCCTTCAACCTGGCCGGTGCTGAAACAAAGATTGTAGTTCTCCAGAACCGCACACAGGATCAGCTTACTCAGTCTCTCGAAAATCTTGCCCGTGAAATGCGTGACGCACAGATTCTCGCACTCTCTGGTGGCTTCTCATCTGGTGACGAGCCTGATGGTTCAGCTAAGTTTATTGCAAACGTACTCAAGGCAGGAAACATCAGCGAAGAAGTTATGAACCTTCTTAAGAAACGTGATGGTCTGGTACTTGGTATCTGTAACGGCTTCCAGGCACTTGTAAAGACTGGTCTTGCAGTATACGGAGAAATCCGCGATATGACTCCTGATATGCCAACTTTGACATACAACAGAATCAACCGCCATATCAGCCGCATTGTTCGCACACGTATTGTTTCTGCAACTTCTCCTTGGGCTATGCATCCGAGTGTAATTGATAACCGCAATCACCTTATTGCAATCAGCCATGGTGAAGGACGCTTTGTTTGTGACGAGGCAACAGCTAAGAGACTCTTTGAAAACGGACAGGTATTTACTCAGTACGTAGACGAGTTCGGTCGTCCTGCAATCACAGAACCAGATAACCCTAACGGATCTGCATTCGCAATTGAAGGTATCACATCTCCAGACGGACACGTACTTGGTAAGATGGGACACTCAGAGCGCGGAGTAGGCTTAGACCGTAATGGCGCTTCACTTGACCTCTTTAAGAACGTAGGAGGAAATCCTCTTACAAACGAAAGTGAAACAACCTGCGAAAACCTCTTTGCAGCCGGAGTAGCATACTTCAAATAATATGGATGCAAGCTCCTCGCCCTATATATTCATACTTCTCGCGGCGCTGATTGTTCTTTCCATGCTCTTTTCCATTTCGGAAAGTTCCTTTCTTGGAATGAACAAACTGCGCCTTAGAGTTCTCAGAAAAAATAAAGATAAGCGCGCTCTTATTGCCGGCCGCCTTTTAGACCGCAGAGAGCGCCTTATCAACACCCTTTTAGTTTCCAACGACATTGTAAACATCTTTCTTTCTTCTATTATTACATCATTAGCTCTGGAAACTTTTGGTCAGAAGGGTGTAGGAATAGCAACTCTTATAGCAACTCTTCTTCTTTTGATTTTTGGAGAGATTACACCAAAAACAATTTCAACCCGTTGTCCTGACCGCATAGCCTACGCTCTTGCTCCTTTTGTTCAGGTAGTTGTTATTCTTATGAGACCGGTGGTTGCAATAGTAACCTTTATAGCCCGCTGCGTTCTCCGCATTTTCGGCATCAGGACAAATGCAAAAAAACAGTCTTATACAGAAGAAGAAATCAAAACCTTTTTTGATATCAGTTCAGAAAGCGGTGTAATAGAAGAAAATGAAAACCGCATGATGACTCAGGTATTTAAGTTTTCTGATCTGGAAGCTCAGGACATCATGGTGCCTCGTACAAAAATCCGCGCTGTTCCTCACGATGCAAGCTACCGTGATATCGTAGAACTTTCCCAGCGACTGGGCTATACACGTTTTCCTGTTTACCGCGAATCAATTGATGACATCATTGGAATCATCTACCTCAAGGATATGCTGGCCTATAAGGAAAGTCAGAGCACTTTTAATTTGCAGAAGGTAATGAGGCCTCCGCTTTTTATTCTTGGTACAAAAAAAATCACTTCGGTTCAGGAACTTCTTTTTGAAAATCACGATTCAATGGCAATTATAGTTGATGAATATTCCGGTACCGATGGCGTAATTACTGAAAAAGATATTTCCCGCGAAATCTTTGCCCTGCCTGGAGAAAATTCTCTGCGCGGTAAAGTTTTTGATTTTGATAATGTTGAAGATAAATCTGATTTTGAAATAAACGGCTCTGTGCTTTTGCGAGATCTCAAGGAAGATCTGCATATTGGGCTGGAATCAAATATAAACGAAACAATAGGCGGCTGGTTTGCAGAACAGATAGACCGTATGCCTGAAGCTGGAGATACAATTGATTTTGAAGGCTGGCGTTTCACAATTAAAAAGATTCAGGCTCACCGTGTAGAAAGAATCCAGATTTTTAAGCTTGCAGTTGAAGATGAAGAGGAGGCAGAAGAATGAAAGAATATATCATAACTGCCGCAGAACTTTTTGTCCTCATTCTCTGCGTAGGATTTTTTACTTCGTCGGAAACGGCTTATCTTTCTCTTCCTCGCCTGAAACTTCGCAATATGGTAGAGCAGGGGCGACGTAATGCAAAAAAGGTTGCAGCCCTTAAGGCAAATATGGAT
>SFOB01000057.1 GCA_004554075.1 Treponema sp.
TCGGTTTGTTGTTTTGCGGTAAAAACATTTTATCCGATTCAAACCTCTTTTTCTATCTTAGGCTATTTTAGCCAATCCACAACTTTTGATTATAACTCGAAGTTGGAAAGCAGGTGGCAAGACGGCTGCGGTTTAAGTCTGCATAATGTTCAGTTTCATTATGAGCATCTTGTTTTCTAAGACCATGTGGGCCGTCACTCATAGAAAAGGAAGGAACCTTCCCGTTTGCATCGTAAGAGTTCCAGCTGCCAACACCATTGAAGAGGCGGATTTTTTCCTCTTTAGTCAATTTTCCTAAATCGTTATTCATAAATATCCTCAGTTTAAATAATTCAGATAAATTATAAATTACTTTTAGAAAAAAACAAAATGATTTATCGATTTATAAAAGATAAGTTTTTTCAGACGTGCCACTGCTGTCCTGCTACGCTCAGTGAACAGCGTGGACGTGTTTATGCAATATATTAATTACCGCCGAAAAGTGCTTCTGCGTCTTCTGTTTCCATTACAGAAACCTTTGTTGTTACGACAGGCTTTTCATCATTTTTATTTGCATACAGCTCGCAGATGTAGCGGTAAACATGATTTTCTTCATCGCGGAAATCTTCTACTGCCTTCATCTGAATTGTTGTATTGTTTTTGAGATATCCTACATCTGCCTTGAATTCCATTACACTGAGGATAAAGCCCGGAAGAGGCTTGCGCCCCTTGATTGTATTTGTGATTCCTGTAAGGGCTGAAATACACTGAGCCATAAACTCAAAGCCTGCCCAACTTGGAACGCCGTCAAACTCAGGCTCATAAAAAATACAGTTTTCTGTAATGTCGTATTCACTTGTGATTGTATGATTGTTTACATCGTGCTGTGTTACGCGTGAGAGCAGAAACATTTTTCCCTTGTGAGGAAGATAGTTGATAAGCTCGTCGTGTTCAATAAGTTGCTGAATTTCCATAAATTATTGTACTCCTTATATTCCTAATACTAAACAGGCGTTGGCACCGCCGAAGGCGAAAGAATTTGAGAGGCAGATTTTCAGGTTGCCTTTAGCAGCTCCTGACTTTCCATCAACTATATTGAGTTCCGGAATCTCCTCGTCGCGTTCTCCATCCCAAACCTGAAGCGGTAATTTTATATTATCATTATTATTCTGATTTTCAACTAAAGCCTTCCAGCAGATTGCAGCTTCAAGTGCCGCTGCTGCTCCAAGAGTGTGACCTGTAACTGGCTTTGTTGTAGAAACAGGCACTGTCTTTTCGCCGAAAATTGCAGCAACTGCTTTTCCTTCCATGCTATCGTTGAGCTTTGTTCCAGTTCCATGAAGGTTGATGTAGCCTACTTCACTGGTAGCAACTTTGGAAGCCTCGAGGGCCCGGCGGATTGCCTTTTCTGCACCCGCTCCGCTTGGATCTGGTGAAGTCATATGATAGGCATCTGCACTTTCGCCCCAGCCGAGGAGTTTTACAGAACTGCCGTCGAGATGCTCCCGGGTCAGCACAAAAAATGCTGCTCCGTCTCCCAGGGTAATTCCGTGTCTGTTTTTGCTGAAAGGATTTGTGATTTCGCTTGAAACTGCTTCAAGGGCACTAAAGCCAATCAGGGTTGTGTCAGAAGCAATATCAATTCCGCCGACTACAGCTGCATCAACTACGCCACCCATAATCATTTCAGAAGCTTTAATGATTGCTCCTGCGCTTGAAGAACAGGCAGTTGCAAAAGTTACTGCAGGGCCGGTCAGGCCAAACTTTTCTGCAACAAAAGTTGAAACATAATCTGCTCCCTGAATTTCAATATTGTAGTCTTTTGGGAACTCGCCTTCTGCAAAATATTTACGGTGATTGGCAAGAGAAAACTCTGTACCGTTATCGCAGGAACCAAGACAAACTGCAACCCGGTCTGCACCATAGCGCTCTTTAACTGCAAGCACATCATCAGCTATCTGCTCAAGTGCTGCGTTTTCAATACGCATGATTTTCATATCGTAACGAGCACCACTTGCCTGTAAACTATCATCTGCAATTCTGGCTGCAAAATATTCTTCATCGTTGCAGGCCTTTACCTTTTTGATATTTTTCTGATTACCTGTTGTTACAGACTTCCAGAGCTCTTCAATGTTGTTTCCAGCGCAGCTCATAACTCCGGGCTTTGAAAGATACAATTCCATCTTATTCCTCAATCTTTGTCAATTTATACTCATATCCGCGAAGATGATTTTTGATTGTGACAGTATCATCTATTATTGAAATTTCTTCAATCACTTTTTTTCCATCTGATATTCTACGAATTTCTGCGGCCCCTCCAGTTTCACGGCAAATTAAGAAATCCTCAAAAATAAGTCCGGCACTTGTATAATTTGCTTTCAAGACCTCAAAATCATAAAAAGCATTCTGAATATCACAAATTATATACTCACCAGGTAAGGCTTTTGGAAAGTAGGCAGAATCAAAAATTACCTGACTTCCATCATAAAAAAGATTTCCCATATCTGCACCAAAATCATTCATCAGCGAAAGGCTGATTGCAGTAGCATCTATCTGGGTATAGGAAAGCAGATTAAAACTTGTGCTGCCAAAACTACCGTTCAGTAGTTGAAGACCTTCAAAAATGCCTGCCGCATTTTCCGGCAGCAGAAGATTTACCTTTTTTGAATTTGTGATATAGATTGGACGCAGTCCTTTTGCAGTATAACTGTTTTCAGGGGCTGCTTTTTTTGTTGATGCACACGAAATCAGAAAAAGTGAAAGTGCACCCGCTGAAAGAAGCCTGCAGATATTTTTAAATCTTATATTCTTAATCATATTTTATTTTTCCCAATAAACCGGCAGGAAGTAAATTATCATAGTATATAATTCAAGACGACCTGCAAGCATTGCAAAACTATACCAGTATTTTACAAAATCTGGAAGGAAGCCAAAGTTTTCTGCAGGACCAAGAAGTCCATAACCAGGGCCGATGTTTCCAACCATACTGAGGGCACCGGTAAAGCTTGACCATACATCAAGGTTTCCAAGGCAGCCAACAAAGGTGGTAATCAATACCAGAGCAAAATAAACAACCATAAAGGCAGCAACATTAAAAACAATATCCTTGCGACCAGGACGACCGTTCAGGCGGATTGCAAAAACTCCATGCGGATGAAGCATCTTGCGGGTCTCGTTCTGAACCTGCTTACCGAGTACCAGCCAGCGGATAACCTTAACACCACCCGAGGTTGAACCCGAACATCCGCCGATAAAGAAGGTCACGAAAAGCAGGAACTGGGTTGCGGCCGGCCACTTCATGAAATCTGCGGTAGAAAAACCGGTAGTCGTCATGAGGGAAACAACCTGGAAGGAAGAATAGCGAAGAGTGTCACCGAAGCTGCCGTAAACCTTTCTCAGCGAAATTGAAACTGCAACAATGAGGGCCGCAACAATTACAAGGTAGGCTTTGAATTCTGAGTTAGTCGTAATGTCGCGGAACTTTCTTGTAATAATGTAAAAATACAGGCTGAAGTTGATTCCCGCGAGGAACATAAAAATCATTATGATTACATCAATTGCTACAGAGTTGTAAGAACCGATGGAAGCGTTGCGTGTAGAAAAGCCTCCGGTGCCAAGAGTTGCAAAAGCGTGAGAAAGAGCATCTGTAAAAGTCATGCCCGCAAGCTTAAGGGCAATTGTTTCTGCAGCTGTAAAACCAAAGTAAATGAGCCAGAGGATTTTTGCAGTAGTTGTGATGCGGGCAGTTACCTTTCCTTTTTCAGGACCAGTGGTTTCTGCCTTAATCAGCTGAAAGCCGCCTACGCCAAGAAGAGGTAAAAGAGCAACAGTAAGTGTTACAATTCCCATACCGCCAATCCAATGGGTGAGACAGCGCAGCATGTTTATTGATTTGGGAAGACTTTCTATTTCGCTTAAGATTGTAGAACCAGTTGTAGAAAAACCGCTCACACTTTCAAAAAGCGCATCAACAAAACGGGGAATACTTCCAGAGGCATACATAGGAATTGCACCCATAAAGCTGATTACAATCCAGGAAAGAGCAACTGTTAAAAATGTCTGGCGGGTATTAAGTGTAATTTTGAACTTACGTGTTGGAAAATTAACTGCTGCTACAAGAAGGAAGCTGGCCGCCATTGGAATTATAAAGGAAAGATAAACCGAACTTTCTCCATAGTAAAAAGCAAAGCCAAGCGGAATCGCAAAAAGAATGCCAACAATTGAAAGGAGAATGGAAGCTATTTTTAGAAATGAAATTATGAACATTATTGTCCGCCCTGCCCTTCACTACTCGCCGCTGCCAAAATAAGCTAAAACTTTTTTACTGTTCTCTGCAACAGTAATAAGAACTATGTGATCTCCCGCGGTAATACGGGTGTTTCCGTTTACAATCTGATACTGATCGGTACCGGATTTTTTGTCCAGCAGAACCAGGAAGGTTCCCGGATTTGAAATCTCCTTGAGCTCCTTTCCGCTGACTTTAGAATCAGAAGTAACTTCACATTCAACAATTTCAAGCTGACCGTTTGTTACGGTGTGAATCTCTTTTACAGACTTACCGCGCAAGTGACTCATGATGGAATCAACTACTGCATCGCGGAGAGGAACCGGAACATCAATTCCAAGCTTGCGGGAAATCTCAGCAAAAGCCGAGCTGCCTACAAGACTGACTGTCTGCTTTACACCAAGTGATTCAAGATATGCTGCAAGCACCATGTTCATCTCATGATTATGGGTTGTACAAATTGCAAGATCAAAGTTTACGATTCCTTCATCACGGAGGAAGGATTCATCAGTTGCATCCGCCCTCATTACCCGCGCATCCGGGAACTTTTCCGAGGCGGCTTTTGTGAGCTCATCATTACTGTCGATAATCACAAAATCAAAATTGCGGCGAGCCTTAAGATTTGTAAAGAGGCGGGCAATTCCGCTTGCCTTCTGGGCACCACCCATCAGCTTTTCTGCTACGATGGTTCCAATGCGGCCAGCACCAATCAAGGCAACCTTACGCAGTTCCTTCTGCTCGGCACCACAAAGTTCAACAACCTTGGAAATGTCTTCCTTGGAAACAAGCACACCGATTATTGTATCGGCCTCAAGCTTTGTATCTCCTGAAGGCAGCATTGTCTCGCCGTTCTGTTCAATATAGGCAACAAGGAATTTTACTTCTGTCTTGCTGCGGAGCTCTTTAAGCAGGGCACCATCAAACTGACTGCCGGCTGCAACTGTAATGCGGGCAATCTCAAGATCAGAATTATCAAAAGTGATTACGTTTCCAACCGCACCGTTCTCTACAGCCTGAACAATTGCATCAGCTGCCTCAACGTCCGGGTGAATCATATAGTTTACGCCGTATAGCGGGCGGTGCTTTCCTGCAAAGGTATTTGAATGCTTTTTTTCGGCCTTGGTTGTATTTACATAGTAAGCGTAGTTACGAACGCGAGCAATTTTTAAAATATCCGGATATACTGCATCAACGAGGGAGCAGGTAATCATATTTACTTCATCAGAAGAGGTAACGCAAACAAGGGCATCGGCTTTTGCAATTCCAAGCTCCTCCAGCGTTTCAAGGTTGTTACCGTCTGCACACATAACTGTACAATCCAGCTGATTTGAAGCGTGGCGGATTGTATTTTCGTCGTTATCTACAACGGCAACCTGATTTTTTTCATTAATCAAAAGTTTGGCAAGCTGGATTCCAGTGAACCCTGCGCCCACAATAACTATTCTCATAGCTCTATTATACTATGTTTTTGGGTGATGTGTCATTCTTCGCGCATAAAATCAAGATTTTTGTTTTTTTCAAGCATTTTGAAAATTTATAAAATTGATGATATCTTGCCGGGTGACTGCGTGAGGAAAGTCCTCGAAGAGTGGACTCGGAATGTGCGGCTCATAGGCACGGTCGCGGAACCAGGTGCACTGAATTGCCTGCATACCGAGTGAGCGGGCTGCCTGGAGTTCGTGAGAGCCTCCGTCGCCTACGTAGAGGCATTCTTCTGGGGCCACGTTCAGGGCCTGCATGGCACGGCGGTAGATTTCCGGATCTGGTTTTGAGATGCCCTGTTCGTAGGAAATCATTGCGGCATCAAAAAGAGGATAGAGTGGGGATGCGAGAATCATGTCGCGTTCGTCGGAAAAGGTGTTTGTGATAAGGCCGACCTTGAGTCCTTTTTCGCGGAGGGTTTTAAGCAGCCAGAGGGATTCAGGTGGGATGTCATTGAAAGTGTCGCCCAGGGCTTCGCGGCGCTTACGGCAAATGAGTTCAACGTTGGCGGCTGAGTAGGCGCCAAGATTTTTGAGAGTCAGGGCCAGGCCTTCTTCCATAGAATATTTTCCAAGAGTGCGGTCTTTTTCAGTTTCGTGCCAGCATTTGCGAAAGGCTTCTATGGGCTGATTGAGATCTGCGGCGATGTGCTCGCTGAAATAGGTTCGTCCCGTAAAAAGGGTTACGAGGGTTTCAAACATATCGAAAATTACGGCTTTAATCATTTTGCTTCTCCTTCAATCCACTGGTGCATGCCGGGCCCAAAATCTTCGTTGGGGCGCTCAATAAAGCCGAACTTTTTATAAAAGCCTTCTTTGCCTTTGGCTGCTTTAAGGCTCACCATAATTCTGTAGCCAGATTTCATCACACTTTTGATATAGGCCATCAGGTCGTTCATGACCATACGACCAAAGCCCTGCCCCTGAAAATCCGGTCTTACAATTATATCTGAGACATAAGCCGTATAGCCGTGATCCCAGAGCATTCTGCCCATGGCAAGAGGCTGGCCGTTTTCCTTATTGCGGATGCAGCAGATGTGCGCCGTATGCTCTAAACCATTTACAGCCTGCTCAAGAGGAAAAATACTCCAGCCTACAGAAGTTCGCATTTCCAGGTATTCTTCCGGAGTGATTGTATTTGTGATTTCGTAATCCATTTTTTTCCTCTCTCTTATTTTAGTTCATCCAGAATCTTTTGATTTATTTCTTCTGCAAGTTCGTGACTTAATCCGTGACCTGCATCAGGATAAAATACTGCATTCATATGATAAGAAAGCAGAGCCTCTTTTCCTCCAAGCTTCTGGAAAGGATCTTCTTCACCAGCAAGATAAAGAATTTTTTCACGTATTGAATCAACCTCTGAATCCGTAAAAACGCGAACCTTATGAAAACTCATCGCCATATTATTAAAGCCCTGCAAAAGACTTTTCCAGTGAAACATGATATCTGGGTTATCGGTAAAAACATTACAATTTTTGCCACAGATTTTTTTCATAAGCTTTAAAACATTTTTATCTGACGGGAAAAGCGCTTCCGGAAGAAATATTTTAAACAGTGGAGGAATAAGGCCTTTTCTTTTTCCGGCAGGAACGGCAGAAGCAATGCTGATTCCTTTTATAACTCTTTGAGGCCGCTTGAGAGTATAATACTGTAAAAGATAACCGCCGTTTGAAACTCCTGCAAAAAAGGCTTTTTCAATTTTTAATCCATCGAGTACCTGATCAATCCAAAGAATATCGTCAAAATCTTTGTTGTAATTTTCATTTGGAATGCTTTTTCCAGGGCCACCGATCGTGTCTATTGCAAAAATATTGAAATGCTTACTTAGAAAAGCCGCATTGTAAATCCACATTAAAGCTGAATCGTCACCTACCCCATGAAAAAGCACAAGAGTTGGAAGACTGGTGTCACCACATTCAATTACATGAGTACTGCCGTAGATTGTTGCTATGTCACGTTCGGATTTGTCGCACCCCCACTGAGCAAGGAGCTTGTCATAGGACTGTAGGATCTTCTTCTGGGCATCTTCTGATTTATAAACTTTCATTTTCATATCCCTTTTATTATGATACCATATTTCTAAAAATGACAGAAAAAAGAAATTTAGCAGAAATCATATACGCCGCCGTACGCCAGATTCCCCGCGGGAAAGTCGCCTCGTATTCTCAGATTGCGGCACTGGCCGGAAACTGTAACCTGCGCCGCTATGTGGGAAATGCTCTGCATAAAAATCCAAGCAATACGGTGACACCCTGCCACCGGGTTGTGAATGCAAAAGGCTTTTGTTCGGGCAGCTTTGCCTTTGGCGGCCCGGATGCCCAGCGTTCAAAGCTCGAGGCAGAAGGCGTTTGCTTTGTGGACGGCCACGTCGATTTAAGCCGCCACCTGATTAGCGAAGACGATTTTGAAGCAATGAAGGCCGGCTTGTCTGAAGATTTACAGCGGGGGTTTTAGGGGGTAAGCAGTTTACTGCGTCCCCCTAGGAGAAGGGGTAGCCCGAGACACCGCAACGAAGTGAGGAGGCTCGGGCGCAGGGGAAAACTTTCCCCTCCTGATTATTATAAAACCTCTTTCCAGAGCTCTTCTTTGAAGCCGGGAATTACCGCAGAATCAGTAACTAAAAGCGGCCGCTTAACCATCATGCCGTCGGAGGCAAGGAGGGCAAACTGCTGGTCCTCGGGCATTGAAAGAAGCTTTTTGGAAAGCTCCATTTCGCGATAAAGAATGCCGTTGGTATTAAAAAACTTTTTCAAAGGCAGGCCGGATTTTTTATGAAGACTTCGCAAAGTCTTTTCGTCCGGGTTTTGAGTTTTGATATCTATTAAATCATATTTGTAACCGTGAGCATCCAGCCAGGCCAGGGCCTTTTTACAGGTTGAGCAGCGGGAATAACAATATACTTTTATCATAGGAACTCCTTTTATTTTCTCCAGACTGTACAGTGGTAGCCTTTTTCATAACCAAGTTTCTGGTAGAAAGGATCTCCGCCACCGGTCATGTGAGTTGCACCCAGGGCTTTCATTCTTTTGTAATGAAGTGAAAGTGCGGCAGAGGCAAGTCCTTTTTTGCGATGGTCCGGATGTGTACAAAGCGGCTCCATATAAGCAAGCTGATTTTGAGGCACCCACCACATTCCCGAGAAGCAGACATATTCTTCGTTCTTATCTGCAATCACAATGTTGTACTGCGAGCTATCATGTGGAGATGGAGAGAGGATTCGACTCAAAGCGCCTTTGTGAGATTTTGCGGGAGTCCAGTCCATAGAGTCATCGTACTTATCCCAGTCAACAAAGTCGCCGCGTTCACCATGACAAAAACCATACCAGCAGAGCTTTGAACATTTTACTATATCCATATCTTTTGGCTCTACAAAGTGATAGCCTTGCGGCAACTCGTAATTCAATTCCTTCTTAAAGTCAAAAATGCCTTCATTCCATTCATAAACCTGCTTGAAGCCCCGCTTTGCCGCTGTATCCTTTATGAACTGTTGACCGTCGAATAAAACAAACTGCTGCTCGCCTCCAAAATGCGGCATATTTGAAATTGCGTAATCAACAAGCTCATCTGCCAGAAACTCATACCCCTTGCGGACATTAAAATAAATGTCTGTGACCGGATTTTCGTAATAAACAAAGGCGACGACCTTGTCTCCGTCGAACCAGAGCCTGTTCAAAAATGAATATGAGGTGTCCATCCACGAAGATGTAAGCGCATATTCAAAAAATGGCGCAGGCCGGCCGCAGTCATTTTTCCAATCATATGTTTCGACAAGAAAATCCCAGACGAGATTTATGTCTGTTAAAAGTTGAAATTGCTTTGTGGTAATGTTCATATGTTTCTCCTAAAATTATCGTCATACTGCCACTGAAACAAGTTCAGGATTCAGCATCTCAGTTTATAGATCCCGAATCAAGTTCGGGATGACACTAGGTTAAATCCCAGCCGCTGTATCTGTTTTTCTGATACTCGCGGGTGAATTTTGCAATCTGCATCATCTTTGCCTTACCCCATTCGTTTTCGGTGTGAAGCTGAAGATAAGTCTGCCAGCGCTCTTCGCTCAGAGTGCCATCCTCCAGTGCCTTGCGAACCGCACAGCCCGGCTCACTTGTATGTGAACAGTCGTTGAACTTGCACTGGTCAAAAAGGGCAACTACATCAGAAAAAGTTTCGTCAATTCCTTCTTCCATATCCAACACGCCGATTTCCCTCAGGCCAGGAGTGTCCATAATCCAGACGCCATTTTGCAGACGGAAGAGCTGACGGTAAGTTGTGGTGTGGCGGCCCTTTCCATCCTCGTCGCGAATAGCGTTTACCTTCATCAGGTCTGCACCGTTCAGAGTATTAAGCAGGGTAGACTTTCCTACTCCCGAAGAGCCGACAATCGCAATTGTCTTGTCTTTTTGGAGATAGGGCTGAAGCTGCTCGAGCCCATAGCCCGTGTGCGAACTTATCGCAATCACATCTGCCTTTTCGCAAACCGCCTTGGTGATTTCTACTTTGAGTTCTACGTCATCGCATAAATCTGCCTTGGACAAAATCACAATAGGCTTTGCTCCAGTGTTCAGTGTAATAGAAACATATCGTGCAATTCTGTTTTCGCTGTAATCCTGATTAAGAGAAGTCACAATAAAAACATAATCAAAATTCGAAACGATAGTCTCTTCTAACAGATTTTTCACATAGGCTTCTGAGTGGCCGCTGCGGTTAGGACGCTTGAATACAGTTTTGCGGGGAAGCACTTGGTCTATCAGCGCGTCGCCATATTCGTTGGTGAAGACTTTTACATAATCTCCCACAACAGGCGGCTCGAGCCCCAGGTTGTAAAATTTTCCTTTGAGTTTGCCGGTCATTTCGGCAGCTTTAACATCACCGTCAGCGCCAGACCCGTAGATGACAGTCCCATCCTCTGCACATGGCAGAAGAGTATAAAGATTCTTCTGCACGCAGGATACGCGCGCAGTAATAATGTTATTTGTTTTCAATTTGAATTTCCTGATAGCTAGAAAAAATATCCGGGAAGATATTCCAATGCAGCTCCGCTTTCAGGACAAGAAGTGTGCGGCTTTGTGCCGGCTCTAGGCAAGAAGAGCGGAGGTCGAATCGTTAGTCATAAAAATCATAAATCTTATCTCAACCTCCTGATAAATTAAGTATGATTAATAAATAACAAAATACTGCAAGTTAGTCAATGATGTGGCAGCTGACATTCTTGCAGACAGCGAGTTAATCAGTTATTTTCATTTTTATTATCTTTCATGAATTTCAAAATAATAAGGAAGATAACCAGCAGAACCGGGAAGATGCCGCCGAATAAAAGTCCCTGCTGCAAATTGTCTCCGGCCTTTTGAGAAATCATGCCGACTGCGCTCGGGCCGATTGAACCACCAAGGTCCCCTGCCATTGCAAGCAGAGCGAACATTGCAGTTCCGCCAGTCGGAATCTTTTTTGAAGAAATGCTAAGAGTTCCCGGCCACATAATGCCAACAGAAAACCCGCAGAGCACGCAGCCCGCAAGCGCCACCACCGCATTATGCGACAAAGACGCCATGATATAGCAGATAAGACAAAGCACTCCCGAGCCAATCATAAATTTTGTTAGTTCAACCTTATCACCAAACTTGCCGTAGAAGACACGGCAGATTCCCATAGTCACCGCAAAAAGACAAGGGCCCGCAAGGTCGCAGACAGTCTTGGACAAGCCGAGTCCAGACTCAACAAAGGCCGAAGCCCACTGAGCCATAGAAAGCTCGCTGGCACCTGAACAAACCATAAGAACAACAGCCACCCAGAAAAGCGGCGACTTAAAAAGTTGCAGGATAGTCATACCCTTGCCAGAATCAACAAGCTTTTCAATCGGGCAGGTTGCAAAGTTGTAAATGTTGTAAAGAGGAATCAAAGCCCAGAAGCAGGCAACGTACTTCCAGTTATCAATTCCAAAGGTTGTAAAAAGCAGACTGGAAATCACAGTAACGCCGAGCCAGCCCCAGCAGTAAAAGCTGTGAAGAAGGCTCATTGTTTTTTCTTTGTTTTCAAAAGGACAGGCTTCAACAATCGGAGAGCAGAGAACTTCTATCAGGCCGCTGCCAACTGCGTAAAGCACAACGCTGATCATAATTCCCGCAAAAGCAGATGGCAGAAGCTCCGGCAAAAAAGCCAGGGCAACAAGGCCAACCGCAGAAAAAATTTCCGACGCAACAATGCTGGTCCTGTAGCCGATTTTATCAACAAACTTAGCGCAGAAAATATCAACAATCAGCTGAGTAAAAAAGAAGGCCGTTGGAATAAGAGCAATCATTCCAAGCGGAATCTGATAATCATTGTGAAGCTTTAAGAAAATCAGCGGTGCAAAGTTAGCGGCAATTGCCTGAGTGATAAAGCCTAAGTAGCAGGCTCTTAGAGTCTTTTTGTAGTTTGGTTTTGAATCAGCAGTCATTCTCTTATTATATCATATAAGAAACTTTTTCAAAGTAGAACAAACTACTAAAACAAATCCAGCATGGCATCAAGGTAAAGAGCTTCACGAACTTCAAGCTGATGTTCAGGCTTTGTCATATAGTAAAGAATAAATTCCAGAAGCATTGCGCTGCCCAGCCCCCGGCCTTCGATTTTGAAATTTGAAAAGCCCTTTGGAAGATAAACTTCCTGAATATCCTGCAGGCCTATGAAGGCTGGATTTTTCATTGCAAGGGAAAAGCGGTAGCCGCCCTGAGACAGCGATGAAGTACATTTGTGATCAACCACATCCAGCCCGAGATTTTTACGGCTGACATTTTCGTAACAGGCTTTGCGGACCTTGCAGTTAAAGTCGCAGCACTCGTTGCAAAGAAATTCAACCTTTTCTTTCTGTATCTGCGGAAGGGCAGAAAATTTTTCAAAAGATTTATTCAGGCGGAAATCCGGAACTACATAGAGAAATTCCGGGCGGCCCAGCTCTGCTTCAAAGTCATTAAAATCTGTCAGCACCTTTGTAGTAGAAGAAATCAGATAAAGCCTGGAATAATTTTTCTGCAGATATTCAGCCAGTAAATCAGAATGAACAATAACGCCGCTTTTGATTTTTGTGTTTTCAAAGAGGGCACAAAGCCTGTTGCATTCTTTGTCTGAAAGATGCTCGGCTGTTAGTAAGGAATTACTGAAAGTAAGGCGGGCGGAAATTTCATATTTGTTCATAAGGGCAAGAACGTCTTTTGCATTAGCTCTGCCCTCGCCTGTCCGCCCGCCGCCCCAGAGGCAATCCTCCGGAGCACCATAGATAGACGCAATATCACACCAGTCATAAAACCAGTCTCTGTGATTTTTATAGAGCGGCAAAAAGATTTTGTAGAACTCATAAAATTCAAAGAGACCTGGCAAATGATAATGGGCGATTGCAGTCACGATTTAGTTTTCTTCTGAAAGCTTTGAGTGTTTTTTGCCAGCAACAAAAAGTCCGGCAAATACAGCAGCACAAAGAATTGTTGCAGCAACAGCCTCGAGAATTGCGTTGAAACCGCAGGCACCAACAAGAGCAAGATATCCCATTCCACCGAGAGCAGCTTTTACATCAGCTGCCTTGAAAACATAAAGGCTTCCAAGAACGAGGAGGGTGTGAGCAACTGTTGTAATGAATCCAGTAACTGCAGCAGCAAGTGTTTTTGGCATGCGAGGAATAAGATTCAAAGCCTTCCAGAGTCCCCATGCAATTACAGCAATCAGCATACGAGGAAGAACAGAAATAAGAGGGTTTACAAAGAAAGGATCAAGGGCACCGGTTGGACTCATTGCAGCCTGAATCAAAGAAAGCGATCCGAATACGAGACCAACGAAAAGTCCTTCAGGAAGACCAGCCAGCATACAAATCAAGATTACAGGAATGTGAAGAATTGTGATTGATGCAGTTGGTCCAAGTGAAATAAAACCAAGCTTTGTAATTCCAAGTACGATTACGAGTGCACTGAAAGCACCAGTAAGAGTAAGTTTTTTGTTTAATGATAATGTTTCGTTTGTATTCATAATTATTTCTCCATTTATTACAGTCGGCAAGCACAGCCAACTGCTAATTTAAGTCCAGCGCAACCTTTACGCCGGAAAGTACCAGACCCGGAATAATTTCGTCGAACAATTTATATTCTTCAAAAGTTCTTGCAAAACCGCCGGTTCCGATAATCAATGTGTCTTCCCCATGGAAAACATTCTTTTTAAATTGATAACAGAATTCTTTTAAGGCTCCGGCAGTTCCATAGTAAAGACCTGCCTGAATTGCTTCGGTAGTTGAAAGACCGTAAACATGTTCCGGCTTCATGATTTCAACCGAGGTCAGCTTTGCAGTTCCGCCCGCAAGAGCATCCACAGAAATCTTCATACCAGGCATAATTACACCGCCAAGAAATTCCTTATCCTTTGAAACAAGCTCCGCCGTAATCGCAGTGCCCATATCAATAATGATAAGATTTTTTCCAGCGTAAAGATCAACCGCACCCATGGCAGCCGCAATCAGGTCCGCACCAATTTCCTTAGGATTTGAATAGCGCAGCTTAAGGCCGGTTTTAATTCCCGCCTGAATAAAGAGCGGTTCGCGTTTCAGATATTTTACGCAGGCACGGGTCATAGAATGATTGATAGCCGGTACAACAGAGCAGCAGCCAACCTTTTCAATCTCCTTCCAGTCAAAGCCGTTTTCACGCAAAACCGAACGCAGAAAAACTCCGATCTCATCCGAGCTCGAATTAATATTTGTCGAACGGCGGAATCTGAACACGCACTCGTCGCCCTCAAAAATCCCGCACGCCGTAGAAGTATTTCCAACATCGATTGTTAAAATCATATACACCTCCGTACCACCCCCGTCATTGCGAGCACAGCGTGGCAATCCATATAATGAGAATTTAAAAATGTAATTGATTAAGTCTTAAGAGTCATAGTACCTGTCCTCCTTGGATCAAGTCTAAATGTGTGATAACCCTCGCCGGGCAAAAAAATAAGCGAAGATCCATTCCGAAACCCCGGTAACAGTCTTCGCTTGTAGAATAGTGAAAATCTATCTGATTGTCAAATTTGTCGGCAAGCAAAGTTTGCCTCTGTGCCGTTTTTCTGTACGAAAATCCCACCAAAGCATCGTTCTGAATATTTTAGTAGGTCACCAACAGGGTAACTTCACAGAATGTTTCCTACTAAATCTGATTAATCTCTATTTTAGTAGGGAAAAAATAAACCTGCCAAAAGAAAATCTGGTATTTCAGTCAAAAAAAGACCTACTAAAATAGCTCAACAACTGTTTTAGTAGGTCTTTTCTCTATTCTTTAACAATAAATCACCCCACTAAATTATCATTTATATATATTTAGTAGGGTTTCCCATATCCAATCAGGCTTATTCTGCGTAAGCCAATGGAATAAACTTGCCGGCCCATTCCTGCCAGAACTTCATGTCGTGGATGCCAGGGCCTTCTTCGTAAGTGTGAGCTACTCCCTGGTCCTGCAGGAACTTGTGGAACTCGCGGTTG
>SFOB01000163.1 GCA_004554075.1 Treponema sp.
GGAAAACCGCCAGTTCCGCCAAACGGTTTTAAGGCTCCTTTAAAATTTCACACTTTCTGTAATTTTATCAGAAAGTGTTTTTACATGCGTTTGCCCTGGGTCATTTTGGTTCCTCGCTTGACTTTTTGGCTTCATCTGTTATACTTGAATCATCGACGTGAGGTGTCTTAGTTGCCCTGTCCGCTGATTTTTCAGCCGCGTCACTCAAGCCTTCGAATCTTTCGGAGGCTTTATTTATTTCATCTAGTTCTATTGAATATATTCTGTGTCCGTTTGCAATACTTTCTTTTACAGTAATCAATACATCTGCTTTTTTACCACTTTGTAAAATTGCAGCAGAAACAAATCTTTTTATTGAAACAACATTCGGATCATCAGGATTTTTAAGATTTCCATGTGAGGCTACGAGTATTGCGCTTTCATAAAGAGGTTTGATTTTAGCAGCCAATTCAAAATGTTCTGCAAGAGTAAAACCATTTGCTTTTGATTTTTCCAGAGCTTTTGCACTCGTCATTTTGTCGATTGAGTGCTTGGAAAGATTAGCTTCAATTCCGGTTTGAATATTTACAATCTTACCTAAAAATGGTTTTAGAATTGTGAGAAGTTCAGAACGTTTATAACTGGCGTAGCCTTGCTTTTTAATTTGCTCGGACATATTTTCTCGTTCCATCAGAATAAAGCAAATAAGCGGAGTTTGTTGCTGAGTCGTAGCAGGAAATAGGAGTTCCCTTTGCTTTTTTTATTTCGTTTTCAATTCGTACTGCTTCAATAAAACGTCTTGTCAATTCATCGTCTGAAACACCGCAGGTTGAATCCAATTCATTTTGCTCCATAATAAATTCTCCTCCTTGTTTCTATTGTATTTGATTTCTTGATAAAAATACAGTATATTAGTTTTGTATGCCGCGGGATTCCTTCTCCCTGCCTTGAGCAGGTGGTTCATCGTATGATGACGCAGGGACCGCGGACTGTTTTTTTAAATACATCTAGTACAGTTCCCCTTTTTTTAATTTATATCTTCTGTTTTTATTTCCGCCCAGTGCTTCAAGGTAGCCGAATTCGGTCAGCTGTCGCAGGTAACGCTTGGCTGTTGTAGGCGCAAAATCAAAATGCCGCACAAGTTCCTCTGTGGTGATTTGGGATTTATCGCTCATAAAATGTAAAATATCGACCAGTTTCTCGGCTAAAGTTGGCTTTACAGAGCACTTATCGATCATTTTCAGCTTCAAAAGCGATTTATCGACCATTTTTTCATTATTTTCGCTCATGGAAGCCTTAAACTGTTCAATTTCTCTTTGCAGATGTTTTGCATGAAGGTTCAACATAAAGTCAATAAAAAGACTATCATCATCTTTTTCCCGTGAGTCTATGAGAGCCTGAATATATTCCGCCGCCATATCTGCCAGATTTTGTAATGATTCCTTTTCCCTGTAATGTATCATTCCATTCTTTTATAGAAAATGTAAATGCATTAGTTCCAGCATAACTCTTAAACGTATCGAATTCGCTACGTTTAAAATCTGGATTATGAAGACTTTCCCATAAACCTAAAAATTCGACTATATCTCTGCCTCGAAGCCATGTATGAATAGTTATACGAGGATCTGCGCTTCTATAACGGGCAATATCTGTAAGTGAAATATATTCGTTTTCAAAATCAGTTGTATAGATTCCGATTTCAATTCCCTGTGCATGAATTGTTTCTTTTACTGTTTTTTCCATAATTTTCTCCTACAGTTCTCCTTTCTGTGCTTTCTGATGAAGCTCAGTAATTTGTAAAAGAAGATTGTCTATATCAGCATTAAGCTTTGTACGTTTTTCTTCGTAGTTCTGGATTGTTTCTGCTACGCTCAAGATTTCTTCTTCCTCGTGAGGATAACCGCAGACATCAAAATTGTAATTTGAATCAATAAGTTCCTGAGCTGTAAAACACTTTGCTTTTGGATTTCCTTCATCGTCTGTGATTTCCGTGCGATTATTCCACCAGGCAATACAATCGTCAAAGTGCTTTAATTCCATCGGCTTTGTTTTGCTAAAGTGCTTACGGTCGCCTGGAATATCTACGCGGTAGAACCATGTTTTTCCTGTCGGCTCTTCATTATTGAAGAAAAGGATATTTGTGGTAATTGATGTGTATGGAGAGAAAACACTGCCAGGCAAACGCACAATTGTATGAAGATTAAAATCTGTAAGTAGCTTTTTCTTAAGATTGTTTTTTGCGTTGTCGTTTCCAAAAAGGAATCCGTCTGGAACAATTACAGCTGCGCGTCCATTTTTTTTAAGGCGGTACATGATGACTGCCATAAATAAATCTGCAGTTTCACTTGAACGCAAGTCTGCCGGGAAGTTCTGTTTGATATCGTCCTTTTCGCTTCCGCCATAAGGTGGATTCATAAGAATTACATCAAAGGCATCTTTCTGAGTGTAGTCCAAAAGTTTATAAATAAGTGAGTTTCCGTGATAAACTTTCGGGCTGTCCAGGCCGTGCAAAAGCATGTTTGTAACACAAAGCATATAAGGGAACTGCTTTTTTTCCACAGCATAAATTGAGTTGTAGATTTTTTCTGACTCTTCGTTTGAAATGCTGCCCTTTGCGTCTTTTACTTCTTCAAGTTCTTTTATCCAGCTTGAAAGGAATCCACCGGTTCCGCAGGCAAAGTCTGCCATTGTTTCGCCAATCTGCGGCTTTATCATTTTTGCCATAAACTGTGTTACGGCACGTGGCGTGTAGAATTCACCGGCACTTCCTGCACTCTGGAGCTCTTTAAGAATTGTTTCGTAGATTTCTCCAAAAGCATGAGTTTCTTCGTAGCTTCCAAAATCCAGCTCATCGATAATATTTACAATCCAAAAGTTGTGCGTACAATACTCTGGCGAATTGGTGTGTCAGGTGAGATTTCAAGATTTTTAAGAGTTGGGAAAAGCTTATTGTTTACAAAGTTCAAGAGTTTGTCGCCTGTAAAACCATCGCCCTGATTTTCTGTATGTGCCCAGTTGCGCCAGCGAAGTTCTTCCGGGATAATTGATTCGTATTTTTCATCTTCAAATTCCCAGTCCTCTTCCTTTGCGTCATATACTTTTAAGAAAAGCATCCAGGCTATCTGTTCAATTCTCTGTGCATCACCGTTAATACCGGCATCGTTACGCATTACATCGCGAATGCGTTTTACAAAACTACTTAAGTTGCTCATTTATGGTCTCCTCATTATTGTCACACGGATTCGAGTCGGCTAACGCCGACTCTTTTTTTATATTATTTTTCTACTCAGAATAAGTCTGGCAAGTTCTTCTTCTTTTTTACGATATTCGTCTATAACAGGCAGAATCGCTTCCAAAGCACGAACAATGCGTTTTTGTTCGGCAAGGGGCGGGAGAGGAATAACCCCCTTGTACAATTTATCATCATTTATTGCTGGGTATGCAACTCCTTTCGAATTTTCTGTATCATTTGCGTAATTATCAAATGAAGGTGAAAGTAAATAATAAAATAAATATTGATTATTTATTTGAGGATAGCAAGCTAAAACTGCAAATCCAGTACTTGCGATAGGCTCTTTTTCAAAGTCCTTATCAATAATGCACATGTTATGTAAGTACGGTCTTACGGTCGCATAAATAATATCACCCTTTTTCACAATTTTTCTTGCCCTCGAAGGAGCCTGCTCTGGTGAAACAAAGTTTTCTTTATCATTTAACTTTTGATGCAGATTATCTATTGAACCAATATCAATATAACTGAATTCTTTATCAGGTATTTTTTGACCGTTGTTATAAACAATCTCCCCCAACCGACACCAGCACCAGTTCTCTGGAATCTCAAAGGGAATCTCATCTTCTTTAATGTCACACGGATTCGAGTCAGCTAACGCTGTCTCTTTTTTTGATTTCCTTTTTCCAGATTTTGCGTTAGCAAAATCCAATCCGTGTGACAGTTTTTCTTTCCTAATTTCTTCCAGCAAATCCCGCGCGTTTCCTTCGCTGGCTATCTGCGGCACAAGGCGACCGGAAATCGCTTCTTGCAAAATAGCTGCTTTTAATTCTTTTGCTCCCATTTATGCTACCTTATACAATTCGTTCTCAAGTTCTTTTATTGCCTGTCGGTATTTGTCATTTCCACCGAACAAAGCCGCAATACGAGCAGGCTTTCCATATTTAGTAAATGGATTCTGTTTTAGAATCTCTGTTGATTCAATATCATAAATGCCAAGTTCGGCATATTTATCCAAAAGTGCATTTATAACTTCGCGGGCAGCTTCTCCGTACTTTCCAAAGATGTCACGTTTCTTTACATTTTCTGCACGTTCTCTTCTTGTGAGAGGCTTTTGATTAAATGCAATATGACAGATAAAATCAAAGTCATCTACATCTGTCATGTTCTGATCTTTCTTAATCAGCTCAAGATCAATTCCTTTTTCTTTTAGCATATTACGGATGATTTCTTTTTTCTGTTCACCGTTCCAGGTCTGAATAAAGTTTTCCAATGTCTGGTAAGTTCCAAGAATACTTTCTTTTGTATAATCTTCAATAGATTCCTGCTTCAAGAGTTTTCCATCTGTATCATATATAGAAACTAAACGCTGAAGAACATCGACTCTTATTTGTCCTTTTCCAATAATTGGTTTTGGATTAGGTGTAGGAGGATCTACATTATCAGGGCCATCTCCATCATCATCTGAATCATCTGTTGGGTCTTTTGGTTCAGGAGGGATTTTAGGTTCTGGTTTCGGATCAAAATCTTCATCCTGTTCAATTTCGCCATCCCAGTCAGGGTCTGCAAATAATCGGCTTACTCTGCGGAAGTCCATAATTGTAAAATGAGTTTTTCCATCATCATAGCGAAGTCGTGTACCGCGGCCGATAATCTGCTTGAACTCAGTCATTGAGTTAATAAGTTCATCAATGACAATAAGCTTTACCATTTTACAGTCACTACCGGTAGAAAGAAGTTTTGAAGTTGTTGCAATTACCGGGTAAGGCTGTGAGACAGAAATAAAATAATCAAGTTTATCTTTTCCGTATTTATCGCTTCCTGTAATGCGGACAACATACTGTTCCTTTACATTTCCCTGATTATCTTTCAGAACCATGTCAGTATTTAAATTGTTTAATGCAACACGCATTCTATCTGCGGCATCTTCTGTAGGACAGAATACAATCGTTTTAGACATACGGTCTGTTTCTTTCAGGTACTTTGTAATTTCAGCTGCAACTTCATCAATTCTATCTTGAATAATGATATTGTAGTCATAGTCAGAAAGATTATATTCACGGTCTTCAATTTCGTTACCATGAATATCTTTCTGCCCTTTTCTTGGCCGCCAGCCGTCATCAATATTTGTATGGACATTTATAACTTTGAACGGAGCAAGGAATCCATCTTCAATTCCCTGTTTTAAACTGTATGAATAAACAGGCTCTCCAAAATAATCGATGTTAGAAACATATTTTGTTTCTTTTGGAGTGGCGGTCATGCCGATTTGGGTAGCGCCGTTAAAGTAGTCAAGGATTTTACGCCAGCGTGAGTCAGCTTTTGCGGAACCGCGGTGACACTCATCAACAATAATCAAATCAAAGAAATCAGGTGTAAAGAATTCCTTATATTTTGAAAGTTCAAGCTCAATTTCTTCTTCTGTTTCTTCATCGTCTTCTCCATGACGCTTTGCGGAATCTAGCTGTTGGTAAAGGGCAAAGTAAACCTGATAAGCGGAGATTTTTGACTTGTCTTCTTTCTGAAAATTGATTTTGTGAATTACTTTATCAAGTGGCTTAAAGTCCTGCTGAATAGACTGATCCACAAGATTATTTCTGTCTGCAAGATAAAGAACTTTCTTTTTAGTTCCAGATTCAATCAAACGCCATACAATCTGAAAAGCTGTATATGTTTTTCCAGTTCCTGTTGCCATTGCAATGAGTATACGAGCCTGATGTTTTGCAATTGCTTCAAGAGTTCTGTTTACTGCATTACGCTGATAATAACGTGGCGGATAACAGTCTGCTCCAGAATAGAAAGGTGTGTTCATCAGTTTCTCTTCAAAACAAAGAGGAACATCATATGCAGCTGATTTTCCGTCAATGTAATATCGTTCACGGTTTTCAACTTCTATTATTTTTTGAGCATCAACACCTTTCCATCGTGTATATAATTCATCTGCTGTCGGAAATTCAGATAAAGGGAATTCTTTTTCAAGACCGGTAGTAAAATCATGTTCAAAAAAACTGTCACCATTAGAAGTATAAACAAAAGGAACATTCATCATAATTCCATAAGTAATTGCCTGTTGCATTCCAAATGAAGATGAATGATTATTGTCTTTTGCCTCAACAATTGCTAAAGGGGTTCCTTTGTTATACCAGAGAACATAGTCACAACGTTTACCTTTATCGCGGCTGGGGATGTTACCTTTGATATGAACTTTACCGTCTGTAAACTTGTTGGCAGGAGAAGTTTCCATAGTGATCTTTTTGACATCCCACTTTGCAGTCAAAGCTGGTGTAATATATTGGAGTTTTATATCTTCTTCTGTCATGTCTTTTATGTCAAAAATATCACTCATTTTTCACTCTCCATCACCCGCATTCACTTCCATAATATCCCCAATCTCGCA
>SFOB01000164.1 GCA_004554075.1 Treponema sp.
ACTTTGTATGAGGTAATGCCCATACTGTTAATTTAGTCATTAACATTTTGACGCTAAATCCACGTTTTTACAAACTGGATGGCACTACATATTGTCTATCCAGATAGACGCTGCATTCATCAATGTTGTAATCGGGAATGACAGAGAAACAGCGGTCAATGCATTCTCACTCAACCGCGCCACAAACGCGCTGTCTATCAGGTTATAGGAATATTGCAGGAACATGGAAATCAGCGGCGGTATCGACATTTGCCAGATGAGCTTTTCAACAGGAGCGACCGCCATTTTATTATTGGTCTGCATGCTTTCCCTCCTCTCCACAAAGTGTCCGGCAGCTTCCATCCTCCGTTCTGCCAGATTTTCCAGGATGCAGACAACAAAAAAGCCACACGGCTATCACAAGATAGCTGTGTGGCAAAAAGATGACCGAATCCGGAAAAGTCCACTCAAATTTTACGCTCAATGTTATAGCATTCTTTCAGGCGACTTTCAAGCATTAATCATTACGGAATTGAGGCGGCACTTTCTGCTGTTATTATATCAGCAAACAGCGGTACATACATAACACCTTTTTTATATGATTATCCATAGTCTATGACTATAGATTGGCTGGAGCATATTTCCGTAATTCTTCCAGATAGCTTTTTCCAAGTTCACTTAATTCCTGATTTTCATTCAACACATATCCAATATGCATTGTTTCATTTTCTGCAAGCGGAACGGAGATGATATTTTCTCCGTTTAAATATTTCGGAAAAATGCCACTTGAAATAGTATAGGCATTCAGTCCGAGCATGAAGTTGACAATAACCCCTCTGTCATTGACCCGAATTTCCTTATCCACCGGGATGGAGCTGAATAGTTCCTCTGAAAAATAGACAGATTCATACTCTCCCTGTACAAAGTTTAGCCGCGGATAAGGTGCAAGGTCATGGACTGAAACTACTTTTTTCGATGCCAATGGGTGATTTTTTTGCAAAAAAACATGAGGCTTTGCTGAAAATAGCTCGATAAACACCAGATGGTTTTCCTCTATCACTTTAAGCATGACGACTTCGTTTTCATGCGATAAATAAAGGATGCCTAAATCACAGACACGATTTTTCACATCATCCAATATCTGATGTGTTCCGGTTTCATTATAATAAAAAGCGTACCGTTCTTGTCCAAAACGCTTAACCAACTCCACAAAAGCGTTTTCCGTAAAAGTATAGTGCTGAGAAGATACCCCAAATGTCACTTTTTCCGGAAGATTTATAACATACCGATCCTCCAGCAGTTCCATCTGCTGTATCACCTGACGAGCATAACCGAGAAATTCAGCACCATCTTTTGTCAGAGTAATTCCGATTCTACTGCGGAGAAAAATGGTGATACCAGCCTCTTTTTCCGTTTCTTTGATGGAATTAGACAGAGTTGAAAGTAGAGGCTTCTTTTAGTTTTGCTTATGGGTTTGAAGTGTTGGAAATTTATGTAAATTCATATATATTTTCTTATCGTAGAGCTATAATATTAAAAACATATTGAACAGATAGGCATTGATTTTAGAGAGTAATACAAATGAAAAACCTAAAAAAGAGATTCATTGTTCCGGCAGTGGTATTTATATTGGGTATGTGTGCGTTAATCGGCGCTATATATGTAGTCGGCGAGAGTCAGGAACAGCAGAACAGGACAAATGCAAAGCTCAATGCGATGACATATACGGAGCGTATATATGGCGAGCTTATGGAGGGAATAGGAGTTACCGATACCTTAAAGCAGGTTGTCATAAGTTGTGATGGAAATATTAATAAATTTTATGATGTTGCAGCAAATATGATGGACGATTCGATGCAGAGTATACAGATAGCACCGAATGGAGTTGTGACTGCAATATATCCAGAGGATATGAATGAATCCGGCAAGATAGATCTGATAAATGATAGTGACAGGGGAGAGATTTCGCGCTATGCGAGGGATAATGACACTGTAATTATGCAGGGACCATTTGAGCTGAAGCAGGGCGGATATGGTATAGCAGTGCGCAATCCGGTTTATTTGAAGGATGAAAATGGTAAAAAGAGCTTTTGGGGCTTCACAATTGTTATTGTGAAGGTTCCGGAAATTTTTTCTAATTCTGTAGAGGCTCTTTCCAATTTTGGATATAAGTACAGTCTGCAGAAGTGTGCTTCGCCGTGGGATGATATGTATGAGTGGGTTTATGGTTCAAAGAAAGAGTTGAACGATCCGGTGATATATGACTTCGACGTGCATGGAGACAAGTGGAGGCTTGAGATTTTACCCAAGAGCGGGTTTTACAATAATAAATACCTGATATACATGTTTATCGGAGGTGTAATTATAGTCCTGCTTTTGACAGGGCTTACAGCAGCATTGATTTTCATCAATGAAAACAGGAAGAATTTCAAGAGACTTGCTATGACTGACACACTGACCGGTATCTACAACAGGCGCGGCTTTGATGATCAGGTTGAGCAATATATGAGGCAGAACCCGCAAAAGCACTGTGTTGTGGCGATGCTTGATATTGATGATTTTAAGCTGGTAAACGACATGTATGGACATGCAGCGGGGGATGATGTACTTAAGAAGCTTGCAGAGAGCATGAAGCAATATTTTTCAAAGGATGCCATACTCGGCAGAAACGGGGGCGATGAGTTTAGCATTTTCATGCCGGATTGCACGGTTGAGGAGGTTACCCCTTTTCTTAAGAAGTTTACAGAAGAAACCAGGAAATTTTATTGTAAAGGTGAAGCGCATACATTTACCATTTCGCTGGGCTTTGCGGAGTACCCTGTTTTGGCTGATGAACGTTCACAGCTTATGCGGTGTGCGGATATGGCACTTTATGGGGTGAAAATGCATGGGAAGAACGGCTGCATGGCATACCGTAAGGGTGATCAAGTAAAGAGTCACGCAAAGCTTGGTTTTGCAATGAAGGATATTATTGATAATTTGCCGGGAGCTTTTATTGTTTACAGAGCAGATAAAGAAAATGATGAGATTCTGCTTGCAAACAGTGAGCTGCTTCGGCTTACAGGCTGTAAAAATATGGACGAGCTGCTTGCATATACAGGTAAGAGCTTCTGCAATCTGATACGCCCGGATGAACAGGAAAGCTGTCAAAAAAGCATATGGTCGCAGATTAACGGAGGACACTCAAATGATTATATTTTCTTTCATATGCGAAAAGCAGACGGCACATATATTTCAGTGCTCGACCATGGCAGGATAGTGGATTCTGTGCACAATGGCAGAGTATTTTATGTGATGATTATGGACTTAAAGTCACTGCATAGGCACTATGGAGACCGCCTGGAGCTGGAGGAGAAGTAGAAAAAAGCAGATTGTGAACACATGCGTTCACAATCTGCTTTTTTATTACATTCTCTGCTCAAGTTAAGGTAGCTTTTGCATACCTTAACTTGATGTAATTCTCTGTCCTATGATGCAATGACTGCGTATACCGCAGTTGTTTTCACCCGATATATTATGCTGTCACTGGAAAGCCGGGAATCCAATGATAACCGGTCACTTGGGGAGCTCTTTTTATACTTTTCTGACGAAATGTCTGATATCACATGGATACAGGCTTTTCAAATGCTGCTTCAAATGTTCAGAACAATGCTTTCAGATAACACTGAACTTTCAGACGAAAAAATCAATGAATTGACGAATGCATTTATGGATGCACTTCCTACTATGATAGGGACAAGGTCGTCCTTCATAAACACCGGAATGCCGAGCTTATGTGCCTGGTCCGTCAGAGACCATGCCCATTCCGGCTTCCATCAGGAGAGATCGCTCATCCCGGTAAGAAGAAAGTTCTGCGGACGTTTCTTTTCCATCATCTTGAGCTTACCCGGAAAGAATTCAGGGGCAGCGAAGTCATC
>SFOB01000165.1 GCA_004554075.1 Treponema sp.
CACGTCTCGCAAATCTTGCTACAGCATTTCAATCACAATTTATGGCAAATGTGCCTAATGATAATATAACAACAGAAAATGCCATGACGAATACGTTCAATTTTCAAATACTAACGTATAAGGATATGAGACAGAATTATACCATTGATGCTTTATTAACCAATATAATATATATCATTTCCAATGACAACAATGAAACAAGAGACTTCGTTTTGTTGGCATCATCAACAAAATTGCTGCGTGGTATAGATACCCTTTATCGTCAAAAGACAAATGAGGAAACGGAAATAACCTTTATTTCAACCGAAGCTCTTGAAAGGTTAAAGCAAATACATCACGTTACTGATGAAAAGACTGCTAATTGGAAATTTAATAGGGATTTTGAAGCACTTGAGAGAACAAGAAAGCAGTTGTTTACCACGGATAAGCGATGCCTAAAAATCTCTACAATTCAAAGTTTTAAAGGATGGGAATCTCCTTCCGTTATAGTCATTCTTGAAAGTGACTTTGCTTTACCCAATACGACATACCGTCCGATGTCGCCTCAAACAATATACACGGCGATAACTCGAGCAAGGGAGAACATGTATATAATTAATATTGGCAATGATACATATCATGACTTTTTTTATAATCAAGCATTATGAATAGTTTTACAACAATAGAAAAATACGCCATCGTAAAAGTTCTTTCTCACATAATGAAAGCAGATGGCATTGTTCATCCTAAAGAGGAGGAATATATGGATAAAATATATAGTGACTTTTCTATAACAATCCATGATTTAGAGGATATCTCAAACATTGATGATATACAAACAAAACTAATTATCTGTGGAATGTCTGGTGAGAAAAAGACCTTCACTAACGCTTTATTCGTTGGTATGGCTAAGGCAGATGGAATGATACACCCTAAAGAAATGGAAATCATTAATCAATTTTTTATTTGATAATAATTGGGGAACCTTTATTTGCGATTCCGTGATTAATGCTCTCCAGGAATACCAAAATAATTCGAATAGATAGCAAACAAGGGTATAATAAAAATTATTAAAACATATGAAGACATATATATTAGATTCAATAAATAGGTTGAAACGTTATGGTGAAAACCTAGATGTAAAAACAATACTATGTAATAAGTCGTGGCAAATATTCAATGACTCGGGAGAAAAGGAATTGTATATATTCCAAGAAAATGGAGATATTTTGCTTTCTACTAATGGTATTGTAAGTCAAGGAAAGTGGCAATATATCTCTGCAAATAAAAGTATATTGATATCAGTTAAGGACAAATCTTATATGCTGCATCCGTCTTTTTCTATTAACAATATCATGGCAATGAATCTTGATGGTACAGAAAGTTATATGCTAATGATAGAGGAACAAAGCCTTCTTGCTCTTCAAGTGAAAACGCTTGAAGACCTGAATAATTATTTATTATCTATTGAAAATGAAGTCGTGCATAAGGAAAAGGAAGTGAAACAAAGAGAAGAGGAAGAAATACAGAAACAAGAAGCATTGAAAGAATGGTTTGCGAATAAAAAACAAATACTTGATTCTAATGAAGAATATAAACGTAACAAGAAAATGTTAAAGTCACATATTGCAGCTTGTTTTTTATTCCCCATAGTATCCTTATTATTTTTTATGAATTCATGGGATAAGGAAACTGCAATAATTGGAACTGTTATAGTTTTTTTCTCCTTTATCTTTCCAATCATTAAGATTTGTTTATATGATTCAAAATGTAATGAAATTAGTGGGAAACAACAGAAAAACTATATAGAAAACTATATAAAAGAAATGAGAAAGTAGTATTTTATATGTATGGCTACAACAGATAAATTTAAAGGCGTTATTTTCGGTCAAGCAATTGGCGATGCTCTTGACTTGGAAGCTTATTCATTTTCCTACTATGATACGCAATGCAAATCCATTTCAAACCTATTTTGAAATGGATAAGCATTGTTTTTGAAAAAACAACGTAAAAACGTTGCGTTTTTCAAAAACAATGCTTATCTTTGCCCCAAAAACAGTGATATGAGCATAAAAGGAGTGATAACTGGGGATATTGTGGATTCTACTTCCATCCCTATAGAAAAGAGGGCAGGCTTGCTTGAATGTATGTCGTCGGTGCTTGATGACATTAAGCAGTCGTATTCTCTCAATTATGAATACTTCAGAGGTGACAGCGTACAAATAGTCGTTGACAATCCGTCGGATTCTTTAGTCGTGTCCATTTTATTTCGGGTTGGCTTAAAGGTCAAGACAGAAAAGGAACTTTCTATTATGTGCGATGTAAGGCTTTCTGTTGGTATTGGTATGACTGAGTTCCTTGGTGGTAATGTCAATGTATCGGATGGAGAGGCTTTCCGGTTGTCTGGAAGGGCGCTTGACCAAATGGGCAAGTCAACATTTTGCCTTTCTACACCTTGGGAGGAGATTAATGAAGAGTTTGGTGTGAGCCTGCCATTTGTTGATGATATCGTCAGCGGTTTGACAACAGGACAAGCCTCTGCTTTGTACTATTCTCTCTTGAAAAACTTCACAAAGAAGGAGATAGCGTCTGTAATGGGACAGACGAGCCAGAATGTAAGCAGGTTGCTGATACTTGCAAAGGAAAAGCAGATACGGAATCTAATAAACAGGTTCAGAACAGTAATAACATCTAAAACAGCTTAACAATATGTCGATACTATTACGATTACTTTTAGCACATATCATTGCTGATTTCTTTCTCCAAACAAAATGGATGGTAGAGGGAAAGGAAAATGGAGGTAAGAGAAGCAAGGTGATGCTCACTTTGCATAGTATTATCCATTCGCTGATGGCATATCTTATAGTCGGAGATTGGTCTTTATGGTATATTGCAATAGTCATCTTCGTAACACATTTCATTATAGACTGGTGCAAGATAATGTTTCGTGGGAAAAGTGTTTCCGCATTTTTAATTGACCAATTATCACATGTGGCAGTTATTTTTGTATTGTGGATGACCATCTTGCCAGGTAATGTTTCGGATATAATCAAAGAAGGTACAGATATTCTTCCTGATAACATTTTGATGATAGTTGTTGCGTATGCAATGGTGTTACGTCCTTCGGCAATCCTCATGTCATTGCTGTTGAAAAGGTGGCATCTGTCTAGTATGGCTAACAGTAGTCTTCCCGAAGCAGGAAAGTGGATAGGTTATTTGGAGCGAATCCTTATTCTTACTTTTGTGATTACTGACAATATGGAAGGTGTAGGATTCTTGCTTGCGGCAAAGTCTGTATTCCGTTTCGGAGACTTGAATAAAGCTAAAGACATTAAGACTACTGAATATGTGATGTTGGGAACAATGACAAGTTTTGCAATAGCAATAATTGTTGGTTTATTGGTTAAATGAACAATTAATGTATTATGCCCACAAACAAGAATGCAATGACTCGATATAAGATACTGGATGAGCTGTTGAGCAACCAGTATCATGATTACTCACTCAACGATTTGACGGAGGAGGTGAACCATAGGTTGGAGGAGTGTGGTCAGTCGGTATCTCGAAGGATGATAGAGAAGGATATACACTATCTGGAATATGAAGGACCTTTTCAAGTGCTAATCAAGAGATATAGCAAGCCGGCTTACGACTATGACAAGCAAAAGACGGTCAGCAAGCAATGTCTTAGATATGAGGATCCAAAATTTTCCATATTCAGCAAGACACTGACCGACGATGAGGAATATCTTATTGGTGAGACATTGTCATTGCTTGGTCAGTTTGACGGTCTTCCAAATCTTGATGCGCTTGAAGGATTGCGTTGCGGATGGGGTGTGAAGAGGAATGATAGAAATATTATATCATTCACAAAGAATCCGCTTGAAGGAACGAGAGTGTTCGGCGAACTATTCACGGTCATGAGGAGGAACGGCAGGTGAATCTGCACCCGTATCTCTTGAGGGAGTACAACAGAAGATGGTATGTGGTTGGGGCTGCAGAGGAAGATAATGCAATGCTTACTTTTGCCTTGGAAAGAATATTGAAGATAGTGCCGTTGCCTTCACATAAATATATGGAATATGAGGGAGACATTAATGAGTGGTATGAAGATATCGTCGGTGTGACCAATCTGAAGGATAGTCCAGTATATGAGATATATTTCTGGGTAAGTGACATATCAAAAGATTATGTCAAGACCAAGCCTATTCATGAATCGCAAAGAACATTAAACGAGGCGAAAACAGCCGAGATGCAAGAGAAGTATAAATCATTGAAAGATGGGCAGTTCTTCCGTATAGATTGCAAATATAACTACGAACTCATACGTGAACTGACTTCTTTTGGAAAAGAGCTGATTGTGCTTGAGCCTGAGCATATATATAATAAGGTGAAAGAGAGAATTAATGGAATGATTGAAGAATATGAGAAATTGCGAACATAGCGTTCGTAAATGTGCCGTAACTTTGCATCGTCAAAATAAAAGTAGAACCAAAAAGAAACGAAATGCGTACACAGAAGTACACCCAAGTAGAGGCAATCGTTGCCAAGTACAAGAACCTCGCTTCAAATACAGAAGCTGTAAAAAAGACAGAGAAAGGTTTTTCTGACTTTTTTATACCTGAAGACTTTCGTCGTATTCACTTTGTTGAGCAGCTATTAGGTCGTATTTACCTGTTAAAAACAGGTGAATCAATCAATGAAGCTGTAGTCAAAGAATACGAAGAATATACCCGCTATTATATAGAAGGGTTGATTACCGCAGAGGAGGAGATATTCCTTGTGGCAAATTTTGATGTGTTTGTTGACTATGCCCTTGACCATTTAAGCTCTCTAATGACTTTGGGCTTTGATTTTGACGAACCAATAGAATGGAGTCAGCTTGTGCCATATCTTCTGAATAATCGTTCAGGACGTGTTTTCATTCCATCTTCGAATAAAGGGCGTGAATTTGTGGGACTTGGTAAATGTGATCTGTTAGTAGGGGATGGCTTTACCAATGCTGCAATACGTGCTCTTGCTTGTGGGCATAATGTCAAGAAGTATGAAAATGAAGATAATCGTTCTGCATTATGGGAAGATTTGGAAGATGATACCTTTGATGCAATAATTGTAGAAATGTCTTCAGGTGGTATTGACCTAAGGGATTTTACTGTTGAAGACTGTTTCAATGCTTGCAACCGGATTGTCAAGGATGGAGGTGAAATACTGCTTTGCTTGTCAAAGAAGTCTGTTCTTAGTGATGAGACAGCTTTCCTTCGTCAATATGTCGGCAGAGAAAGGACTTTGCAAACTGTTATTCAGTTGCCTTCTGGAAAGATTCTGTTCCATTTTGTAAAGCAGCCGCATAATACCTTTGTAATGTGCGATGCAACCTCACTTTCTCAAAGAAGTGATGAGAGGGTTGTGGATGTCACGGCTTTCCTGAAAGAAGTTGAAATGGCAAATATGCCAGAGCGTGATGAGCATCCTGTGGTTCGCCGTTTCTCATACGAAGAGTTAAATGAGAACATACTATTGCCATTTTACTACCTTAATTATACTAAGGTAGGAAGAACTGTTAGTGAGGTGGCTACAGTCGAATCAGCATTAGTCCTTTCTGATGAATGTCAAAATGTGGAAAACGTGGTGACTGTCAATCAGTTGTCAAAAACATTCTCCAATGGAGAATTCAATGTGGATTCGCTGCCAAATCTAAGAACAGACCGATTAAGGCGATTGTATAGAGTTGAGGGACCAGCTGTTGTTATGGCTGTTTCGGACAAGGAAATAGCAGTAGGATATACCACAGACAATTCTTTGTTCCTCGTTCCAAAGAATATGTATGTGTTAAAGCCTACAAAAGGCCTGAATGTGAAATATCTGGCATGCCAATTGCTTAATCCTGCTATCCAGAAAACAATAGTGGAACTTGTCTATGGTAAGGGCAATGCTGCAGCTTTGACTCATGCTTGGAGTGAATTAATTCGGATAAGTATGAAGTCTCTTGAAGAACAAGCAAAGGTTGTTCAAGAATTTGTTCTTAAGGAATATGTTGAACAAGGAAACGATGCTGCAATGAAAGAAAAGGGATTCAAGCACTCCATTCGACTGAGGAAGCATGCGTTGTCACAAAACATATCTGCATTTGACAGCCTTTTCAGTTCGTTGAATTACTGTATGCAGGAACATAAAGGCCGTATTCAAGCCAAGGACCAATTGTCTCCTGTCAGTCCAATGACAGTTGGTGAAGCTATGGAGTCATTGAAATCACAGCTTAAAGTTATCTGTGAACGTGTGGAAAAATTGTCAGATGAGCAAGACTATGGCAAATGTGAGGCTATTGAGCCACAGGAGTTCATCGAGGGTTATGAACGGGAACATCATAACGCTACTTTCAAGTTTTCTCATGCTTGGGAGAACTTCGAAAAGAACAGTTTCCAAAGAGATGTGTTCGACAAGAAAACCGGGAAGTTACTATTCCACAAGGGCGAATCAATGAACTCTGCCTGGTTCCCCAAAAAGGCTCTTGAACAGGTGTTTGACAATATTGTCTCCAATGCCCTTGAACATGGCTTTACAGACAGAAATCGTACTGACTATGTCATACAATCCAGTTGGACAACTGACGGTTTGAATATGGTCGTTAGAGTTTCGAATAACGGAACACCAATGCCAGCTGACATCAATACCGACTTGGTTATGGAGTATGGTTATTCCACGGCTTTGAACGAAAGAGGGCATGGTGGCATAGGTGGGGGAGAAATAGCGGAAATAATGCACCGGTTCGGTGGCGATGTAAGTGTTATTTCCTCTCCTGGTAGGCAGTTCACAGTTACATATATACTGAGGATGCCTTTGGCAAGTCTTTATTAGTCGTTTAACATGGGACAGGTTGAAAACTAACTTGTCCCATAAAAAATTTAATCATTATGAATCCTAATTTGATACAAGTATTATGGGTAGAGGATGACCCACAAAACATCCAGTCGTATCCTATTGAAGCTGCAAGATATGGTCTTGAATTGGTTCCATTTCGCTGTTGGGAAGAAGCAGAGGATGTTCTCGTTTCTGATTTCAAACGTTGGTCGGCAATCATCTTGGATGCGAAGTGTAAATACAAGAAGGCTGATCATGACAATGCCTCGCGTTTTCTTGTACATGCACTTTCTTCAATTACAAAGATATGTACCGAGCGTAAACGTATTATCCCTTGGTATATCCTGTCTGGTGGCAGTGAGGAAGAGTTAAACGATTTGATTCTAGACACTCGCGAAGAGTGGGATGGTGATTGGTCTGCCAAGAAGTTCTATAGCAAGACAACAGACAGGGACATGCTTTTCCATCGTATTCCTTATAAGGCAAGAG
>SFOB01000166.1 GCA_004554075.1 Treponema sp.
GAAGCACCATTCCTACAAGAGATCTTACGCTATGCTTGTCGTAATTATTGATGTTCACGCCATCAATCTTTATCTCACCGCTATTCAGGTCATAGAATCTCATGAGCAGTTTCACTATTGTGGTCTTTCCTGCTCCAGTTTCTCCTACAATAGCTATTTTCTCACCCTTCTTGACTTTGAATGAAAGGTCTTTGATTACAAGTTCATCTTCACTGTATCCGAAGTTGACATTTTCAAAGCTTATCTCATCATTGATTTCCTTGATTTTCTCTTTTGAAGGGTTTTCTTCAGTCTTTATTTCAAGGAATTCGAATATTCTTTCACTTGCTGCCATTGCAGTCTGTATCATGTTCATTATTCTTGTAATCTGTTCAATAGGTGTTGTGAAGTTTTTGGAGTATTGGATAAATGCCAAAATGTCCCCAACGCTTATTGCTTTCTGGAGTACGAGAACCGCTCCAAGAACTGATATGATCACATATTGCAGATTGGAAATGAAATGTACAAAAGGACCTGATAGACTTGAAAAGAACTTGGATTTCCATTCCTGTTCATACCAATTCTCATTTTCCTCTTCAAAGATTCTCATGGATTCCTTTTCCTGATTGAATGATCGAATGATTTCATGTCCTGTAAATGATTCCTCAATTTGCCCATTCAGGTTTCCCCTATACCTTAGCTGCTTTAGATAGTAATCCTGTGAGTATTTGGTTATGTAGGTTATAATCAGGAAAGCGATTGGGACCAATATGATTGTAGTGAGGGTTAGCCATAGATTAATGGAAAGCATCATCACTGTAACCCCTATAATTGTAATGACTCCTGTCAACAATTGGTTGAATGTTTGGACAATTCCTGTTTGGAGAGAGTCTACATCGTTTGTGATTCTTGATAAGATGTCTCCTCTGGTATTTATGTCCAAATCACTCATTGACAAGTGAGTGATCTTTTCAATCAAGTCCTTTCTAAGATTATAGCTGATGTCAGTTGTTATGTCCAAGAGGAGATAACTTTGAAGATATGAGAAAACTGCACTTATGATGTATAGAATCACGATTGCAATGAGCAGATTGATTATATGATTCAAATTCATATTTCCGGAGTTTATTCCATCAAATATTGCAGTTGTAGCAAATCCGATTAAAAGAGGGCTTATCACTGAAAACACTGTTGATATGATTCCACAGATAACTGTCAAGCTTAGCTTCAATTTATATCCTGTCAAGAGAGAGAATATGTTCTTTATTGACTGCTTAGCGTTTGCCGGTTTTTCAGGAGGTGCTCTTCGTGGTTTTCTTGCCATATCATTTGCCTCCTGCTGTTTTCTTAAGGTAACTTGTATCTAGAACATAATTGGAGGATTCCTCATTATCATACAATAAGTCTTTTGAACGATCTATTTGTGAGGATACGATTTCTCTATAGATTTTGCAGTTTTCATTAAGGTAATCATGGCTTCCCTTATCTATTATCTCACCTTCATCAAGAACAATGATCTCATCTGCATCCATGATTGTTGAAATCCTTTGTGAAACAATGAGCATTGAGGAATTTTCCTTTAGGCTTTTCAAGTTCTCTTTCACTTTTGCTTCAGTGTTCATGTCAAGTGCTGAGAAGCAGTCGTCAAATAGGTAGAAGTCACGTTTAGCCAATATTGATCTTGCAAGTTGAAGACGTTGCTTTTGCCCTCCAGAGTAATTGGATGCCCCTTGTGAAACTCCATCATCCAAGCTTTCTATAAAGTCAACTTCTGCCATTTTCAATGCTTTTTCTATAAGCTTTCTATCAAACCAATTGTCAAAAGCAAAGATAAAATCACCATGGTAGTTTGCATTGGCAAGTTTTCTTGCCATATCTTCCCCTCGTCTGTTTTGGGCAAGTAGACGTTCGTCAAGACCTTGCCTGAATTGGAAAGGTCTGCCTGTTGCAATCAGCTCGTCAAGCAAAGGCTCCCAATATGGTGATGCCAAAAAGTTGTCATCCCAGAGATAGATATAAGGGCGTACCAATCTTCCTTTTTCATCTCTTTCCTGATCAAGGAAATCGTTGAGGTTGGAGTATGGCATGGCTTTACGCTCTAATTTGTTCACGCAGAATGGGCAACGTCGAAAACATCCTCTTGTAAGGAATCCGATGGAATACTCCTTGTAATCTTTGTAGTACTTTGCCGAGGACTTTACGTTTTCCATGACGGACACAAATTCGTCATAGAGATGGTAATCAGGCATCTGGGTTCGCATGTCTATGCCCTTTGTTCCTGATTTATTCTCAAATTTACTCAAGAATACATCATTTTCGAGACGATGCATATCCTCCTCACGCTTCTCTGCAAAACCATTTTCAACAGATAGGTTTGCATAACTACCTGTTCCTCCCATGTGAACCTTTCTTTTTAATCTTTTGTCACTCATGAGAGTTGTTAGAAGCAAAGGTGGGTCATCTAGTGTAAATGAGAATACACAAGACACATATATGTGGTCAAGATTGTGCAGCTGCTCAAAATTGCTTTTGTTCGTAAGGAGTTCGTATGTACTTACTCCTTTAGTATCTGAATGTGTAGTTTGACGCACAAAGCCATTGTCACGGAAGTAGCCTGCCAACTTCAAAAGAGCAAGATTAGGGTGACGCGTACCATTACAAAGTAAGTCCGCATCTACCAATCCAATCTTGTATGTTTTCTTCTTTGATGACATAATTATTCTGCAATCAAATGATTCTCTATTGACTCTTTCTTTGGAATGCAAATCATCACTCCAACGCCATCAAGCAGGACAACACGTCATCATCAGTTGACCAATCAGCCAACTCAGGCCAACCATCTTTTGCCCATCTGTCATACTTCGTATAGACTTCTACACGATTGGCTCTACGGAAATAACCAAGGAGAGTTTCCTTGTTTTCCTTTTCTATGTCGTTAGAAACTTCCATGAGTTCACCACAAAACTGGTAAACAACCTCATTAGCTTCAACGTATGCTTGAAGTGTATTTGCTTTTATATTTTGCCTAATGCTTTGTTATTGTCTATTCATTTTTAGATAAACCTTTGTATTCCCTCGTCCTTCAGATGTGATGCCTGTTGGCTGCACACAGAAGTCACGGAGCTCTTTGGCGGCTGTGGAATGAGGGAGGAGGGTCATCGTTTCATAGTCACGGACTCGCATGAAGTGGTGTTCAGCGATATAATCTTGTGCCATCTTCAGGCGTTGGTCGCGAGTGTAAGGTGAACGGTTGTTTGGGGAATCATATCCCTTATGCAGTTTGCATTTGCGACCAATGTCACGGACGAGTTGTTTGTCGGGACGAAAGTTGACACCACGAACACCGATGCGCTTGGCAGTAACTTTCTTCCCATTGCCATCGAAGTCCTCTACTTCGCCATCATCCATCACTCCGATGGAAAGGCTGAACGTACCAAGTTCGTCGATCGTTACCGTATGCCCTTCGGCTAGCCAACGTTTCATCTCGTCAACCATACGGCACATGACTTTAGCCACATCGCCCTGATTCAATCCTGAACCAGGGCAACATATCTTCTTGACAAAGTCTTCGGAGCTGAGATTGCTATAGGTTTTGACCTTGTAGTAAGCTTTCCGCTCTCCTGTGCCGTTCATGTCCGGCATTTCTCTTTTGATGTATTCTGCCATAACTACGGTTTGACAAGTTTATTGCCTACGTTTTACAACCTGATTAAGTAGAGTTTTTAGCTCTTTCTCCCTGTTCTTGCAACCGAAACGCAGCATGAAATGATGGTATCATGGTTTGAAACGACAGTATCACAACTTGAAACAATCATATTGCATCATGATATAACGCATTTTGTTCGTGCAAGATTCTGGGCTAAACAGGGTCTTAGTTTCTATTCCAATCTCACCAGTTCAGTGTG
>SFOB01000167.1 GCA_004554075.1 Treponema sp.
AAATTATTTATAATGCGCTTGCCCTTTCATCTCTTTGTCATTTTCGTATTTGATACGACAATCCCATTTTAACTTTTCAAGAATCTAGATTAAATTATACTGAATAAATTTCAAAAAACAACTTTTTAGCGAAAATTTATTGAGATTTTGTGCCGCAGGCACTTGACGGGGGGGGATGTGTGTAATGATTGCTTCAAGGAGGAATCCATGAAGATTCAAAAAATTATTGTATTATCAGCATTTATTGCTGTATTAGGTTTTGCTTCTTGTAGCAACGGCTCATCATCCGACGGAGCCTCGGAAACAGATTTCAATTCAAAACAAGCATTAAAGTTCGACTTGACAAACGCAAAGGCAATCGCTTCTGTTGAAGAAAGTTCCAGTAGAAACATAGCTGCCCGCGCTTCTTCTAGCAACTTAAATTCCCCGCTCATAAAAATACTTGAAGACTCTTCTGTCGCTTCTATCTTGTCAATTCCAAGTAATGCACAAGGAAATATCTCTGAAATAGAAAAAATAATAAACACTCAAGATAGAAGTGGAAACAAGTATCTTTATATCGTCTTTAACGGTTCATCTTGGTTTGGCTATAACGGTGAAGATGGAGAATATATAAATGTTAATTTAAGCCAGCTAATTTGTGTGTATGAAGATGGTTCCTATAAAGATATATTAGGTTCTAATAACAACTCTAGTAATCCAGATTGGATTGATCCTTATTTAAAAGAATACATACAAACAGACTTAAATGGCTGCTTATACTTTATAAAATGTACAAATAACAATGTAAGCATCTGTAAATACGATCCTGTTTCACAAAAAACATCAAATCTTACTGCACCGCTAGAAGGAATTAACTATGGTAAATTCCAAATGAGCCAAGACGGAACAAAAATATTTGTCTCTGGAAATAGATACAATTATTCAAGTTCTTCATATGGCAATAGCGCCTATTTCATTAGATATATTCCTGTGCAGTTCCCAGAAGATTTCAAAAATATTTATTATTCATCAGAATCTTATGCCAACTATGGCTGGGTATATCAGGATAGCACAGACTATTTCTATTACATTCAAGAGAATAAAAACAAACATGGGCTATACCGCATAAAAACAAGCACAATGGAAGAAGAACATTTTTACAAAGATAAATTTATTTCTGTGAATGAAGAGCCAGAAGATAATAATTATTATTCTAGCGATTACTACCTAAAAACTGAATCTGGAAACTATATTGCGCCTTATGATTACAATCAACTTTATTCAACTTCGAATGGAATATGGGCACAACCAAATAGATACTATGGTTCTTCAAAGCAGTTTATGAAAATCGTTGATAATTATGGAACTTATGTAGGAAAAACTTTTGATTCAGTAGCTCCAATAGGACTTTATACTTATAACGATGCTTTATATTTCTTAAATGCAATACTTGATTCTTCAGGCAACGAAACAGGAGCACAAAATATATATATGTTTGACACTAATTCCGGAAAATTTGAAAACTTATTTGAAAAAGTTCCTGTAGAGCTAGAAATCATATCTTATTCAGCAGGAAACGGAAAATTGTACTTTAGCGCAGTAAAAGGCATTTCTTTGTTAAACGGAACAATTGATTTGGAAACGAAAGAATTCACTCGACTAGACACTGAAAATAAGCTAACTTCTATAGCCGCTTACTAAAATAAATTACCAAATCAACTAAGGCAATGGCAACAAAAAAGCCTCCAGTGCAAGCTGTTCAAGTTACACTGGAGGTCTCGTTCTTTTTCTGGCATCCAATGGCTTTTATTCACTTGCCATTCCCTGACCTCAATTTATTTTTATAAATTATATTTCAAAGCTTATATTGCGCCTCGAAAAGTGATATTATTACATTGTAATGTTTCCTAATTTTCCACAGGCAAATAGCTTATTTACCCAGGGAAAATAGACTATTTGCCTGTTAGTAGAAAAATCTTTGGATTTTTCCAATCCGTGTGGCAATAAACGCTTATAAAAAAGACTCCAACGCAAACTGTTCAATATATTTTATAGATTTGCATTACAAAAAGAACAGCCCGGATTTTTTGTCCGGGCTGTTCTTTATGCAATCTAAAACCTAGAAAGCTGCAAGTGTTTTTTCAACGCGCTCGCAGGCTTTTTCTTTTCCAAGAATCCATATTGAGCCAATCAGCGGCGGAGAAATGCGGCTTCCTGTAACGGCCATGCGCACAGGCATCATAAAGTCGCCAAGCTTTATTCCAAGCTCCTCGGCATATTTTTTTGCAAGGGCTTCCGCGTCATCGTGGCTCATTCCGAAGATTTCAGAAACAAAAGACTTAGCCTTTTCAAGAACTTCCTTTGTCTTTGCCTCATCAAGCTTCTTTGGAATAATTTCAGAGTTTGCGGGAACAGCAGGCTCTGTAAACATAAAGCGGACCATTTCTGCGGCATCTGTAAGGAAGTGCAAGCGTTCCTTTATAAGCGGCATAAGCTCCAGAAGTTTTTTCTTTACATCTGCGCTCGCCATGTTCATTGAAGAGTCCACGCAAACAGGCTCGCCGTCGCTTCCAAGCGCAACACCGGAATATTCAGGACCTACTTTTGGCTTAGGCTGAGGATTTTCAGGATTTATTTCAAGGGAAGCATCTCCAGTTCCTGTTATAAACGGCAATGTCCACTTGTAAAGCTCCTCATCAGACAAAGCGCGGATATACTGGCCGTTGTACCACTCAAGCTTCTTGTAGTCAAAAACAGCAGGCGCCTTGTTCAAATGCTCAAGCTTAAAGTTCGCGGCAAGCTCATCAAGGCTGTAGATGTCGCGTCCGTCCTCATAAGAGCAGCCCAGAAGAGCCACATAGTTTACAATCGCCTGCGGAAGGTAGCCTCTTGCGCGGAACTCGTTAAGCGAAGTCGAGCCGTGGCGTTTTGAAAGTTTCTTTCCGTCTGAACCATTTACCATTGGCAGGTGGCAGAATTCAGGATGCTCCCAGCCGAACGCCCTGTACATTTGAACATGAAGCGGAGTTGAAGGAATCCATTCCTGGGCGCGCATAACATGGCTTATCTTCATCAAATGGTCGTCAACGATATTCGCAAGGTGATATGTCGGAAATCCATCGCTTTTTAAAAGAACCGGATCAGGGGAAATATCCTCGTTCTTCCATACAATGTCGCCAAGAAGATGATCCGTGAATTTTGTTTCACCTTCAAGAGGAACTTTAAGCCTTATTACGTAAGGTTTTCCGGCGGCAAGATTCGCCTTCACTTCTTCTTCTGTAAGGTGGCGGCAGTTCCTGTCATATCCCGGTGGCATTTTGTTTTCTGTCTGAATCTTTCGGATTCGCTCAAGACGCTCTGAATCGCAGAAGCAATAGTAAGCCTCGCCTTTTTCCACAAGCTCCTGGGCATACTTCTTGTAAAGCTCGAACCTTTCGCTCTGAACATAAGGACCGTACTCGCCGCCCTTGTCGCCGCCTTCGTCCCAGTCGATTCCAAGCCAATCCATTGTGTCGTAAAGATTCTTCACATATTTTTCATCGTATCTTGTGCGGTCTGTATCCTCAAGGCGGAGAATGAATTTTCCGCCCTTAGACCTTGCAAAAAGATAGTTAAAAAGCGCAGTACGCACACCGCCGATATGCTGCAGTCCCGTAGGAGAAGGCGCATAACGAACCCGAACTTCTTTGTTTTCCATAATAAATATAACCTCTATAAAATAGAATAAAAATATTCAAACTAGATACGCAGATTATACCGACTGAAAGAGTTTTACTCAATAACGAACTGAGTGCATAACAGTGCAAACGCATTATTGCGCGATTTTGAACAAGGAAACCGTGTCTGAAAGCCAGTTTTATGCTGAATATTTATAATGCGTTTGCCCTGGAGCGCAT
>SFOB01000168.1 GCA_004554075.1 Treponema sp.
CTTCGTCCTCATCATCCTGTGCGAATGGGTTTTTGATTTCCCATCTTGTGGAACTTGAACGGAGAAGCATATTGGTGGCAATACCGGTAAAGATAGCCATAGCTAATGCCGCAAAATCATATCTATAATATGTACCTGTAAATGCTAATGTTATAGTACAACATAACAAAATTACGCTATCAAACGACCTCTGTCCAAGAGCTTTGTTAAACAGGTCGAGTTTTGGTTGAATTGTGTTTGAATTCTCAATACATTCAATTTTTATGGCACGAACAATTGCCCATAAGGCATAGAACATACCATATAGAGGGATAGCTTGCCAGAATCGGAAGCCTATGAATCTGTTTCCAAGAAGCTTTACACTAACCATGTACCATACAACATAAATGACGGCATAAATGAATGCTGACAATAATGCTGTATCTTTCCAACCATAAGCAGGACTATTATAATACTCATGGTAATCATTCTTGTTATAATTCCCAAAGAAATACGAAAATGCAGCTGCACGAGTTTCTGGAGGCATAGCATCATGGGGCGAAGAATGGAAACTTCGATGATAACAAACAGCCACAGGTTCTTTAGCCTTTCCCTTTTCTTTTGGCTTGCCTTTATAGGTGTTGAGAGCGCATTTTAGCCATAAAGATTTCCATGTACGTTCTCCAATAGCACAAGGTTCATTAGGCTTAGATGGTTTAGCTGTATAACCAACCATCTCTGGTTTCTTGTTCTTACCTAATTGTTTGTATATATAACCTTTCTGGGTAATATATCCACATGTTCTATATTGTGGTTTGATGGAATCGTCGTTTCCGTCCGTCATTAATACTTCAACATATGCATTGTCATCATCTTCACCCATCTTTATTCTACCAATTGCAGGACCTTTCGATCTACCCATCAGATGAACCTCTGGTACTTCCTGACTACCTTTATAGTCCAGGAAACCAATCATAATGAGCTTAGAGTCTCTTTTGGACTTAGTGTTAAGCCAAACCTTGACTTTAAACAATTGGATAATGCATGATAACATTGCTGTCACCATCAATCCGAGGAATATATATAATAATATTAATGTCATATGTTAATACAAATCAGTCGTTTTGATTAAGTATCTTTCTGAATATGTTTTTGTCAGTATATGCTTCCGCAAAAAATTCAGAGTCAAACAGCCTAAACCATTCAGATGATGAATCATCAGGGCATAAAGCCCAAAGAAGCAAGGACGAGGTCTTGGGAACATACACTAGACCATCTGGATGTTCCTTCTTAACTTTTTCCTCTTCCATAGAACGATAAATGGACTTGCCCTTTCTGCTGGCAGATTTAATCTCTTCTTCATATACGCACTGTCTTCGAATCTTTTCATCAAAGTCTTCAGTCGGTAATATTCTGTTAAAATTAAAGTGCTCAAAACAACGCCAACGTGTGATAAATATATATTTTCTATATACCTTATTGTATTTGTCCGATTGCATTTGTTTGCTATCAGAGGAAATATAAGGCAAAATACAAGATTCAACACGTTTGTCATTCATCTTTGCATCTGTATATTCTATATCTGCCGATGACGTGACTTCGCCATTAGTGGCCGCATATGCTATCATTGACTTTAATACGTCAGCCTTATCTGGAGTTGAAGAACAGAAATGATGTAGTTTTTCTCCTACTGTTGAGTCTTCACGAGGAAGAAGAGCATCCTTAACAGTCTCTCGCAAATTCTGATAGAATTCATCACGATGTTTCTCCCACGCTATTTGTTGTTCTTGCTCTTGTTGTTCTTTTGTTACTAATTCTTCTTCACCATCTTCTTTGACACGGCGTATAAGGTTCTCGCAAAGCTTTACATCTTGAAATAACCCCATTATAATATTTTTGTTCTGGTTGATGAACAGAAAATACTCTACTTTGGAAATTTCACTTAACTTATAACGAATATATTTAATGCGTACTTCTGCATCATCAGCTTCTTTCTCTGGTAGCAATTGGTCTTCACCAAATTTTCCACCAATAAGAGGCTGATTAAACATACTTTCTTCAAATAAAGGCTTACCTTGTTCGTCCTCTTTAAAGTCTCTGCCTAATTCCTTCCTGATATTTTCACATCGTTCAATGTACTTATCAGCAAGGGCTATCAACTTGTCGTAGAATGAATTAATCTCAGATTCAATTCGGTTTGCCACTCGTGCATATGCATCATGTAGATACATAGCCTTAAGATTGTTTATGGCTCTATTCTTACTACGATTATATCTCAAAAAAGAAATCAACTGAAATAGTATTGGAACAAAGAATAGACCAATCGACCACAATTCACTATTCCTTTTTACATGTCCTAAATCAATAATATGTGGAGATAGAATATTCAATATAGGAACGAGGGCTAATGCACACATAATTCCTAAAAGAATACTTCGACCAATGCGGCTGAGCATCGTAGATTCTCCACTCAGAATACCATTTAATTCTGTGACAGCTTGCTTCTTCATTTCTAATTGATTGCTGCCCCCTGTCTTGTTTTTAATATCGGCAATATAGGCATCATGATATTCGGTGAACCTATCAATGATTGCCTTTGAAATATAGTCTTCTTCTATCTTTCTCCAGAACTTTTGCTCCAGGATATGTTGAATGTCTATTCTTTTATGGGAAAGATGATCCTGCATATCCTTGAACTTCCTCATGATTGTTGGAAGTCCACCATCGTTTGCACTTATTCTGCCTACAATGTCTCTTAAATTCTCAAATATTCTTTTCTGTGCATCCGAAAATCTTCGTTTGCTCTTTGTTGAAATAGTTTCAAGCGATGCACGTGTGCAATTATCAATTTGGTTGATAATTCGATGCATCATATTTACAGTGAAGAATCTGAGGTACAGGTTATAATAGTACCTTTTTAGATACTTGGCCAGAAAGTTTTTGATAGGGTGGGGGGAAGGAGTCCCTTCATCAATATCTTCGTAATCTAATTTACTGATAGTATCAAAATCAAAGAAACTTTCAGGACTGTAATCATCTATACCGATGATATGTAACTCTTGATTCTCCTTTTCATCATTCCCTTCACTCTTGAAATTTCTTATAAACTCCACTGCGAGTTTATGCCGACTTTTCAAATCTTCATTATCTGTGTCGAAATGTACAGAGGTCGCACCCATTGAGAAGTAGAAGACATCTGCTGAGGTGGTTCCACTAAGCAATGGATGAGAATCGTTACAAGCTAGATAGAGGTGTACAAGACACTGTACTAAATATTGAGCAAGTTGTTCATCGTCAAGAATAGGGTATGCACATTCCGTTCTGTTCTGAACGTCTTGATAGAACATTACATGATCATATCCTCTGATGTCATTGACGCAATGTTGAACGTCAATCTCATTCAGAGTTCTCTGCATACTCCTTCTAACGCTTACTTCACGGGTGTTAATGTCACTTGGAATGTAGAGCATACCTATCACTTCCATACCTTGATGAATATGGTGTGGTAAAATACGTCCTTTCTCTTTCTGCAGTATTCCTGCTATTGCCGGGAATACAATTCGTGTAAAATCTTCTGTTAAATCGCCAAGGACAACAATATTTATCTTGATATCAGGGTGAGCATTGCTGCCTCTTAGCTGTTTTATGAATTCTTGTCCTTCTATTATTAGGTCGTTTTGGAACCTATAGAGTCTTTCTGCAGTTCCTTCGGCTGTGGGAATTTCTTCGAGCTTGTTTCTAATATGGTCTGAATCGTATTCTGATTCCTTTGATTTACCATCGGGAGAAATGCTTATGCCGTAGAAAAAATCTTCCATACGACTATATCTCCAGTATTTTCCCCGGATTACCGAATTCCTGTCAGCTTCTTGTTTGTCTAATGTTTCTAGCTGCTCTTT
>SFOB01000058.1 GCA_004554075.1 Treponema sp.
GTCCTTACAAATACCGCCGTCAACATTACGGCCTTGCAGCCGGATAGTTTTAACTTGATTAATTGGATAGTTTTTCATGTGTGTGAGTATATAAAATTTTTATACACATGTCATCCTCGGGCTTGACCCGGGGATCCAGGAATTACAGTGATGCCTAGATTCCTAACCGAGTTTGCTTCGCAACCGTCGCAGAGTCAAGCACGGGAATGACATTTTTAACCTAATTTTACCTAATTTAACTTAATACATTTTACCTAATTAACTTAATTTTTCTTGACAATTTAAATAAGCAGCAGTACATTAGAGGCATAGATGAGATCCCGAAACGAGTTCGGGATGACATTATTTTCGAAGGAGCATTATATGGCAAAAATCATTAGTGGCGGAAACTTGCCAAACATTCCATGGCAGGACAAACCAAAGGACAGCTGGCAGCCAATCTGGCGCTACACAGAAAATCCGGTTATCGACCGTAATCCATTCCCAGGCATGGGTCGTATTTTCAACTCAGCAGTAATTCCTTGGGAAGGAAAATTCAAGGGTGTATTCCGTGCAGAATCAACACTCGCACGTCCTTTCCTCTACCTCGGCGACTCAGACGACGGTATTCACTGGACTTTCCAGACAGAAAGAATCCACATGCACGACCCGGATGGAACCCCACACGATCCTTATTATGCATACGACCCACGTGTTGTTAAAGTAGATGACACTTATTATATCATGTGGTGCGGTGACTTTGACGGTGCTGCAATCGGTGTGGCTTCAACAAAAGATTTCAAAGACTTCACACGTCTCGAAAATCCATTCCTTCCATTCAACCGCAACGCAGTTTTGTTCCCACGCAAAATCGACAACAAGTTTGTAATGCTCTCACGTCCTTCAGATTCAGGACACACACCATTCGGCGACATTCTTCTTTCACAGTCTCCTGATATGAAATACTGGGGAGAACACCGCCTTGTAATGCAGAAAGGCGGAAGTGGCTGGTGGGAAGGTCTCAAAATCGGTGCAGGCCCGGCTCCTATCGAAACAGATGAAGGCTGGCTCCTCTTCTTCCACGGAGTTTGCCAGACCTGTAACGGCTACGTTTACTCATTCTCTGCAGCCCTTCTCGACAAGGATAAGCCTTCAATCGTAAAGTACCGCTGCTCAGACTACATGCTCACACCAGAGCTTCCATATGAAACAACAGGCTTCGTAGACAACGTTTGCTTCCCAGTTGCAGCCCTCACAGACCAGGCAACAGGCCGCATCGCCCTCTACTACGGTTGCGCCGACACAGTAACCGGCCTCTGCTTCACAACAGTAGACGAGACAATCAAGTTCATTAAGGAACACAACGAATTGAGTGCACTCGACAAAGACGAAGGAAGGTTCTAATCACCGTGTCATTCCCGCGCTTGACGCGGGAATCTCATGCAGGAGGGGGAAGTCTCCCCCTCGCCCGCACTTCGTTGCGGGCTACCCCTTCTTACGGGGGCTGCCGCCCCCGTAACGCCCCCATCTTTACGTCTACCAGCAGGCTTTCTCGCCGGTAATCTTTTCACCTAGCCAGCTGGCGTTATATTCTACAAAACACTTTGTATATTTTACATCCTTATATTTTTTTGTACCCTTCAGAATTGGGTAAACCACACTACCCCAGCCCACAGAAATCACACCTACAATAGCATAAAAAGGTCCCAACACAAGAGACTGAAAAGTGTGTCCGTATTCGTGGATTCTGGCTCCTTTCTGATATTCTTTATCATCATTTGTCGGAACAAAAATAAAAGGCCCAAGACTCAAACCCGCCCATTTATCTTTCCACTGAGTTTCAATGGCACATCGGTAAATCCGGTGCGGCCGCGCAATATGAATCATAAAAAACAAAAAGCCGATGACAGTCTGTCCCAGGCCCCAGGTAAATTGAACTAATAGATATAAAAACTTTTTCATGATTATAGTATAAGGCCACTCTTCCCGGTCTTCAAGACGAAAAAAAACGAATAAAAATATAACAAACTTTTATTAAACAAAAAGATGTTATATAATTAAACATAAGGAGATTGTTTATGAAAAAATGCTTATTGCTTTTACCTTTACTTATCCTAATCGGATGTTCAAAAGAAGCTGTACCGACTGAACCGGCAGTGCCGGCTGTACCGCCAGAAACTACAGAACTTGCCGGCGTCACTTACGAACTTGAATATTCCGACGATTTTAATTCATCAGACACCATATACAAAAATTGGGGCATAATAAATCTAGATTTTGGCGAATCAAGAGCGAAGAATGGCTATCATATCTGGGCTAAAAAAGAAAATGTTAATGTAGAAGATGGATCATTATGTCTGAACGTTAATATTGACAATCAAAACAAAACCGCATCAGGCGGCACATTAACTTCAATCAATCGGTTTTTACTAAAAGACACAATGTGGGAAACAAGGTTTAAAGTAGACAAATCTCTTGGTGGAGACTGGTTTGTTTTCCTTATAACACCAAAACATAGTCCAGATAGTACGCTTGCTGACAACACCTATTATTCACTGACAAATGATGTAGAGTTCAGAGAAATAACACCTATTGAACTTGAAACTGAGAAGGGAAAGTTTAGAAGTGCCGTATACTTTTTCAACAACCTAAACCAGACTGGTTATAATCTGAATACAGAGAAAAAGGTAACTATTGACGATTCTTTTTATAATACATGGCATACCTTAAAGTTCATATGGAACGACACTGAATATCATTGTTATTTAGATGATAAATTTATTTATCAGGTAACAAAAAATGAAACCTTAAAAAACATACCAGAAAATGAATTGTATGGTACTATCTACTTTGGCGCAGATATGATGGGAGAATGGCACGGAATGATTGATACAAGCATGCCACCCCACAGTTACTACGTCGATTACGTAAAAGTCTGGAGAAAAGCTGAATAATAACTTCACAATTAATATAGAGATTTATTCACCAATATACTGCGGGTCGTGGTATAATGGTGAATATGAAAAACTATGTTAATTGGGCAATTCTTGCCCCGGGCCGCATTGCCAACGCTATGGCAACTGCAATGAATGGAATAAAAGACGGAAAATTAAAAACTATCGACGGAAGTAAAATCCGTTTATATGCAGTAGCAAGCCGAAATCTGGAACGTGCCCAGGACTTTGCTAAAAAATGGAATTTTGAAAAGGCTTACGCCAGCTACGAAGAGCTCTATAATGACCCGGAAGTAGATGCAGTTTATATTGCAAATCCGCATGCCTTCCATCTGGATTCCGTTCTTGGCTGTCTGAATGGCGGAAAGCACGTACTTTGCGAAAAGCCTGCCGGCTGTTCACGCGACCAGCTGGATAAAATGACTTCCCTTGCCCGCGAAAAAAATCTTTTCTTTATGGAAGCAATGTGGACGGCTTTTAATCCGACAATTGCAGAAATCAAAAAGGAAATTGCAGCCGGAACAATCGGTCAGATTCAGAATATTGATTCCCGCTTCTGCAACAGAAATCCTTACGATCCAGACGACAGAAACTACGCGCCAGATCAGGCCGGCGGTGCCCTCCTGGACCTTGGCATTTACAACATCTACTTTGCAATGATGCTGGCAGACTTCTCCCCTATTACAGCAGAAAGTTCAGCCGTTCGCATGCTCAAGGGAGTTGATGCCTGGAACAGCGTAAACCTTACCTTTGAAAACGGAATCGTAACCTCTTTTCAGGATGCCATGGACCTGCCTTCTACAGTGCCAACTCACGACGCCGTAATTTACGGAACAAAGGGCTACATCACAGTAGAAAACTTTTTCTGCACTCAGAAAGCAGATGTACATGTTTACAAAAATATCTGGGGTGGAGAGTCAGAATTGGTCCGCGAAATCCGCCAGCCATTTGCCGTAAACGGCTACGAATATGAACTTGCCCATGCAACAGAATTCATTCTCGCCGGCAAGACCGAATCCGATGTGCACACTTTCAAAAAATCAGAAGATTTGATTGATATGATGGATACGCTGCGTAAGGACTGGAACTTCAGATATCCGTGGGAAGCCTAACTGTCATCCCGAACTTAGGGAGCGACGGCTGAAAGCCGTAAAAATGCTCCGGTGGAGCATTTTTAGCGAGTCTCCGAGCAGCTGTGCTGCGAAGGTGTAGGGATCTATGTTATAGATGCTGAAACAAGTTCAGCATGACAAAAACATACTTAAGGAAAATAAAAAAATGTCAAAACACATAATCACAGGAAACGAAAACGTACTTTTCAACAACAACGCCTTTTACTGCATAGGCACTGGCCGCATGGGTCTGGCTCTGCAGAAACAGTATTACGAACAGCTTAAGCTGGTGCAGGAAAAAATCGGCTTTGAACATATACGCGGCCACGGACTCTTCCACGACGACATGGCAATTTACCGCGAGTTCCAGCCGGGAGTTCCTGAGTTTGGGCCACATGCCTGGGAAGGCCGCGACGAAAAAAAGGTTCAGGTAGAATATAACTGGACTTATCTTGATATGGTCATGGACTCTTACAAAGAGCTCCACATCAAACCTTTTATTGAACTTGGCTTTATGCCAAATCAGCTGAAAAGCGGCGACAATTCAATTTTCTACTGGAAGGGCCACACTACACCACCTTACAACTACGACCGCTGGGCTGGTTTAGTCCAGGCAACACTGCGCCACCTTATGGACCGCTACGGAGCTGATGAAGTTGTTACCTGGCCGGTTGAAGTATGGAACGAGCCTAACCTCCCGGGCTTCTGGAAAGATGCCAACATGGAAGAGTATTTTAAACTTTATGATATTTCTTCCCGAGCTGTAAAGGCAGTTGATAAACGCTTCCGCGTTGGCGGCCCTGCTGTATGCGGCGGAACTGACAAGGAATGGATTAAAGCCTTTCTGGAGTTTGTGCGCAAAAACAAGTGTCCTCTGGATTTTGTAACCCGTCACCACTACACAACAGAAATGCCGAATCATGATGGCCACTACGGCTATCCAAAACTTCATCCAAAAGAGCAGTGCTTCGGCCAGCTGGATTCTACCCGTGGCATAGTTGATTCCTTCAAGGAATTCAAAGGCATGGATATAAACGTTACTGAGTTCAATACTTCTTATATTCCTAATGCACCGGTTCACGACATGAACTTAAATGCCGCTTACATTGCAAACATGCTTTCTACCTTTGGCGACAATCACCGCTCATATTCTTACTGGACCTTTGGCGATATTTTTGAAGAGTCCGGAGTTCCTTATACTCCATTCCACGGAGGCTTCGGTCTTGTTGCAAACGGTCTGATTCCAAAGCCAACCTTCTGGACTTTTGCCTTTTATAAAAAGCTGACAAAGGATTATGAAAAATGCGTTTTGAAAACTCCAAATTGTGTAGTTGTAAAACGAACGAATGGTAGTTTCGCAGGTGTGGTTTGGAATGTTGATACAGAAATGACAGGCAAAGAGTTTAAGCTGGATCTTACCTTCCCTCTGGAAACTAAGGCAAAAGGAAAGACAGCAGACGAAAAGCTTCCAAACGTTCTTGTCACAGAACTTGTCGATGAAGAAGTCTGCAATCCGCTTAAGACCTGGCATGAGCTTGGCGAACATGCAAATCCTTCAAAAGAAGAGATTGAACTTTTACAGCGCAGTGCCCAGCCATTCCTTCAGACAAAACGTTGCGGCAACAAAGTGAGCCTTGTTCTCAAGGAAAATGCAGTCTGCTACTTTGAAATCAAGGCTGCCCCAATCACAAGCGACCGCGGTTATACCTTCGGTAGACTTTATTAGCAAGGAGGGGGAAGTTTCCCCCTGCGCGCCCACGTTGTTGGGCGCTACCCTCTCTGCGGGGGATTCCCCCGCAACGCCCCCTAAGGAGCAACTATGGACTATACTTCAAACTCCGACAAAATCACCCGTGACTTTTTCGACTCCCTCTTAATCGAACCCCGCTATATTGACTCAGCCCTGCCTTCGATAAAACTTGAGCTTTACGGCCGTACTTTTGACACCCCAGTTATGACAGCGGCTCTCTCCCACCTTGGAAACACAACAGAAAACGGCATGGTCATCTATGCTCAGGCAGCCGCTAAGGCTAATGCTGTTCACTGGGTTGGTATGGGAGAAGATAAGGAGCTGGAAGATATCTGTGCTACAGGGGCTGCCACAATCAAAATCATAAAGCCTCATGCAGACAACAAAGAAGTTTTCCGCAAAATCGAGCACGCTAAAAAGGCCGGCTGCTTTGCAGTAGGCATGGACATAGACCACGTCTTCAACGGAAGCGGCGGCTACGACAATGTACTGGGGTTTCCTATGAAGAGCAAAAGCGCTGAAGAGATGCACGATTTTGTTCAGGCCGCAGGCGACACTCCATTTATTGTAAAGGGAGTTCTCAGCACAAAAGACGCAGAAAAATGTCTTAAGGCCGGCTGCAGGGGAATTCAGTTATCCCACCACCATGGAATTATGAGTTATGCCGTTCCGCCTCTTATGATGCTGCCGGAGATTCTGCAGGTAACCCGTGGAGAAATCCCGGTATTTATAGACTGCGGAATCGAAAACGGAATGGATGTATACAAGTGCCTTGCCCTGGGCGCTACTGCAGTGAGTGTAGGCCGCCACCTTATGCCGCTTTTAAAGGAAGGTGCCGATAAAACCGCCGGTCGTATTAAGGAAATGACTGGCGAGCTTGCCGCAACCATGGCCCGCACCGGCATCCGCGACCTCAAGAGCTTCGACCCGACAATTATTCATCAAAGAAATTTCTAAGCACAACACGTCATGCTGAACTTGTTTCAGCATCTATAATATAGACCCCGAAACAAGTTCGGGGTGACAATGAATAAGGAGACCACAATGTATTTAGGCACATCATCCCCTCTCGCCCACACTTCACCAGAAGACTGGGCTGCAAAACATAAAGCCCTGGGCCTCAAGACCATAAACTTCCCCCTGGACTGCAAAGCCGGCGAAGAAAAAATCATGGCCTACAAAAAGGCAGCTGACGACGCAGGCCTCACAATTGCAGAAGTCGGCATCTGGCGAAACACACTGGCAGCCGATCCGGCAGAACGTCAGCAATGGATAGACTATGCCGTAGACCAGCTTAAGATGGCAGACCGCATAGGCGCCCGCTGCTGTGTAAATGTAGTGGGAACTCCATACGGCCCCCGCTGGGACGGCGGCTACCGCGAAAACTTTTCAGAAGAGCTCTGGATCATTGCTGTCAAAATGATTCAGGAAATAATCGACCGGGCCCAGCCAGAACATACAAAGTTCAGCATTGAATCAATGCCATGGATGATTCCAAGTTCACCAGATGAATATGTAAGATTAATGGAAGATGTAAACCGCCCAGCCTTTGGCGCCCATCTGGATGTAGTAAATATGATTACCAGCCCGGACCGTTACTTTTTCAACGACCGTTTCCTGGAAGAATGTTTTACAAAACTCAAAGGAAAAATCTGCAGCTGCCACTTAAAGGATATCAATCTTAAACAGGAATATACCTTCCAGCTGGAAGAATGCGCCTGCGGCAAAGGCACACTTGATATAGAACTCTATGCAAAGCTCGCCACTGCAGAAGATCCGCAAATGCCAATGATTATCGAGCACCTGACAACTGACGAAGAATATATTCAGAGTGTTGAATACGTTCGAAAACGTTTGTCATGCTGAACTTGTTTCAGCATCTATAATATAGCCCCCGAAATAAATTCGGGGTGTTCCGTCCTTTTATTTTACCACGACTACCAGCACTCGGCCCTGCTCCACGCTCACTTCAACAGTCTTTCCCGGCAGCACTTCATTGCTTATTCCCAGCTGGAAGTCTGCTTTGAGGCTGGCATTTTCCAGCGGGTACTTTGCGTTTTTGATTGTCACGCCGCTTACATCGCCGGCAATAGTCAAAACAGAAAAAAAAGAGCAGTTATCTTTAATAAAAAAAGGCTCTTTACCGACAATCTGCATTTGAGAATAATCATCAACTAAAACCGCCTTTTTTCCAAGCCCAGCTAAATACAAAAGAATTGAAATATTTCCCAGTGCATGGTCAAAACGGCCCCCCATCGCACCAAGTAAAAGAAAATCAGAATAGCCACGTTCAAGGGCAAGCTTTACTGCAAACAAAGTATCTGTGTCATCTTTTTCGCGGGGAAGGCGTATTATCTCGCAGCGGTTACTCCATTTTGTAAGAAGTTCTGCATTGCAGGAATCAAAATCACCAACAATAACAGAAGGCATCCCCCCCAGCCCCTCTGCATGTCTCAAGCCGTCATCGCAGAAAACAAATAAATCATCAGGCTGTAAAAAAGACTTAGCCCGTTCATAATCGAGAATCTGACCTGCTGCAACAATGACACAACGACTCATAGTAACTAAAGCCTTATTTCGCACCGCCGTTAATTATTTCCATCCAGCTGCGCTTGTCTCGTTTTGAAGTAACAAGGCCAAAGAGCTCCATAAACTTTTCAAGAGCAAGGCGTACATCATCGGCCTTATCAGTTCCATCTGTAACTTCAACTTCGATATACTTAAGGCCATTCACAACTTCAAGCTCAAGATGAAAATCACAGCCAGGCAAAACTACCGACTGGCAGTGTACACCATAAGCATCCTTATTTTTTTCAAAAAACTGATGATAACCGGAAAACAAAAGAAGGTCGCGGATAACATCTGCATTTTCAACAAAGGTTTCATCTTCGCGATTGAGTTCAATACCGTTTTCAATTGTTTTGCGCTTTATACAGAAAAACGAACGTTCGTTAGTTTTATCCCCGGCAGAACTTTCACTTCTGATTCTTATAACCTGAGGTTCACCTGCAGCCTTCCCCTCTTCGCGGGTAGCGTAGCGAGAAAAATACTGATCTGTCTTTAAAAGATGCTCCAGCCCATCCACAGCCACATCAAGACCGTCCAGCTTAGCATCACCAGAAATCACCTTAAAAATCTTTTCATATTCCGTATCCGTCAGCGGAATCTTTATTTCAATCTCGCGTCCCATTCGCGCTCCTACTCAGGCTTTCCAGCCTCGTAAATCTCTTTCAAATCCGCAAAGAATTCCGGATATCTTCTTTCAATCAGAACCGGCATACCCTTAGTATCAAGGAAGCAGTGGGTACTCTTTCCAAGGAAAACAACTTCACCCTTACACTTAAATTCATAAGAGAAAGTCAGTTTTGCAGCAGAAAGTTTTTCAATTCCCACCATAATCTCAATAGTATCCGGAAAAGAAGTAGACTTTTTATAAACGCCCTCAACAGACATTACCGGGCTAGCCATCCCCTCTTCTTCAAGCTTAATAAAGCTCCAGCCCAGCTGATCAAGAAAATCCACGCGGGCCTCTTCCATATAGCGGATATAGTTAGAATGATGAGTAATCCCCATCTTGTCAGTTTCGTAATAATTAACTTTGTGTAAATAAGGTTTAATAGTTTTCATAAGAACATTTTCGACATTTTCCCTATTTTTGTCAATCTTAATAATATAAGCGGCATTACAATAGTTTCAAAACCCCAAACAGCGTCTAGCGCGTTATCGCGCGTTTTTGACATATGTATCGAGACTGAGAGCAACCTTCACTTAAAATATTTATAATTCATTTATCATGCCTATTTTCTAACTACCATGTTTATAGGTATATTTTTTCAAAAACTGTTGTTTTTAACCTATTTTTTTACTATATTATAACTATGTTGTTAGACGTACAAAACTTAAACGCAGGTCTTGAAGACGGAAAACAGATCCTCAATGACCTTAATATACAGATTGGTCAGGGCGAAACACACGTTCTGATGGGACCAAACGGTGCCGGAAAATCTTCTCTCGGCAATGCCCTTATGGGAAATCCCGTTTACAAAATCACAGGCGGAAAGATTCTTTTTAAAGACACCGACATCACAGAAGAAAGTGCCGACAAGCGCGCAAAGCTTGGAATGTTCATGTCTTTCCAGAGCCCGCTCGAAGTTCCAGGCATTTCGCTCGAAGCATTTATCCGCTCAGCAATTCAGCAGAAAACCGGCGAGCACGTAAAGCTCTTCCAGTTCCAGAAAGAACTCAAACGCTGCATGGAACTCCTTTCAATGAATCCGGATTACGCCCGCCGCGACCTCAACGTTGGTTTTTCCGGCGGTGAACGCAAGAAGAGCGAAATTCTTCAGCTTCTTATGCTCAAGCCAGACTTCGCAATTCTCGACGAAACCGACTCCGGCCTGGACGTAGACGCCATCCGCTTTGTTGCAAAGGGAATCGAAGAATACCGCAAAATGACAAACGGTTCACTTCTGATCATCACCCACACAACAAAGATTCTCGAAGGCCTCGCCGTAGACAAAACCCACATCCTGGTAAAAGGCCACATCGTAAAGACCGGCGACGGCCAGTTATTCCACGAAATCAACGAAAAAGGATTCGAAGAGTTCGTTCAGAATCAATAAAAATGTTGACGCTATTATACAAGCCCGTCTATCACAGTCGCTAGCTATGAGGCGGGCTTTTTTGAAGATTGTTTTACTTCAAATTTTCAATTATCGTAAAAACTGCCTTTTTAGAATCTGGCTTCAAATCATCTATTTTCTTAATTAATGGCAAATATGTAGAAAAAAGTTTTCTGTTAAGTTTTTGACTTTCGATATCTTTATTATCAGTTTTTTTATTATCTTCCTTAAATTCCAAAAGCTTTTCTAAAGGAACATTCAATATTTTAGAAATTTTAACTGCCAAATCTGCACTAGGCATACCATTCCTTTTTATTCCATTTGAAATTGTATGAACTGAGAAGCCAGCCTTCTCTGCCAACTCCTTTCTGCTTATTCCAAGATAATCACATTCATCTTCAACATTCTGCCAAAAACCCATATTTATTTTTATCACAATTGAAACATTCTGATTTCTAGAATATTTCCATTGTGATATTTATTTTTATAATTTATAATTTATTACAGTTGTAATAAAGTCTCACCTATTAAAAAAATCAATTAATACATAAAAAAAATATTACGTATAGTAATGACAAGTTGATGGTGCACAGCACCGCTTACTGTTAGTAAGAATTCAACTGGCATTATTCTCGTAATAAAAATTCAATCTGATGGAGGAATTATCTATGAAAAAATTTCTTAAACACGCTGTATTTATTTCAATTTTGTTCATGCTCTGTCTATTTACTGGATGCTCTAACGCAAGTTCATCTAGCAACACTTCAACAAACAATCCTGAAGTACCAGGTGAACAAAATACGCCAAAATTATTATATTGGGATAATCAAAGCCTAACATTCAAAGGCACAGCTTCATGGACTGCAAAAAACACATATCAACAAGTCTTATTAGGTTACGAAGGATTAAGTGATTACGTAGAAAAAGTTGAGTGGAAAATTACACCTTTGCATCCAAGTTTTCCAGAGTATTTTGGCTGGACAGAGACAGGTACCTATTCTATAAATTCAGATTTTACAGAGTTAACTGCATACTTAAATACCACACAGGGAAACGCTTTTGCATATGCTGATTTACCAAACACAACGATTACTGTCACAATTTATTTTAATACTGGTGAATCTGTTGTCATTGGAAATCAAACAGGATATTCAGGATATGAAGGACCATACCCGGAAGATATTGATTCTTACCTATACTCTTATACATCCATGAGTCAGGATGCTGAATATTATTTAAAAGCTTCTGTTAGTGATAAAAGAATTAAGATAAAATCAGCAACAGCATATTTACCTGGCGGTTCGACACGTACAGCATCTATTGATTGGAATTCCTCTAATTTTGATTCATACACAAGTTTTGAACCTATTATTAGAAGAAGGGATTCAAGTGACTATATACTTAGATTGGTAATGGAAACCTTAGAAGGAACAACAATTGATATTGACAGAAGTCTTAGAGGAAAAAAGTATCGCGGTTCTATTACATTAAATTCTCAAACATATTATATTAAACTGGATTTTCTTGAAACTAATCAAGTGAAATGCTACGAATATACTGATGGTACTTTTTCAAATGTGAAGACTGAGTATGAAAATAGTTGCTATATGAACAGTAACTACGTCGATATGATATATCTATTCGAAACTGAAATTAGATGTAATTATTCAAGCGATAATTGGGAAACAATAAATGTTTACGCTAGTTTACAAAATGGGGGCGAAGAAGCACTTGGAACTCTGCATATTGAAAATTAAATACAACCAATAATCTAACTTTCAAAAAACAAAACTAACATGCACTTAAATCGCATATAAAATTGAACGATTAGCGATTTAAGTGCATAATTAATAGATTTCAATATATATTTTCATTTTCCTAGTAATATGGTATATTAAAGCCACTTTATGGAAAATAAAACACAAATAGACGACATAAACAGAGAGTTTTACGATTTCCGCTATGAGGAGACTGAAGAAAATACCTTCCGTCTTGAATCAGGTTTAACCCCGGAAATTGTAACAAAAATCTCAGATGAAAAAGGCGACCCGGACTGGATGCGTGACTTCCGCCTAAAGTCGCTCGAGCTTTACAATTATCTCAAGGTTCCAAAATGGGGCCCTTCTATCGACGGCCTCAACATAGACAACATTGCAACCTACGTTCGTCCTAAAACTCAGATGAGTGGCAAATGGGAAGATGTTCCGGATGACATTAAGGAAACCTTCGAAAAACTCGGAATCCCTGAAGCAGAGAGAAAATCTCTTGCCGGCGTTGGCGCCCAGTACGACTCTGAGTTAGTTTACCATAACGTACAGAATGAAGTTTCAAAACAGGGCGTAGTTTACCTTGGCTTTGAAGAAGCCCTCAAGTCCGAAGAATGGGGCCCAATGGTAAAAGAATACTTTATGACCCTCATCACTCCAAAGGACCACAAGTTTGCAGCCCTTCACGGAGCAGTATGGTCGGGAGGTTCTTTTGTTTACGTTCCAAAGGGAGTTCACCTTTCCTTCCCTCTTCAGTCTTACTTCCGTTTGAACGCCCGCGGAGCCGGACAGTTTGAGCACACACTTATCATCGTAGACGAAGGCGCAGACCTGCACTTTATTGAAGGATGTTCTGCACCTAAATATAACGAAGCAAACCTGCACGCCGGTGCCGTAGAGCTTTTTGTAAAAAAAGGCGCTCACCTGCGCTACTCAACCATTGAAAACTGGTCAAAGAATATGTATAACCTCAACACCAAGCGCGCCCGCGTTGAGGAAGGTGCCAGTATAGAATGGGTTTCAGGTTCCTTCGGCAGCCACGTAAGTTACCTCTACCCGGAAAGCGACCTGGTTGGCCGAGCTGCAAAAGCAGAGTTCACAGGAATTACCTTTGCGGGTGCCGGCCAGGAACTCGACACCGGTGCAAAGATGGTACACCTTGCGCCGGATACATCAAGCCTCATAAGTACAAAGTCAATTTCTAAAGGCGGCGGAGTTTCCATTTACCGCTCGGCTGTATATATCGACAAAAACGCAACCGGCAGTAAAACAAGCGTTTCCTGTGAAAGCCTAATGCTGGACTCAGAAAGCCGTTCAGACACAATTCCTGCAATGGTAATCAAAACCGACGAATGCGATGTAGGACACGAAGCAAAAATCGGCCGTATTTCAAACGACGCAATTTTCTATCTGATGTCACGAGGCATTGCGGAAGACGAAGCCCGCAGCATGATTGTAAGCGGCTTTGCAAATCCGGTAAGCAAGGAACTGCCTCTGGAATACGCAGTTGAGATGAACAATCTGATTAAACTGGAAATGAAAGGTAACTGTTAGACTTTTCTAATACCCATAATCAGTTTGTCTTCGCCGTTTTCCTTAGTAAGAACACAGCGGTTTGAAACAAACACAAGCTCACCGTTTATCAAAAGATGGTGGCGGCTTTTAAAGACACCATCTTTTTCTATTGCAGCTAAAATATTATCTTTTGTATGATATCTCTTAAACTGCTCGCGGTCTTCTTCTATAACCGCCTTATCTGCATTAACCTGAGTATCTGCAAAGAAGTCTTTTCCCTGAGTCTGAATACCAAGCTGCTCAAACTCTGCTGTAGCCTGATGCTGAACATAAGAGTTTGTTTTCAAATCAATAACATAAATACAGATATAATCTCCGGCAAGAGCCATCAGTCTTGAATAGACAAGTTTATCCTGCTTAGCCTGTTCCAGCTGAGCCTTTTCCCTCATCTGGGTATCAACATTACTTACACCAATGATAATATGTTTGTTATCATTCTGCATGCGCATTACTTTCATGGAAACATAGTAAGGCATTCCATATTTTAAAATTCTGTAAGTAAGGACAAAGGTTCCCTGCTCATCGAGCACTTTAGTAATATTCTCTTTATTAAAAGCCTCAAGAAAAACATCTACATCTTCTTCATGAAGACTTCCAGGAGCAGCCATTCTTACTACCTTAAAGAAATTTACACCAGGCTTTTCTGTTGCAATCTCATCTTCACCAACATTAGATGTATATTCAATATATTCTTCAGTTTCAAGATTTACATAGAAAAGATTAAAGTAGTCCATTGCAAGAGCACGGGCAATATTTGCATAAGTTTCACCAGTTTCTGCATCTCTTACAGAAAGAACAGCCACAACAATAGCGGTTCTTTTTGTTACCGGATTTTCTGTAATCTTGGAAATGTAATAATGAGCCTTAGAACCTTCGGGAAGCTTTTCATCAACAAACATAGGCTTGCCCTCTTTTGCTGCCTGCTTCAAAACCAGCATAAAGGCAGCACCTGGTCCCTGCATTATCATTTTTATTGGAACTTCACTGCGGTCCTGCTTCATGAAAAAATATTTTTCCATAAAGTCGCTGTAAGCTTTATTTGCCCTGACATAGCGGACCATATCAGAATCAATTTCCATAATAGCCATTGGCAGAGTATTAAAGAAGTTTGAAAAGCCTTTATTATCATTCTGATTTAATATAGATAAATCGTGAAGATTAACTTCTCCAATCTGCTGAGAATAGGCTGATTCTGCTGGATTTTCAAAACCAATCTGAGTTCCGGTTTTATATCTTTCGAGAATCTGCTCAAGACTTACTGGTTTACAATAATAATAGCCCTGCAATCTGGAACAGCCGCTGAATGTTTCGTTTCCTATTGAAGTCAGCTCCGGAAGTATTGCTTTTGTTATACCACCCCCCTCAAGAGAGGCAAGTGTATTAAGAGAAGAATAGCCGCTTCCAAAATCATCCATCCATACAGAAAAGCCAAGTCTCTTAAACTTCTCTATCTGAGAAAGCATAAACTTAAAATCATTTACGAGAGTACTTTCTGTAATTTCAATATTGATTTTATCGCGAGGAATTCCAGACTTGTCTACACGTGTAACAATTTCCTGTACCATATCGCACATATCAAAATCAGAACGCGACAGGTTGATGGAATGTGAACACATAAAATGGCCTGTATTGACCATATATTTCATTTTTTCGAGCACACAGTCTAGAATATGTAAATCTACTTTATAGATTAGTTTTTCTTCTTCAAGAACAGGAATAAAATCTGCCGGTGATAAAAATCCCTTTACAGGGTCTATCCAGCGGGCCAGTGCCTCTTCATCGCAGACACGCCCGTTTACCGCACGGATAATCGGCTGATAGTAAGCTGTAATCCATTCTTCCTGCAAAGCCTTGTCGAGATTATCGAGTATATACTGCTTGTTGTCATTCATCTCCATATCCTTTAATTATACCCCATATATGAGAAAACGCAAACTTTTAGAATGAATTGAAAAATACCTATAAATATGATAGATTAAACGCGTATGAATACA
>SFOB01000169.1 GCA_004554075.1 Treponema sp.
TAGTAATAATAAATATAAACATATCGTAAATTAATGTTGTAATTTTCTAATTTGATAAAGTATAAAGGAGAAATTAAATGATTCCAAAAGTAATGATAATACTTGGAAGTGCATCTGATAAGGAAATAGCTTTAAAAGCTATTAAAATATTAGAAAATCTCCAAATTTCATATAGTATAAAGGTTGCGTCAGCACATAGAACTCATGATAAAGTTAAAAAATTGGTTATAGATGCGACAAAAGAAGGTGTAGAAGTATTCATAGGAATTGCAGGGCTTGCAGCACATTTGCCTGGAGCAATAGCTGCATACACTCACAGACCTGTAATCGGAGTTCCTGTAGACGGTGCAGTTGGAGGCCTCGATGCATTGTATGCTTGCGTGCAAATGCCTTTCCCTACAGCAGTTACAACTGTTGGAATAAACAGGGGAGACAATGCTGCAATACTTGCAGGAGAAATCATCGCAAGCTATGATGATGCTGTTGCAGAAAGGATATCTGACTTGCGTGTAGAATACCAGAAAAAGGTTGAAGCAGGTGAAAAGGAGCTTATTGAAAGTCTTGAAGGGGAATACTTCCAAAAGGACTTTTTGGCTGAAGAAGATTATGAAAAGATTGATTTTGAAGAGTTGGATGACACTCCAGATGTAATGATACTTGCAGGAAGCTATTCCGATATGGAAATAGCTAAAAATGTAGCTATCCTTCTTGAAAGAATGCAAATTGAATATAAATTAGATTATATTTCTCCTATAAGACATGCAAAAGACTTTGAAACTTACATGAGCAAAAGAAACAATGCTAAATTGTTCATTGCTATAAGCGGTTTATCTGCGCTTGTAGCCGGATCTGTTGTTGCATTGACTGAAAAGCCCGTGATTGGTGTTCCATGCTCCAAAAAACTAGATGGTCAGGATGCATTGCTCACTATGGCCAACATGCCTCCAGGAGTGCCTGTTGGAACAGTTGGAATAGACAATGGAAGAAATGCAGCAATAGTTGCAGGGGAAATCCTTGCAATTTCTGATGAGAAAATAGAAGAGAACTTGAAATGGATTAAGTACAAGAATGCTGACTTATGATTGTTGAAATTTTAATGAACTGATAAATGCTGATTGATAATTAATGGGGAGATGAGTGATTTTTATGACTAAAGACATTATTAATGTAATTCAAATTGACGAAGAGCTTGATGCTGAATATGAGGCTGCAAAGGTGCTTCGTAAGTATCCAAAGGACACTGTAATGCTAAACAACATAAAGGGATATGACATCCCGGTGGTTTCTGGTATCTGCAATACAAGAGAAAAGATAGCACAATCTCTTGGCTGTCAGGTTGATGAGATCTTATACAAGATAATCGATGGAATGAACAATCCAACCCCTGTAACAAAGTTCATCGACTTGGCTGATGAATACAACAGCAAAAGAGTGGATTTAGGAAAGATTCCAATCCTTACCCATTACAAGCGTGATGGTGGCGCATACATTACAGCTGGAGTTGTATTTGCAAGAGACCCTGAAACAGGAGTTCAAAACGCTTCAATCCACAGAATGCTTGTTTTGGAAAAGAACAAATTGGCTATCCGTATCGTGCCAAGAAACCTTTACACATACTTCCAAAAGGCAAAGGACATGGGCAAGGACTTGGACATTTCAATAGCTATCGGTATGGAACCTGCAATCCTTCTTGCATGTACCACTTCAATACCAATAGATGCTGATGAGATGGAAGTTGCAAACAGATTCAAGGATGGAGAATTGGAACTCGTCACATGCAAAAACGGTATCAATGTGCCTGAAGCTGACATAATCTTTGAAGGTAAGATACTAATCGATGAAACCGCTCCAGAAGGTCCATTTGTAGACTTGACTGACACTTACGATTATGTAAGGGAGGAGCCTGTTATAAAGTTAAGCAAGATGTACATCAAGAAGGAAAATCCAATGTACCATGCAATATTGCCAGCAGGATTTGAACATAAATTGCTTCAAGGCATGCCACAGGAACCAAGAATATTCAATGCAGTGAAAAATACCGTTCCTACCGTTCAGAATGTGGTTCTTACAGAAGGAGGCTGCTGCTGGTTGCATGCTGCAGTTTCAATCAAGAAGCAAACTGAAGGTGATGGTAAGAACATCATCATGGCTGCACTTGCTGCACACCCATCATTGAAGCATGTGGTAGTGGTTGATGAGGATGTTGATATCTTTGATCCTCAAGACATTGAATATGCAATAGCTACACGTGTGAAAGGTGATGATGACATTATTATCGTGCCTAAGGCCAGAGGTTCTTCATTGGATCCAAAAGCTTCTGAAATTGATGGAACAACCACTAAAGTAGGTATAGATGCTACTAAATCAATTTTAGAACCTGAAAAATTTGAAAGAGTTAGTTTTAGTGAATGAAATTAAGTTTTAATTAAATTGTTAAAAGATTATTGGCATTGAATTTAATTAATTATTTTAATATCTATGATATTTAAGGTGAAATCATGGAAAAAGTAGGTGTTATGGGAGCTGGAAGTTTAGGAACTGCCTTGGCTCAAACAATTTCTGAAAATGTTGAAGAGGTTTACTTGCATTTAAGGAGAGAAAAGATAAAAGATGCCATAAATGAAACAGGATACAACAGTGAGTATTATCCCAATACAAAATTGAAGGACAATATAATTGCAACTACCGACTTAAATGATTTGAAAGATTGCACTATCATATTCTTAGCAATCCCCTCATCTGCCTTTAGAGCAAGTCTGGAAAGTCTAAAAGGATTAGTTAGAGATGAGGTTATCCTTGTTACAACCGCAAAGGGAATAGAATATCCTTCATTGAAAACCATGGGAAAAATCATAGAGGAATACTTCAATGATAACTATGTGGCATTATCAGGACCTAATTTTGCATCTGAAATAGTCTTGAACCTTGCAACAGTATCAAACATTGCTTCAAAAAACAGGGAAAATTGTAAAAGAGTTAAATCCATATTGGCAACTCCACAGTTTAAGGTAAAAATCATTGATGATGTGATAGGTCTTGAAATTTGCGGTGTCGTTAAAAACATCAATGCAATAGCTAATGGAATCTGTGAAGGAATGAATATCAATGAAAATGCAAGATTTGCTGTTTTGACAAAAGGCTTTGATGACACTAAAAATATTCTAAGAAAAATAGGAGGCCAGGAATCCACTGCTGGAGAGTATTGCGGATTTGGAGATTTGGTAATGACTTCAACATCTCTGGAAAGTAGAAATCATACCCTAGGTATGCTATATGGTCAAAGACTTATAGTGGATGAAAAGGCAAGCGGAATAGTTTTTGAAGGCAAAAATTCAATTATGGCCATAAAGGACATTTGCGACAAAAACAATATTGAAAGCGTGACAGTCAATTTCGTTTATGATGTTATTGTTAGACAAATAAAACCAACAATAGCTTTTAATAGCTTATGGGAAAAAATAGAATAAAGTTTAGTTTAAAGAAGGAGAAATTATATGGTTAAATTTTCAGTAATCATTCCTGTTTACAATTCTAGTAAATATCTTAAGGAATGCTTAGACAGTGTCATAAGCCAAACATATAAGGATATGGAAATAATCTGTATTAATGACGGTTCTGCTGACAATTCTTTAAGTGTATTAAAGGAATATGAAGAAAAAGACAATCGAATCAAAGTTTATTCTCAGGAAAACAAGGGAGTGGGTTCAGCAAGAAACTATGGTATGGAACTTGCTAAAGGAGAATACATCACCTTTCTCGATAGTGACGATAAACTATCATCCAATGCTTTAAAATCTGTGAACAAATTCTTTGAAAACAACGAAGCCCTTGATGTTGTTGCCATACCCATACTCTTTTTTAGTGAATACAACCATG
>SFOB01000170.1 GCA_004554075.1 Treponema sp.
TATAGAGATGATTTGAAAACCCCAGGTGGATACGCAAAAAAAACCCCTGATAAAGTAGCGCACTTCCCTGGACATGGTAATCTTGGAAAAGTCATCGGTGCCGAGATAATGGGTGCCGGAAGGCAGCGTCAGGTTAAGAGCCTTAAAATCCAGTGCTCAAATGCAGTCAATGACGTTATCTGGCTTCAGCTTGAGCGAATGGATTCTGCATATATCGGTGTTAAGAATATAGACGTTACAACAGAAGGCGGTGCACTTGATGCAATCAATGTTGTATCAAAAGCCGATTTACTCGTAAGTGAGATGCGTGCAAGATACGGCGCATACCAGAATCGCCTTGAACACTCATACAACAACAATCAGAACAAGCTTGAGAACACAACAGCTGCTGAATCTCGAATCAGAGACACAGACATGGCTGAAGAAATGGTTGAATACTCTAAGAATAACATTCTTAAGCAGGCCGGTCAGTCAATGCTTGCACAGGCTAACCAGTCAAAACAGGGAGTTTTAAGCTTACTCCAGTAATATAGAATATGGGATATATAGCAAAAATAAAATGTGAAAAATGCAAATTGGACGAAACCTATAGGCTTGGACAAGGGAGAAAAGAGCTTGGGGTGGAACGTGTAGTCGGATATTGCGATAGCTGTCAGAAATATGACATGTATGAAATAAGCTATGAATTCAAAGAAGGCGGAGAAATAATCGAATCAATGAACTCCTGCAGCTGTGGCAATAAGCCGGTGATAGTGCTTAATTATTCTATCCACGATAAATGTCAGGGTAAAATCCCTTGCAGAAAATGCGGTGGAGAAATCACAGTAACTACAATAGGCGATTACGATTGATGAAGGAACATATATGGTAATCTCTCATAATTTACAGGCTATGAACGCTCAGCGTCAATTAGGTAATGTATCTACTGACATAGCTAAAAACACAGAAAAATTAAGTTCAGGATATAGAATAAACCGGGCAGCAGATGATGCGGCCGGTCTTTCCATATCTGAAAAAATGAGAAAGCAAATCAGAGGATTAAGTCAGGCCAGTGAAAATTCACAGCATGGCGTATCTTTTGTACAGATTGCAGATGGTGCACTTACAGAAGTTCACGATATGCTTGACCGTATGGTAGAGCTTACAGTGCAGGCTGCCAATGGCACAAACTCTTCATTTGACCGTTCAGCAATCCAGAAGGAAATAGATCAGCTTACAAAGGAAATAAACCGAGTCCAGGAAACTACGCAATTTAACAAGATTCCGGTATTTTCAGAAAATGGTCACTCACCGGATGAAGGTATATACAATTCAAATATTATTTCAGCCGCAATACTTGATACAGGCAACTCAAAATTTACCTTTGCATATATCGGTAGTGATGGTAATGCTTCACAAACACAGAATACCACTGCAACAGGCAAAGTAAACAGCGGACTAGACAAAGAATTTGCTGATTTTGTTGTTAATGCCGCATCATCTGCAGCATCAAAAATAACTACTGCATATCCATCGCTTGCTACTGCATCATCTGACGTTAAGATCGGCCTTAACGTTCAAAACATTGATGGTAAGAATAATACTCTTGCAAGTGCACAGCTTAGCATGCGCTACACAAGCGAATGGACACAGATGACATATACAATGAACATTGATAGCTCGGATTACAATCCTGCTTCATTCTCTTCTATGTCAGATGCACAGAAAGCAGGTCTTGCAGCTACAATTGCTCATGAAATGACTCACTTAATTATGCAGGATACACTTACCGGCGGTATGATTGGCGATAACAGATTTCCGACATGGTTTATTGAGGGAACTGCGCAGACTTCAAGTGGTGATGGAGGATGGGTGAGTGGTGGTATTACCTCTGGTTCGACAGATAACCAAGTTAAAAACTATATGGGAAAACTCGACTCACTCCCATACGGAGCCGGATATCTTGCTACTATGGCACTTGGACTTGCGGTCTCAGAAAAAGAACCGTATACAGGTTCAAGCACAGAGGATAAAATAAAGCACGGGTTAGACTCTCTTTTTCAAGAACTTGTTAGCCAGAAGCAAAACCAAGATTTAAGTGTAGCAATTGCAAGAAAGACAAAATATTCGTCTCTTGATGACTTTGAGAACAAATTCAAATCGGGGGATTCTACATTACTGGGATATGTAAATACCATCCTCTCTGAGAAAAATAATGCCGTTAATCCAAAATCAGGCTCCCTTCTTGCCGGTAGCCTTGGCGAAGCACAGTCAGAAACCTTTAAGCCTTCGAATCTTACCGATTCATCCAATGTCTATGTACTCGACCCTTCCGCTACAGCCTTTGCCAATTCATTTGGTGTGGGATTTCCTACTGTTCCTCAGCCGGTTCGAGGTGCAAGACATGGTGTTTCTGAGGGCGGTGAGGATATTAATGTTCATGCCGGAGCTGATGCGGATATGACTAATAAAATTGCAATTAAGCGATACGACATTTCTGCCATGGCAATATTTGACGGTGACAAAGTCGATGTCATGACTGAGGATTCAGCTACTAAATCCATAGATATAGTAGGCATGGCAAAGGAAAGAGTGTCACGTGTTCGAAGCTATTACGGAGCAATTCAGAATCGTCTTGAGCATACAATAAAGAATCTTGACAACGTTGTTGAGAACACAACGGCAGCTGAATCACAAATTCGTGATACAGATATGGCATCAGAAATGGTTAAGTACACTAAGAATAATATTCTTAAGCAGGCAGGTCAGTCAATGCTTACGCAGGCTAACCAGTCAACGCAGGGAGTTTTAAGTTTACTTCAATAAAATCATAAACAAGCAAAAATAAAATATTGGTATAAAGTATTTTGATTAATGGCCGATAATAGATATAGATGAAATGGATTTCGTTATTTTTCAAGGAGGAATAAAATGAGTATCAATGCATTAGGTTCAAATAGTTTTTTACAGGATGTGTACAGCTCACCGTTAACTAAACGTGCTGAAAAGGAAAAGACACCTGCCGGCAAAGATGTTAAAGGTGCATTAGAGACAAATAATATTTCTGCAAAGAATGAAGAAAATCTCTCAACAAAGGCTCAGGAGCTTTTAGCAAGACTTAGAGAAAAGTATGGAGATTATGATTTCTTTGTAGGCAATACTAAGGAAGAGCATGAGAAGCTTTCAGGCAGCGGAAGCAAGGAATTTTCAGTATGCATTACTGCTGCAGAGCTTGAGAAGATGGCTGCTGATGAAGAATACGCAGCTAAGAAGGAAAAAGAAATCGAAGATTCTGTTGCCATGTGCAAAAGAATCAGCGAAAAGTATGGTTACGTTCAGGCCGGCGAAGAGGACGAGAACACAGTTGGCGTCATTAACAAGATAAGCGTTTCGGTTGGTGACGACGGTAAAATCAGCATTTTTGCGGAGCTTGAAAAGCTTTCTGAAGCACAGAGAGAACGTATCGAAAAGGCAAGAGAAGAAAAGGCTGATGATAAGAAGTTACCTTACAACAAGGAAACCCCTAATTCAGTTAAGAGAGTTACAATCGAGGCCGATTCGGAAGAAGATTTCATTGCAAAGCTTCAGGCAATCAACTGGAAGAATGTCGGCGAGTCATACTCAGGAGACAAATTCGACTTTAGCGTATAATTACATATATTCATAAATTCAGTACTGGTTGAAAGTATTATCAGAATGGGAAATAATTATGCAATTATTTCCCATTTATTTTTTTACGCTAAACCCAATATATAGTACTATTTTTTGACATTAAAACGCATATATGGTAAAATTTCATAGTGTATGCTTGTACTTATTATGGGGTTAGTGTTGCTCGTAAGTACATGTAGATAATTACAAATTGAGGGAATAATCGTGGATAAATACGAATATC
>SFOB01000171.1 GCA_004554075.1 Treponema sp.
CGTAGAAGCGTAGGCCCTGCCATGCTTTTCTGGCTGATTGTCCTTGCACTTGCAGTAGTTGCAGGATTTTCAAGTGTTTATGTAGTTGATGAAACAGAAAATGCGGTAATCACCAGATTCGGAAAATACCAGCAGACCGTAGGCTCAGGCCTTCACGTAAAGCTGCCATTCGGAATCGACAAAAACTACAATGTTGATATTAAAACTCTCCGCGCCGAGCAGTTCGGTTTTAAGACAATAAAATCAGGCCGCAACAACGAGTACAAAAACAATATTTCTGAAGAATCAGAAATGCTCACAGGCGACCTTAATATAGTAGATGTTGAATGGGTTATTCAGTACAAGGTTACAGATCCTAAACAGTGGCTCTTCAACGTTTATGAGCGCGAACAGACAATCCGCGATATTTCCCGCTCAGTAATCAACACTCTGGTTGGAGACCGTGCAATTTTCGACGTAATCAGCGCAGACCGCTCTACAATCCAGAACCTGGCCCAGGAACAGATGAACGAAAACTTTAAAGCTCTGGGACTTGGAATCAACGTTACAACAGTTCAGTTCCAGAACGTAGTTCCACCTGTAGAAGTTCAGGCTGCTTTTGAAGACGTAAACAAGGCAAGCCAGGATATGAAACGCCTTATCAACGAAGGTAAGGAAGAGTACAACAAGGAAATTCCTAAGGCTCAGGGTGAAGCAGACCGTCAGATTCAGGTTGCTGAAGGTTATGCCGCAGAACGTGTAAACATGGCAAAGGGTGATGTTGCCCGCTTCAACGCCGTTTACGAAGAATATAAGAGAGCTCCAAAGGCAACTAAAGAGCGAATCTACCTTGAAACAATGGCAGAGATTTTTGGCAGCGAAACAAAGCCAGAGCTTATCGACAGCGAGCTTGAAAATCTTGTTCCTGTAAAAAATCTTAAGGACTAAGGGGGAGACGAAAATGACTAGAGCAATGAAAAGATTTGTAGGCTGGCTGATTGCCATTGTGATTCTGTTTGTCCTCTTTGTACTTACAGGACCATTCTATATCGTAAATGAAGGAAAACAGGTTGTTGTTACCCGCTTCAGTAAAATTGTTGATTCACACGAGGAAGCTGGTCTCTATATTAAGATTCCATTCCTCGATCAGGTAACTGAATATCCAAAACTGATTCTTTCTCTGGACGGCGACCCACAGAGCATCACCACAAAAGAAAATCAGTATATAATAGTTGATACTACTTCAAGATGGCGCATTACAGACCCGGTTGCCTTCTATCAGAACTTCCAGACTCTGAATAATGCTTACAACAAGCTTTCTGATATTGTTGACTCTTCATGCCGTACAGTAATTACTCAGAACAGAATGAGTGAAATTGTCCGTTCTTCTAACATCATCAATGAAAGAAAAAATACAGAAGCTGAAAAAGATGAAGAAACAAAAGAAATTGATAAGCTTGTAAATGCAGATACTGTAAATGAAGTTGTTGTAAAAGGCCGAAGCGAACTTTGCCGCCAGATGACAGCAAAAGCTCAGAGTGAAGTTCGTGGCTGGGGAATTGAACTTTTAGACATTGTTCCGCGCCAGGTAAAATACTCTGCAGAACTTAATGAATCAGTTTACAACTCAATGATTAAGGACCGAAACCAGGTTGCACAGGCTTACCGCTCACTTGGTGAAGGTAAAAAAGCTGAATGGCTTGGACGCCTTGAAAACGACAAGCGTACAATTGCTTCAGAAGCTTACCGCAAGTCTGAGGAAATTAAAGGTGCTGCCGATGCCGAAGCTGCCGCAATTTATGCTGCCGCTTATAACAAGGATATTGAATTCTATACCTTCTGGAAGAGTATGGAATCCTACAAGCAGAACCTCAAAAACTACCCTGCAACCTACAGCACTAAGATGGATTATTTCAACTATCTGTATGGTGCTGATGGTAAGCGCTAGAAGGAACACACATGACTTTACTTACAATAGAAAACGGAGAGCTTAGACTTAATACAAACCTCGACGAGTACACTTTTGGAAAGACTGCCCACGATGCAGTTTTGAGTCAGGAAGGCGTGCTTTTCGACGGGAAAAACTTCCGCCAGTGGACTTTTGAGGAAGTAAAATCTTACGATGCCGAAAAAAACGGCAAGGTTGAGCGCTTAGTTTTCTATTGTGCAAAAAATCCGCTTAGCGATGGGGCCCGCACTCTTGCAGAACTTCTGGAAGAAAGCGGCGAAAAAGCCCTTTCCGCTACCCTTGCAGCCTGCACTGCCCTCACCGCAGCCTCTAAAGACGGTAACCAGATTCCAATGGTAGGCGCAGGCGGAATTATGATAGACGGCAACAAGGTGCTTTTTGCGCCGGAAAGCCTTTTCTCTTATGCTGCAAACACACTTCCAGCCCAGGAAACGCTTTTGCAGCATCAGGGCTATCTGAATGAAACAATAAAAGGTCTCCCTGCCCTCTGCTTTGAGCGGGCTGCAATTATTTACCACCTGCTTACAGGGCGACTGCCTTTTACCGCTGCAGATTCCATCAGCCGCAATGCTGATATTTTTGACCGCAAATTTCTTCCTCTTGAATACTGCATAAATGGAATTGATTCAGAGTTTGCCTCTGCAGTTAATAATGGTCTCAGGCTCAATTCAACTGCTGTAAATGTTCCGGGAAAAAGAAAGAAGGGAAAAACAAGCGAAGATCTTCGCCCGGAGGCAGACTTTCCGCTTGAAAAACTTGAAGAAGCCTTCCGCTTAAGCCATAAACAGGCAGAAGAAGGAAATGACAAGGCTTTTGAAGAAAAGGTTACAGCTTACCTGAAATCTCAGACTTCAAAAATCAATACAAAAAGAACCATAAAACGAAATTCAACCACTATTGCCGTAATTGTTGCAGCTCTTGTTATTGTAGCTGTAGTTATCGGAAATACAATTAAAACCCGAGGAAGCGATTATACATCAATCGGACTTACTTCCAGCCAGACTATCAGCGCCTACATGAATGGTGTAAACGAAAAAGACACAATGCTGCTTTCAGATTTTGGTGACGGAAAAAGCATCAACAGTTTTTCTGATACCGTAAGCAGAATCTATGTTATGCACAAGCAGCGTTTGACCTTTGGCGACAACGGTTTTGGATATCCTGCTAACTGGCTCTTCTATATTACTGATGACGCAAAATATGAACGCTCTGGTGTTTATGGTGTTACTAACCTTAAAATTGATGGAAAGCCTGCAGAACATGTTGCAAAACTCTATAAAAAGAATGAAAAGCCTGAGCCTCTTACACAGGAAGGCGGAATTACCCTTGAAAAAGGCAGCACTTCTGTTCATAAAATCGAATATTATATGATTTATACTGAAGGAGAAGAAGTTGACTATATGGTAGATAAAATCTCTGCTACCGTCACCCTCTCCTGGAAAAAGAACCGCTGGGTAATTACAGATATTGAAGAAAACAAAAAACAGGGACTTGGTGTAGACTGCAATAAGTTTAAGGCAGATTATTTTTCAGAGCTTAAGAAAAGCGGCGGAGAAGTTATACCTGCAGTTGATGCCCTGCGTTCAAAATACGAATGGTTGCCGGAAAAAGAAGCAATGCAGAGAGAAAGAGACCAGATCGAATACTATCTGACTCATCCTTATGCATCCCTTGGATTCTAATTAAGGCAAGTCTATAAAAAAAATGTCCAGCTTTGTGGCTGGACATTTTCATTTAACCATTAAAGGCTATGATTAAAGCGGAATATTTCCGTGCTTTTTAATCGGTTTATTAGTAAAGATCTTTGTCTCAAGGAAGTCGAAGCTTGCAACAATGCGCTTACGTGTATCTTCTGGCTGAATGATTTCTGTAATATAACCGCGCTCTGCAGCAATATAAGGAGTCATAATCTCGTTCTTATATTT
>SFOB01000172.1 GCA_004554075.1 Treponema sp.
GTCGCAAGCCTTGATGGTGTCGAAGCCGTCGAGCACGTCGCTCTTCATCATAATCAGCTGAGTGACGCCGTTGAGCATGATGGTGTAACGCAGAGCCACAAGGTCAATCCATCCGCAGCGGCGTTCGCGACCGGTTACAGCGCCGTATTCGTGACCTATGTCGCGAATCTTTGCGCCTGTTTCGTCGAACAGCTCGGTAGGGAACGGCCCGCTGCCCACGCGTGTGCAATACGCCTTGAAAATGCCAAACACCTCACCAATCTTGTTGGGAGCAACGCCAAGGCCCGAGCAGGCACCGGCGCAAACGGTGTTCGACGAAGTGACGAACGGATACGAACCGAAGTCAACGTCGAGCATGCTGCCCTGTGCACCTTCACACAAGATGCTCTTGCCTTCAGCAAGATATTTGTTTACAACGTGTTCGCTGTCGATAATTTCAAATTGCTTGATGTATTCAATACCCTCAAACCATTGTTTTTCGAGTTCTTCCACATCCACCTCAAAACCCAATGCGCTGAGCAGACGCAGGTGGCGCTGCTTGGCTGCGGCATATTTCTCGGCAAAATTGCCGTAGATATCGCCCAGGCGCAAGCCGTCGCGGCTAATCTTGTCGGTGTAAGTAGGGCCGATGCCCTTGCCGGTGGTACCAATCTTGGCGGCACCCTTCAGCGACTCGTAGGCAGCATCCAACTTGCGGTGAGTGGGCAGGATAAGGTGTACCTTCTTTGAAATCTTGAGCACTTTCTTGAGGTCGAAACCGCTCTTTTCAAGGTCTTTTGCCTCGGCTGCGAACAATATCGGGTCGAGAACCACACCGTTACCTATTATATTCACCTGTCCTTCCTGGAAAATGCCCGACGGAATTGAACGAAGGACATACTTTTGACCGTTAAACTCCAGAGTGTGGCCTGCATTCGGGCCGCCTTGGAAACGGGCAACTACATCATAGCGAGGGGTCAACACGTCAACCACCTTGCCTTTTCCTTCATCTCCTTATTGGACATTCCGGTAGGGAGTAATGGAATCTGAACATTGTCAAAAACGGACAAGTTAGGAATAAGGTTATGCAATTGGAAAACAAAACCTATTTTTTCCTGTCTGAATTCGCTTAAATCCTTCTCTTTAACAAGGTCGATGCCATCGATATAAATCTTTCCTCTAGTAGGCTTATCCAAAGCCCCAAACATATTTAGGAGTGTTGATTTTCCAGAACCTGAAGGTCCAATGATGGACACGAATTCCCCTTCAAAGATATCCAGGTTTACTCCATTCAATGCCTTAACAGTTCCTTTGTCGTATTCCTTTACAACATCAAATAGGCTGATTAATGGCTCTTCATAATAATATTCCTCGCCATCCTCACCGATGAAGGTTTCATTATAGATATACTCCTCATCAGGATATGCATTCTCATTTTCTATGTAACCATCCATAAGATCACCTATTCATACCTCAATGCTTCTGTTGGAGCAAGCTTGGATGCCTTATAAGCAGGATAGATTCCACCGATTATTCCAACGATAATTGTAATTCCAAATGCAAGAATGAAAGTCTTAGGAGAGTAACCCAATGCAAAATCTGTAACATTAAATAATCTAAGACCCACTTCAGGTATCAATATTCCAAATATTGATCCGACTATTCCGGATAAGGTTGTCAGTACCAATGTCTCCCCTAGAATCATGGTTAAGATCTTTCTTGATTTCCAACCAACTGACTTTAAAACACCGATTTCCTTTGTCCTCTCATAAACTGCCATGACCATGGTATTTATGATTCCAATAGCTCCTACAATAATTGCAAGAGCTGAAACTGCAAGGGTGGCGGTATCCAATATTCCTAAAACATCATCGGCTATTGAAGAGATTTCCTCACTGGTCAATGTTGTAAAGTTTTCATAATCCTCTTCAATCTTTTCACTGATTGCTGAATCGTTTACATCTTCACCTGTTTTAACAAGGATACGTGAAACTCCATCCTTATCTGTTATATCCTGCAAAGTATCCAATGGGACATAAATTCCACTGTCTACAAATGGGCTTCCAGTCTCAAAGATTCCTGAAACATTAAATTCCTTGCCTTGTAGGGTAATGTCATCTCCACGACTTACATTATTTAGTTCAGCATATTCCGCTCCAACAATTGCATCTCTAGAGCCATTTTCATACACTTTTCCATCAATGCTCTTAATCCCCATCATATAAAGTTTCTCAGGTGCCAATCCTACAACAGTGGTTGCAAAACTGTTTCTGGAATCTGAACTGCCTGATTTCAGCCGATCCATATTCATTTCAGTAACCGTTAGCGAACCAGCAGCATCTATGACTCCAGTCCTATTTTTCATCTCTTCAACTATTTCACTGTCTATCATACCTGTGTTTGTGCTGACAGAACTGGAATTGCTAACTGTTATCTCAGCACCAACATCATTCAGCGAAGTTTGAACTGAGTCCTCCATTCCAGTGGTAATAAGGCCCAATGCCACAATAGTGGTAATCCCTATAGCAATGCCAATAATGGACAATGCACTACGGGTCTTATTCCTAAATGGATTTTTTAAAATTAAATTAATGAATCTTATAATAACATCCCCTTATAAATAATTATTATTTTACTTTTTAAATAATTAAACTTAACTAAAAAATTATTGAATATTAAGTAAATTAAGTTTAAATAATAATGATAAAAAGGATTAAAATAACTATTTGAGTGATTTAAAGATTAAAAAAGAAAAAACAGACAAAACTAGGAAATAATAGATAAGTAAATAAAAGAATAAAATAGATAGAAAAAGAAAAATTAAGAAAAAAGAGACTTGCTTAAAGGGAAGCGAATACCTTATCAAGTGCTTCCACAAGTGCATCAATTTCCTCTTCCTTAACCACTAAAGGAGGAGCAAACCTTAATACGTTTCCTGCGGTACAATTAATCAAGAATCCTTCTTCAAGCATTTTGCCAACTATATCTGCTCCTTCAAAGTTAAGTTCCAAACCTACCAAAAGACCAGAGCCTCTTGCATCGGTAATGAACTCATATTTCTCTTTCAATTCAGCTAATTTTTTAAGGAAGTATTCTCCCATTTCCTTACTGTGCTCAACAAGGTTTTCCTCTTCAAAGACATCAAAAACAGCATTTGCTGCCGCACCTGCAAGAGGACTTCCTGCAAAGGTTGTACCATGGTCACCAGGTACAAAACCGCCAGCAACATCCTCTTTTGCCAAGAATGCAGCCATTGGGAATCCTCCACCAATACCTTTAGCTACAGTCATGATATCTGCATCTATGCCGAATAATTCATGAGCAAACAATGCACCACATCTTCCGAAACCTGATTGCACTTCATCTACAATGATTAATACTCCTTTTTCCTTACATAAGTCATTTAATCCTTTGTAGAACTCTTCGCTTGCTACATGAACACCACCTTCACCTTGAACAGGCTCAATGATAATAGCTGCAGTGTTTTCAGTGATTGCTTCCTTAACACTGCCCAAATTGCCGAATTCAACTTTCTTGAATCCTCTTGGCAAGTTTTCTGTGTAAGGTGCACTGTATTCTGGGTGGTCTGTTACAGATAAGGTCAAGAATGTTCTTCCGTGGAATGAGTCTCCGCAGAACAATACTTCATGCTTGCCGCTGTATTTGATTGCAAGCTTAAGTGCACCCTCATTAGCTTCAGCACCGGAGTTTGCAAAGAAGATTCTGTCAAAATTGGTTGCATCCACCAATCTTTTAGCATAAAGTGTAGCAGGTTCATTATAGTAAATGCTTGAAATGTGAATGAGCTTTTCAGCTTGATCTTGAATAGCTTTCACAAGCTTAGGATGATTGTGGCCTAAACAGTTTACAGC
>SFOB01000173.1 GCA_004554075.1 Treponema sp.
TCGGTTTGTTGTTTTGCGGTAAAAACATTTTATCCGATTCAAACCTCTTTTTCTATCTTAGGCTATTTTAGCCAATCCACAACTTTTGATTATAACTCTGATTCTTCTGTTGGAGATTTAGAAGAATGGGATTTTGTAAGTTTTGAAAATATTCCAAAAGTAAATAGTCTTTTTGCAAAGAAATATCCAAATTTTAGTAATTTTAATTTTTCTGATGAGCAGAAAGCGTTTTATGAGACAATAAAACATGAAGCGGTAAAGGAATTGTTTACATATTTGTGTATTTATTGTGTAAATGACAAAGGGAATATGTCATCATTCAGACAGCTGCTTGATGAAAACGGTATAGAAAATAATTATAGTGTATATCGTTCTAGTGGCGAGTAGAATAGCCATAACATAGGTTCGTAGCCGCCCAGAATCATACTGAGTCCAGACGGCGGATTTCCCTACCTCTTATTTGCTCTGCGCAAAGAGCCAGTCGCGGATTCCTTCGATGTTGTAGGCTAAGGTCCAGGTGTACATGTGGCTTCCGCCTTCGATTACGTTGAACATGATGTCGGCGTTCTTTGAAATCATCGCCTCTGTATCAGCCTTCTTCTCTTCTTCTGTTGCCTTCTGCTTCCAGAAAGATTCGCCTCGGGCTACTTTGCTGCCCAAAGATTCCCAGAGATTGACTGCGGCTGTCATGCCGGGATATGCCTTGTCATCGCCTTCGCAGACTACAATCCAAAGTTTTTTGTCCTTCATTGCGGCCATTTCTTCTACGTTCCACTGACCTGCTACCAAAAACTGGGCGGCGAACAAATCCGGGTAGCGGTCGCTCAATGCGATGTTCGTCATGCAGCCCTGAGACTGACCCGTTCCGTAGATTCTCTTTTGGTCAACCGAATATTCGCTTACTACTTTCTGCAAAAGGTTATAGACGGCGGTAAGTCCCTTTGACCATTTGTATCCGTCACCGGTGAGCGGGCCGTATTCTTTTACGACACTCAAAGGATACTGAACGGCAACGACAATGGCCTTGTGCTTTGCCTGCTCTTCAGAAGACGCCCAGATGGTCGCTCCGTTTCCCTGGGTAAGGGTCGCCGTGTCGATTGAAGTGTCAGCGCTGGCATCCGGCACAAAGAAAACCAGCGGATATTTTTCGCTCTTTTTATATCCTTCCGCTTTAACACTCCACCACATCATCTCGACGAAACTTGAATTTATCGTTCCATCATATATATATATGAATCTCTATCTGGAAAATCGTACTCAAAAGGAATCTCCTCTTTTGTAATCTTTTGATACCCACGTTTCTCAAAGAACTGGTGGCAATCTGTTGCAACAGATGGTGTATCAAATACAAATCTATGGATTTTCTTCTCCTTAGCAAACTTTAAAAGTTCATCATAAAGGAGGCTTAAAATACCATTTTTTCTGTATTCAGCCTTAACAAAAGCCTTTTTGAGCACGGCATTTCCATTTTCTTTATTCATCAAGGCTAAAGTTCCAATTACCTCATCATCTTCAAGCGCAATCCAAAACTCCCCTCCATCTTTTTCATAGCAGGTCCTAATATCTTTTAAATCAGGCTGCTCGTCCAATGAAAGATTAATTTTTGCCTCATTGTTTTGAATATCCAATATAAGGTTTATAATCTGATCCTTGTACTTTTCCTGATATGTCATTATCTCCATATTTCATTACCTTCCTTACAAATTTGAAGTTATCGTTCAAAATCAAGCATTACAAGCTTCTTTCCGTTTGGCAATGGGGTCTCAACTTTTTTTAACATACTATATCCAATTTCATTCATAGTATCACTCAAAGTTTGTTCTTCCATCTGATGATGTATAACGTCGAGTCCATCAAAAGAATGAATATATGGAGAATTTGAAACCCAAGTTTCTTCATCTGTATTTATCTGAATGATACAGGATACATACCTTGCTTCTGTTTTCAGAATTGCCCTCTTGAACGCCTCAAATCCAACATATTCTATAACTAGATTTGCTATTACCAAATCGGCCTCCGGCAACATATCAGACTCACAAGTCAAGTCAATCCTTTTGCATTCTAGAACACTTCCCATAAATGAATATCGTTTTTTAACTTGCTCCAAATATGCTTTGTTAATATCTATACCATATATTTTGCTATACTTTTTTAAATTCACATGTTCCAGACCATTTCCACCCGCAATCCCGAATACGATTGCCGATGTTACTGGATATGCTTCAAATTGAAGCTTCATCATTTTGTTCAATGCCTGAAGTTGAAATACAGAAGTAAGGCTCATATGATTCTCATAATCCGCCAAGCTGATTTCTTCCCATGGATTCATAATACTGTCACCCCTACAAACATGAATTTTATCCACAACTGTCTTGTATTAATCTTGTAATTCTTCTTTGCTTGAATAAGTAATTGCTACCGCTAATACAATAATTAATACTCTGCATGCATATGTCACATAAATATTTCCGTCCAGGAATAGCTGTGAACATACATTAATTAATGAATGCGTCATTATACATAACCAAAGATTCTTTGTTTTCATGTACAGCGCTGAAAGAATAAAGCTATTCGTCAGTAATCCAATTAAAAAAGGTAGTATATTAACATCTGAAAGTGTACCTTCAATGAAGAAATATAAGAAATGCCATATTCCCCATGTCATGAAAGTAATGATTGTCGCTAATACATAGTTTATTCGTTCCTGCAATACCGGTTGAAAAAAATATCTCCAGCCAATTTCTTCGATTCCACCGAAAGCAATGTGCTTAAGAAACATGAATACCGGAATAAACCATGCGTTTATTACTATTTTCCCACCAAATATCACAGGCAAAAAATCCAAAAAAATGAACAACAAAGCTAATAGATAATTCTTATAAGGTTGCTTTATTTTAAAAATATCAAGCAGGATAGTTCTAAATGAAGTATTCCTATACTTTATTGATATTACAATTCCCCATAAAGCAGACGATATACCTCCAATTGAGATTGCTACTAATCCTATCGGCGAAGTATAGTCCACTGTCATTCCAATAATTCTTAGTAAACAAACCGCAAGACATACAATCAAAATCTGTCCGATTGTTCCAAAAAGAAAGAAGGACAGCGCTTTACATCTTTTCATAAATTGCTCCTATTAAAAATATCAATACTTTTGAAACTTATTATCCCGACAAATTCCTTTGTCACTTTACATCTTCCGCCTGAATTCCGCAGGGCTTACTCCAAGTAAACGCTTTGTATATCTGGAAAAATAAGACACGCTGGAAAATCCCATGCGGTATGCAATTTGCGTTACAGACAGCGAATCGTCTTTTAAAAGTCCGCTGATAATGGGGCCGGCGTAACGGTTTATAAGATAAGTTACGCTGTTACCTGTAAGTCTGGCTACAGTTTCAGAAAGATATTTGGGGCTTACGTTCAATCGTTCAGCGTAATAGGAAACTTCACGGTGAGTCATGGCCTCGCCCGAAGCTAAGATTTCAGTTAGCCGTTTTACCACGCTTGCAGCCCCCTGTGGAATGTCAGATGACAGTCCTTTTTCTGCATCCCGTTTTTTATGGGGTTCAAACAAATCATAATTCATCTGAAGGCTTGCCGCTCCAAGACTTTCCCGAAAATAAAAATTGTCGCTCATTTCAAGCCTGCGTTTGATGTTCAAAAAATCAGCCTTTAAAAGCTCAATTTCCTCTTTACTTCCATGAATCACAGGTTCTGCATAAAGACTGTGCTCGCCCTTGATTCCGGAGTTATAATCAAAAGTTGTGGATTGGCTAAAATAGCCTAAGATAGAAAAAGAGGTTTGAATCGGATAAAATGTTTTTACCGCAAAACAACAAACCGA
>SFOB01000174.1 GCA_004554075.1 Treponema sp.
TTCATTATTGGGATGTCATGGATTCGCCAAGCCGCATCCATAGATGGTGTTGTGCTGTAATGAAAACAGCCCCATTATACAGGTTGCTGAAACAAATTAATGGAACTGGCCGTCAGCCAAATGTAATGGCTTTTGAAGGAGTTAGGGCAGAAGAAAGCGATAAAAGGTCACAATATGCACGAATTGGTAAAGGTGTAAAACATAATAACGTCTTAAATGTACGTCCCATATTTGACTGGAATACAACAGAGGTATGGATATATTTACTACTTAACCATCTTCCGATAAATAAAGCCTATCGAAAAGGATTAAATAGGGTAGGATGTGTTGTGTGTCCTTTGAGTTCTGAACTAGGAGATTGTAAAGACTACCAATTTTTCAAAGAAACAGCTCAGCCATTTATAGATAAGTTGCGTGAAAATGCTAAAAGAGCTGGTATTAAAAATGTTGAAGAATTCATTAAACTCAGGAAATGGAAGGTCAGAGCAGGTGGTAATCGCTTTGAAACATCATCCCAATTTGTTATTAAGGCAGTAAATCCAGATTTCTCTGCCTCAATAAGCCATCCCAAAGAAAGCATTATCACTTGGTTGACTACTTTGGGATTAAGTGGCTTCAAAAAAGAAGAATCATTCATTTCCGGTACTATTAGATATTCAAGTGGCATATATAATTTCCAAATAGACATAGATACAGATATTGATGCATATAATATTTACATACCAAACTGTGGGCATGATATCTCTTTTATTAGCCATATTAAAAGAGTGCTTAACAAAGCCACACATTGCGCACATTGTGAAGTGTGTGAAGTCGAGTGTCCTACAGGCGCATTATCAGTAGTTCCAATTGTTAAGATTGACAAAGACAAATGTATACATTGTCACAAATGTTTGGATTTTATTGACAATGGATGTGAGGTTGCTAATTCAATAAAGAAAACTATAGGAGAAAAAATTATAAACGATATGAATAACGCAAAATCAAAAATTAATAGGTACAACACTTTTGGATTAAGAGATCGGTGGATAGAAATATACTTTAGTGCACCAGAATCATTCTTTAAGAATCTAAACCACGGCCTCAATAAAGAAAAGCAGATACCAATATTGAAAAAATGGTTGATAGATGCCGGAGTTATCAATATGAATGAGCTTCCAACTGAGTTTGGAATAATGCTGAGCAAACTCTATTCCATCAACAAGAGTATTGTATGGGAATTATTGTGGATTTCTTTATCAAACAATTCAAGTTTAATTGCATGGTTTATTGAAAAGTGTGATTTTTCAAAACCGTATGGAAGAGATATACTTGATTGTATGTTAAACGAAGACTTCCCTGAATATACTAATACTGTCAGGGAAAATGTCATGAAGGCTTTTATTAACACATTAAAGGAGAGTCCTTTGTCTTCAACTATTCCCGTTGGTGTATTGGAAAAGAATGGCAATAAACTAAGTGTGACCAGAATGGCTCATAATGAAATATCATTTGTTTCTGTTGCATATTCTATTTATAGATACAGTGAAGCTGTGAACCGAAAATCACTTACTATTTCAGAGTTCTATGACGAAAATCAGAAAGAAGGAATTTATCGCCAGTTCGGTATCAGCAGAGACATATTAGAGCGTTTTCTCCTTTCACTCCAAGAAGAGGCCAATCATGTGCTTCGTGCAGAGCTTAATATGGGATTGGACAACATCATTCTTCGTGACGACCTTAATGCAATTGACATACTCAGATTGATGCTCTAACGATGACTGACAAAGAGGAACTTGAAATGGTACTGAGGCTTATTAATAAGCACCATCTGCCGCTAAGCCCTATATTGGAATACGCTATTCGTGAAAGAATTGAAGCGTATAACGATTATTGTGACACAAACAAATTTCAGGTTTGCGAGGGCTTATCAATGCAAAATAGTAATGGATTGGAGTGGTATGTTAATCGTTTTTCCTCAATGTCAGTCAATATCACAAATAATAAGAAAGCTCCAAATAAAGCAATATTACTGCTCGCAATTATTGACATGATCCAATACGGAAATTTGATAGAAAATAGAATTCCTCACAATAAGTTGATGAGTGATTCTTTTGCTATTCAGTGGCAAAAGTGGTTCCCAAAGACAAAAACTCCTTATGTGTGGTTTCCTTTCTACCATCTAAAAAGTGAATCTTTTTGGCATTTCAAGCAATACGGAGACGATAATATACAATTCAAATTATATGAACGTAAGAATACGATGCCTATAAGTACACTTCGTACATTAGTTGAATATGCATACTTGGATGATGCTTTGTTTCATTATATGCATAATAGCGAAACACGGAGTAAACTTAAAGAGGTGTTAATACGAAATTATATAAAATGTGAATAACAGAATAATGTCAATACATTTGTATGAAGTACAATAATATAATGTATATAAAACGAACAAATAACTTATGGCAACAAAATATTCTGATTACATAAAGATGCAGGATTTCCTGCCTGTATATGACATGACTGATGAAACGCCCGACATGTGGCGTACGTTCATCCCGACAAAACAGTTTTGCGACCTGCTGCAACGCAGCATAACAGCTATCACTTCAACTGAGATAAGCAAACGCCGCTCCATGTGGGGTCGAGGTACATTCGGTACAGGCAAGAGTCATGCCAGTAGCGTGGTGCGTCATTTGCTATGCGATGATTTAAATGAAGTTGAAGCCTATATACAGAATATTCCTAACGATGTCACCCGTGCTCAGTTGACAGCTATCCGTAAGCAGAAAAGATATTTTCCTGTTTTGTTGAAGGGTGTAGAGGGAGCATACAACATACCACGATTTTCACTTTCCATACAGCGTGAAACAAAAAAGGCGCTTGTGGCTGCTGGTTACCCGGATATTATTGTCCGCTCAGATTTCGATGAAGCAATCAAGTGGGTGGAAAGCCACGAGTCACGCATTCCAGAACTGTTGGAAAACAACGACGAGTTGGCCTCTGAGGCTCCTAACTACGACAAGTTGCTTGCCAAGCTGAAGAATAATGATATTGATGTGTTCATGCATTTGGAGGAAGCCCTTGCCGCTGACAAGACCTACCTGACAAGCGACAGCATCAGTGACTGGCTCGTTGAGGTGGAGAAGGCTATTGAGGGAGCAGGTATTGCCAATGGACTGATTATCTTCTGGGATGAGTTTACCAGCGTGATGGACACACTGAAGAGCGACCGCATCAATGTATTGCAGAACATTGCCGAGAAGTCACAGAACAGTAATGTCTTCCTCTATCTCATTTCTCACAGGACAGAAAGTGCGAGCCTTGACGCAAAGGGAAAAGACATCACGAAGATGAGCGACCGTTATGATAGCGTAGATTATCAGATGGACGAAATCTCAACCTATTTGATTCTCCGTCACACTTTTAGGCTACAAAACGAATACATTTTCAGTATTGCTAAGGAGATTGTAAAAGAGAAGATTGACCAAAGTCTCTATGATTATCTGTGCGAGAGCAATTCTATTGAAGAGAAGAACCATATCCAAAATCTTTTCCCACTGCATCCATATACCGCTTTCCTCTGCTCAAAGATGTCGAATATCATGGGTTCTGCCAACCGAAGTGTTCTGAAGTTTATGAATGACGAGCAGAACGGATTTAAGCAGTTTATTAACGATCCGACAAATTATGACCAAAGGATGATGCTCACGGCCGACTGGCTTTGGGACTTCTTCTATTCTGAGTTCATAAACGAGCCACTATGTGCAGCCTTCACCAATGTGTTTGCATCCTACAAAGGAAAGGTAGATATGATGGGGGATGACTATATG
>SFOB01000175.1 GCA_004554075.1 Treponema sp.
CAAGCCAACCCATGTGCTGGTGATGCTCTCAAGCGGCTGCGGCACCGCCTACACAGGCACCGTGGGCATGACCCTCTGGGTTGACAACGTGGCATTCGTGCATTAATCCAAACAATATAATATTCATTTACAGATGGTCATATCTCAGAGGACAACCTTACGCCGTAAGGTTGTCCTTGTTGTTTAAACAGCCACCAGCATCATATTCAATTTGCATTAGAATATTACTGTCCATCAGATTCTGCCCTGATCCTAACTGCAAGAGAAAACGAAAAACGTTCTCAGTACTATTGGTGTGAATTTGTTTTTTATATATCTTTGTAGGATACATAAATTTATTTGAAAACAAATTAACAAATACGATGGAGAAAGACAGAGCCGCCAATTACAAAGAAAATGTGATTTCTGAAATATCTTTTGATTCTTTTTTGGAGCAACAATCTCGTTTGGGAATACAAATGACAAATCGGGTTGTTTCCCTTTTGAATAAAATGAATTGCAAAAAAATAATACAAATTCTTGATTACACAGAAACCGATATAACAAACATCAGAGGAATGGGGAAAAAAGCCTCTAAGGAATTTTTTGATTTCAGAAATGAATTTGAAAAGATGATACCAAAAATTGAAAAATTGCTAGTAAAAGGCACGACTAGCCCCATTTCGGATAATATAACTAACCAAGAAGAACCTGCAAGCGAAGTAATTATACAGACGTCTATTCAGTTCAGAAGTCGTCCTGTGTACGACATTCCCCTATCGAAATTGAACAGCATTCTTTTAGAAGACTATAACAACGGCAATGACATTGAAAAAGTAAGAGTTTTCTCAGAAAGATTAGGGAAAACCAAGCTAATAGAAATTCTTGACATTTCCCAGACGGAAGTATTTAAAGTTCCCCAAAAAGGGGGTAAAATGTGGACGATAATACAACACGTCCAAGAATACATCATGAACAATCTTGACAAAATTGAAAATAACTTTGAAAGGAAATGCCAAATCCAGGAGTTGCCACATTTTACCGACAACAACCAACACACTATTGCTACAAAAATAGAGACGGCCCTTCGCCAAACAATAGATTTATTGCGGTTAAGAAGCGACAAAAAGACCGAAGCATTTCTTATTGAAAACCTATTATTAACCCCCAAAAGCTACGAGCTTGTTGGAAAATTGAAGGAAGAATTAGATGGGCGCCCCGTCACCCATGACCAAATTCGCTTCCTATTAAAAAAAAGAATCTTGCCCAAACTAATGGGAGGATATTCAAACCCTATTGCGGAGAATATTGTTTGGAATGAGGATTTCATCACAGAGTTGATTGAAGTTAAAGACGACTGTTTATATCGGAGCATGGACTATTTAAAAAGAAAAGCCAATATTCAAAAAGACTCTGGAGAAAGCATCATCCAATCAATATTACGTCTTTTTGATTTTGATGTGTTAGAAATGGGACAATTCCGAACGTACCAAGATCAAGAATACATCATTTTAGACTCCAGAAATGAAAAGAAAGCCTCAGTCTACAAGCATATTCGAGCTTTTTATGACTTTCTCAAAGATAAGGCTATTCCATACCCTAAAGACGAACTTATATTGGGAATCTTGGATACCGATACCGACAATTCTTTAAACGAAGAAACTCTACAAAGAATACTCTCGTGCCACACATGGATAGAGCAAGAGGGAGGAAAATGCCAACTTAAATATGAGCATCTTCCAAGCAATGACATTAAAATTGCACGATTGTTCTACGAAAACAGAACGACACAAGAAATAACAGATTCCATGCTGAGAACTTGGAATGAAGAAAAAACAGGTACAGACGATTCTAATTTTGCGGTAAGTTTCGGTAATGCTAAAAGAAAATTCAATTTTATCCAAAATGCTGGTAGGCAAGGTGTTTACAGGTATCAAGAAGATGGTAAAAGTTTGACATCTATTATTGAAACCATTGCGACATTTGCAAAGGAAAAGGAAGTGTTCAAAATGGATGATTTAATGTGTTTTGTTGAGTCTAAAGGATATGCCGCATATCAGGAATCCTCCATTAGAACATACGTGTTGAAGTTTTGCCAACCAGCGAATGAAGACAAAAACATAATGTGTTACTCTGAAGCAATATCAAAACACGAAGAATACACATGGCGAAATAGAACTCGAAACGGTGTGACCAATTGGATAATTAACACAGCAATTTCAATATTAAAAGAAAATCCTAGCCACACATTAAAATACAACAATTTAGAAAATAAAATTATCAAAGCATCTTCTGAAACAGATTATTCAATTAGAAACCTTGGTCAATATTACTTAAACCGCTTTTACTGTTCAGATGACAATCCTGATAATCTGTTCATCTATGACGAAGACAAAGACACCATTACACTAAATCAAAAAGCACTAGAATTAGAGTTATTTGATTTAGAAACCGTAGGCAATAGAGAAAGGCAACCTAAATATTATATGGAGGTAATGCAGACTATTAAGAACGAGTTAGAATGCCGCGACGATTGCACCTGCAGTTTGAAAGAACTAAAAAAGATGTGTTCTGATGTAATTAATGTCAATGGTGGTTCTAACACAATATTTTATAGAATCATAAAAAAACTCCCTAAAGAAATACAACGAGTTTCAATCAACGATATTGAATGTTTAAAATTAAACAAAGAATTACTTGTATACGAATCATACTCTGCAAAAGAGGCCTCATCTGACAAAGAAGAACAACCGAAAAAAACGAAAGAGGTATTTACACTTCCAAACAGAAGAGAAGACATTGATTACGACAATTTATCCAACCGCTTAAAGGAAGAATTATGCGAATACAATAGATTCTGGGATTTGCCTTTAACAATAGAAGATTATATTCCATTGCTGATGAAATTTATAAGGGTAACAAAACAAAAGGTTCTGACAGAGCAATTCACCCGAAAGGTGGATGAGTTCTTGAATTATAAAATTGACAAGTTTGACTTGTATGCCGCATTACAACAAGTCATCCTTAGTTTTGAGGCACTCTTACGAAGTATATACATGTTTAATTCAGACAAACCGACAGACCCAAAGACAGGAGGATTACAGGATTGTGTCAATCTATTCAAAGAGGCATCCTCCTGGGTGAACACAACATATGAGCCAAACACCCATTGGCCCAAATTTTATAATATCTATATTAGTTTCAAAAAAAATCGAAATAAAATTGGGCATGGCATAGACATTGAATTAAGTACAAAGAAACAGTTCAATGCGATTTATGATTATTTAGCTCTCTTTGTTTACTTTTTTGCGAAATGCATTAATATGGACAAGATTAAAGAAGTTTCTTACACAGATAGATAGAACAGCAAAAGGATTACTACAGAAATGCGTGTGTAATGTGCTATGCTCGACATTGCCACTACGACAATGGATGTCACCGACTTGTCGGGAGCAACTTAAAGCAAAATGAACACAAAAACATAGATATGAAACTGAAATTTATCGCTCCGCTGATGCTACTCGGCATAATGGCTGCGTGCCAAGGCGGAAAACAAGAAGCAAACTCCGAACAGTCCACCGAGACAGCCGACACCACTTTGCTGGAAGTGAACGTCGGCTCAAAGGTGCCCGACGATTTTTATTTCGTGGAATATGTGAACCCACGCTTCGCATTCCATTGCGAATACCCTTCGTTTCTCGACAAGGGCGAGGCTCCAGCCAATGGCGACGGCCGCGTTTTCTCCAACAATGAGTTGGTAATCACCGTCTATGGCGAATACGACGAATTGGGCAACACCGACATCAAGAAA
>SFOB01000176.1 GCA_004554075.1 Treponema sp.
CCTCCTTAAAGGCAAAGTACGTCAGTTCATGTACATCTCTTCTGCATCGGCTTACCAGAAGCCTTGCGGCAACTATATCATCAGCGAAAAAACTCCGCTTGCAAATCCTTACTGGGAATATTCAAGAAATAAAATTGCCTGCGAAGATTATCTGATGAAGTTGTATCGTGAGGAAAACTTCCCTATAACGATTATCCGTCCTAGTCATACTTATGATGAGAGGTCGGTACCACTTGGAGTTCACGGCGACAAAGGCAGCTGGCAGGTTGTAAAGAGAATCAAAGAAGGAAAGCCTGTAATTATTCACGGTGACGGAACTTCACTCTGGACAATTACTCACAATTCAGATTTTGCAAAAGGCTTTGTCGGCCTTATGGGAAACATTCACGCAATCGGCGAAGCAGTTCAGATTATGAGTGATGAAAGTGTAACCTGGAATCAGATTTACCAGAGTATTGCTACATCTCTTGGCGTTGAGCTTAAGCCTGTTTATGTTTCTTCAAGCTATCTTGCAAGTCATTCAAATTATGATTTTACAGGAAGCCTGATTGGAGACAAGGCAAACTCAGTTGTATTTGACTGCAGTAAATTAAAAGCACTTGTGCCTGATTTTGTGGCTACAAAGCGTGCAGACCAGGGAATCAGAGAGACAATAGAATATGTACTCTCACATCCCGAGTGTCAGACCGAAGATCCGGACTTTGACAAGTGGTGTGATGAGATTATCAGTAAATTCCAATAAAAACTGTCATCCCGAACTTGTTTCGGGATCTATTAACAGAGATTCTGAAACAAGTTCAGAATGACGTGGAGAAAACAAATGACAAATGTAAAAGGAAAATGGGCGCTGATAACCGGCGCAAACCGTGGAATCGGATACAGAATTGCAAAGTTTATGGCAAGCAAGGGCTGTAACTTGATTTTGCACAGCCGCTCACTTGAGCACACTGCTGCAGTCCTTGCAGAAGTTCGCGCTATGGGCGTAGAAGCTTATGATGTAGCAGCAGAACTCAGTGACCTTTCACAGGTTCAAAATATGATAGAAGAAATCGAAAGTCACGGCAAGCCAGTCGACATCCTCTTCAACGACGCCGCAGTTCAGATTGCTTATCGAACCGACTACTGGAAAACTCCAGCAGAAGATTATTCAAAAAGCTTTGTAATCAATACAATTGCCCCAATGATGCTCTGCTATCACTTTATTCCAAAAATGATTGACAGAGGCTTTGGCCGCGTAATCAATACAACAAGTGGAATCCGCAATGAACCGGAACAGGCTGGTTACAGCGCAAGTAAAGCTGCTCTCGATAAAGTAACTGCAGACCTCGGTGGAAAACTCGACGGTACAGATGTCTGCATCAATCTTACAGACCCAGGCTGGTGCCGCACAGATCTCGGTGGACCAAACGCTCCAAACAATCCTGACAGTGTTATTCCTGGAATCGTAGTCGGTGCCTTTATAGACGATAAAAAGAGTGGCCGCAACCTGGTTGCCCAGGCCTTTACAGGAATGTCACTCGAAGATGCTGTAAAAAAAGCTGCAGATTTTCCGCAGCTCTTTAAATAAACAATAATTGAAAATAATTAGAAAAAGTCCTCCTACTCCTTCTGCTTCAGTTTGCCTGACTGAAGCAGTTTTTTTTATAAGGGAGATAAAAGTCCTTATTTTTTCTCGTACCACTTTTTCATTACATCAGCAATACAATCTTCAGGACCACTTATAATGAGTCGTACAGAATTATTCTGTTTTTCAAGTTTCATTTTAGATACAGATACATTCTCGTCGGACATGGCAGCACAAAAATATGAACTGATTTCTTCAAATTCTTCATTTGAAGAAATATGAAAGTCCAGAATAATGCAAGTCATATTTTCACTTTTTTCAAAGTCAGCAAGAAAATCATAAACAAGAGCATTGTTTTTGATTTTTATACCAGCTTTGATATTTGGATTAGAAATGAAAGCTTCAAGCTGTTCAACTGAAAAGTTCCATTTACCGTCAATTTTTTCACCTGCAAGAAATCCCTGCTGAATAAAAAGGCGAAGGCTTCTTGTGGTAAAACCAGTCATTACCGCTACTTCATTAATTGTGTAATATTCTTTCATAAAACGCTCCTTTACAAGGCGCCGGCTGCCTTTGTTCTATAAAAAGAATAACGCCGCCTGTCAAATAATTCAATTTGAAAAGCGGCGAGTTTTTCATAGCGAAAAATTAGTCTATTTTACAGAATGTAGCGGCTCAAATCCTGATTCTGGCTGATGCCTTCGAGTTTTTCGTCAACATAGGCAGCGTCAATCTTGATTGTCTCGCCCTTGTGTTCGTCGGCTTCAAAGTTGATGTCGGCAAGTACCTTTTCCATAATTGTGTGGAGACGGCGGGCACCGATATTTTCTGCACTGGCATTAACCTCTTCGGCAATAGTACTCATGCGGTCAAGGGCATCTTCTGTGATGTCGAGCTTCACGCCTTCTGTTTCCAGCAGCGAAGTATACTGCATAATCAGGCTGTTCTTTGGCTCGCTGAGAATGCGTTTGAAATCTTCCTTATGAAGAGATTCAAGTTCAACACGCAGCGGGAAACGTCCCTGAAGTTCAGGAATCAAATCGCTTGGAGCGGCAACACTGAAGGCACCGGCTGCAATAAATAGAATGTGAGTTGTATCGATTACGCCGAACTTTGTGTTTACGTTGCTTCCTTCTACGATTGGAAGAATATCGCGCTGAACACCTTCGCGGCTTACATCCTGTCCGTGACTTTCGCCGTGAACTGCAATCTTATCAATTTCATCAATAAAGATAATACCACTCTGCTCTACACGCTTCTTTGCTTCATCGGCAACCTTGTCGTGGTCAACCATTCCGTCCAGAACTTCTTCGGTAAGAATCTTGCGGGCTTCCTTTACGGTGAGGGTGCGTTTTTTACCGCGGCCCTGACCATTCATCATATTGAGGATTCCCTGCATGCTGTTCTGAAGGTCATCTATACTGCCGCCGGCAATAATTTCCATATTCGGGCCACCCTGAGGTCGATGAACAACCATATCAACTTCGCGGTCTTCGAGCTTTCCTTCGCGCAGCATCTGACGGAACTTTTCACGAGTATGATTTTCGCGTTCTTTTTCTGCAGCATCTTCATCAGACTTCTGCTGGTCCGCTGCAGCCTGATTTGCCTGATTCAAAGCCTCCTGCATATCAGAAGCAACCTTGTTCAAATCAATTGTAATTTCATTAGGATTAGGCTGAGTTAAGAAGCCAAGAGGTTTGATATCCATCTTGCTGTCGTTTGAAGCTTTCTTTTCGTCTTTTTTATCAGTACCAGGAAGAAGGAGATCCAGCAGGCGTTCTTCAACAACGCTCACAGACTTCTCGCGAAGTTGTTCTTCCATCTCGGCCTTAACATCGTTGTAGCCCACTGCCATAAGGTCTCGGATCATGCTTTCTACATCGCGGCCAACGTAACCAACCTCTGTATATTTTGTAGCTTCAACCTTGAGGAATGGAGCGCCGCAGAGCTTTGCAAGACGGCGGGCAATTTCAGTTTTACCACAGCCTGTTGGCCCGATCATCAAAATATTTTTTGGAGCAACTTCATCGCGGATTTCTTCCGGCAGCTTAAGACGGCGGAAGCGGTTACGAAGAGCAACTGCAACGGCACGCTTAGCCTTCTCCTGGCCGATAATATATGAGTCCAGTCTCTCTACAATCTGTTTTGGTGTAAGTTCTGTTTTGTTTTCAATCTTTTCCATGTACTATTCCAATGTCTCAACAGTCAAAT
>SFOB01000177.1 GCA_004554075.1 Treponema sp.
CAGAACTTAATGCCATTATCGTTCCGGTTTTAGCGCTTGCAGCAAATATCATCGCAACAGCTGGAGCACCGGTTCCTGCGGATACTACAGAAACGGTAACACAGATAAGTATTACTCCGGAACCTATACTTACATTCTTAATAATTTGATCGTATGTATCGTCATATACTTCTTCAAGAGGAACTACAACTGTCTGCCCATCGTCGCCTAATGTGAACATATATCTTTGTCCCTCGAACTCAGCTTCAATCTCATCGAGCGTGTACCCAAAATATATGTTTGATTGAGAATTATATGATAGCTCAGCAAGATATTCCTGAGAAATATATACTGCTTCAACATTTTCAACGAAGTATTCTTCGCTATCTAGTTCTGACACTAATTGAGAATAAATCTGATTTTCCACATATGGAATTAATGCTGGATCATCCAATCCGCCGAATTTGGCATCCTCAACCGTTACATCATTGCTGTCTATTGCATCTACATTTGTTGTATCCTTTTTATTCTCATCAAATCCTTCATCATTACTCTTCGTGTCATCATTCAGTTCAGGAGTAACTTCATTTGCCACATACGATGTTGTAGCACTATTCTCTTCAGTTGTATTAACACTAGTACTTTCTGTATTAATATCAGATGTATCTTTACTTGCGCATCCAGATAATATAAGTGCACAGCACAAGCAAATTGAAACAAGTCTTCTCATCATTCGTTATCTCCATTTGTACTTCCAGTATTTACATTCTTCTTTTTTAATAGCAAGTAAACAATGATTGCACAAATTCCTACGGCTAATATAACTAGTATCCAAGTATTATAAATATTTTCGGCTTCTTGAGGTTCATCTGAATCATAACTATTTTCTTCGTTTTCAGACGTAATATTGCTTTCTTCGCCATTATCGATTACTTCTTTTTTCTCAGCCGAAATCGAATTATCTTGTATAGGCAATTCCTTGTCTTCTTCAATTTCTGAAGCACTTTCTTCAGCTTGCATTTCTTCGATATATTCATCGACGCCTATACAGTTTGAATAATCAGCAAGACACGCCTCACACTTTCCATTTATTCCATCGATTGAGCATTTCTTCTCACATACACATTCCAAGACTACTGGTTCCGGATCTGTTATAGTTCCATCCTTTTCAATAATTGCACCATTAGCAAGTTTATCATTAATCTCACTGATTGAGAGCCCCGTCGTCATATGCGCTTTAAGGACATTATTTTTACCTACACATATCTTTTTAACCGTAGTTTGCTTTGTATAAGGATTTGTCACTGTTATTGTATAAATGCCCTCATCAGTAAAACTATCGCCAGCCTTTGCAGATTGATTAAAACGAGTGTCCTCTGTTAATCCATCATATCCATCTTTTAGAACTTCCTTCTTAACGATTACCTTAAGATATTTTGATTTCGCTAAATCAAGATAAAAGCCATTCTCGGTCATAGAACTATTTGTAAGTTCACCACCTGTCTTAACATCAAACGGATAAACCATACAATTTGCATTTCTAACCGAAAATTTGAAATAAATCCTGTAATTAGCTTCTTCCGGAAGAACCGATGCACCTAATACTTTTCTCTTTTCATTTTGAAGTTTGTAATCAAGTGCTACCTCATAGTCGCCCTCTTCGAATAAATCAATTTTAGTATCAGCACCTACAGTAGCGTTTGCCAAAAGAAAATTTGTATATTCGATTGCAGGCTCTTTATCATTATTTTCATTAATCTTTCTAACTATCAATGCGCCTTTTCCAAAATTCATTCTTGGAGTTTCAAAATATTGATCAAAGTTACTAGGATCCTCAATAATCGAAAGATTACTATTTCCATCAAGACAATTTATATCCTGGAGCAAATTAAAGCCAAGAGTAACTCTATCTCCAACCGCTTTCAGAAACACAATATTATCTATTTCGTTCCCTGTGTCATCCGTATCGGTATATCCACTTACGTAGAACTTCCCAAGCTTCCATCCATAATGAGGATCTTCAGAATTAATTTCTTTTTTACCGGTATAACCTTCAAACTTATCAACCCTGTTTAATTCGCCTAGATAATATTTCTTAGCATTAACATCATTTTCGGTCTTTGAGGCAGCACGATCATATGCGTAAAATTCATATATTTCAGCATAGCGCACTGTTTCCTCTTGCTTGACATTTAAAAATAGAACCTTTTTAGGATCCACTTTTCTTCTTACTTCATATGCGACAATAATTCTGTAATAACATCCATTTGAAAGTTGTACGCTGGTTGTAGAATATAAATCACTTATTCCGTCTGGTGATTCCGCAAAAATATTAGTTTTTGATTCATCCTCAACCCATATTTTTCCATCTTTTGATGTTTGCACCATAATGGCGCCTTTAAGAATTTTCTTATCAAGAGAGTAAACATCTACCTTTTTACTCTTATCATCTATCAAATGCCATTCTTCCTCAGAGGCTTTTAGTAAACTGTCATTATATGTATATGAAATTGTTAGACATTCTTTGTTTTGTGAATCGCCTGAAAAGCATATGGATTTAATACCATCTTTATCCGATGGTGAAGCCATTTGACCACTAACAGATAGTTTTCCGTATGGTTCTTTTTGCGAGACTTTTCCATCTGAAATCACATACTCTGTGTCTTCATCAAATTCATATACTGTGCCCTCAATATCTACAGTATTTTCTTTAGCATATGTTACTTTTGCATTTACAATCACAAAGCCACATATGACAAACATAGACAATACTCCATATAAAGTGTTTTTTAAGCTAAAACATTTCATATTTTTCCTCTCTCACCCTGGGATTCGCATTTGTACGATTATACTCATCCAGCTATCAAATACAGATTATTTTTATCAAAACAGATTTCTTTCGTATGGTTATATATCCTATCCATATCTTCAAGTCTATTGATAAATCCACCTGTATTTGGATTGCTGACCTCTGCAAATGACTCAATAACTTCCTTGCTGATTTCCTGTGCTCCGCTACGGATTTTTTCGCCTTTATCAATTAGCAGCTCATCAACCGGTCCGTCTTTTACCTTTGGAATACTTCCTATTAGCTTTCCAACAGCATTGCTTGCCGAACCTACTCCTTTAAGCAGATTGGTTTCCAATGAACCATTCGAAAGCCTTTCAAGATGTACAGAGCACTCGCTAAACAATGTTCTGTATTCCTCAGAATTCTTTCTTATCTCACTAATCGCTGCATGGATATTCTCTTCCTTGAAATTACCGCTTAACATTATCTCGATTAGAGATGACATTGAAAATGTATATAACGCAAGCCTATAGTACTTAAATTTCTTCTGCATATCTGAAAGTGTCGAATTCACCTTTTTACCTAGCACAAGATGCTGCTTAGATTTTAAAGCTTCTGCGACCTGCTTCTGGTATAAAATCATATTCTTTCTTGCATTGCGCTGAATATCACAAGCCATCTTGTGGTTACTTGATATAAATCGCTCATTATCCCAATTATGTTTATACTTTGTGATTATTTCACAAAGCGTTATAACATCGGCTTCGATATCCGCCTCCTTTTCTATTTGAAGGAAAGAAACAATTTGCTTCTGCATCTCTTCGATGTTTCCAAGTTCTTTCTCAATAGAAAATAAAGCTACTGCCATCATCATTGTCGCTGGATTTGCATTCATGACAGTCCTATTTGTAGCAGAAATCGGATCTGCCTTAGCAAGCTGTGCAAACTTTGACCCACCTTCAGCTGTCTTAAATGCTCCATAAAAGTTACCATT
>SFOB01000059.1 GCA_004554075.1 Treponema sp.
TTTTTATTATTTTAAGAAACCAGTTTTAGAAGGAGATGAAAGAATAATACCAGAAATTTCAGTTACATCTTCTGCCTGTAATAAAAAGCGTGCAGAAGTTTTATCCGGAATATTAAATACCCCGGAATAAAAAATGAATATGCAGATTAAAGAAGAAAGAAAAACTGGTTTCTTAAAATAATAAAAAGCCTTTACTGCCATCTGAGTCCTGACAGTGCTGCTCGGGCAGCAGTCAGAACCGATTCCTCATAATTAAGATAAGTCACAGCAAGCAGTGAGTCAAAGGCAGCTTTGTCGCCGATAGCACCTAAAGTATTGATTACTGCCAGTACAATTTCAGAAGCAACAGTACTTCCGTTTTCTGTACGGGCATTCAATTCTTCCAGGTAGCTGATAAGCGGAGACACAGCATCAAGGGGCGAAATGTTTCTCAGTGAAGTAATAACAGTTTTAAACTGTTCCTCATTCATATTTCTTTTGTCGTAGAGCTTCTTTGAAATTGCAAAATATGAAAGAGCTGTAGCTGACGCACGGGTCCAGTTATTATCATCCAGAATTTTAAGAGCAGTAAGCTGAACCTTAATATTCTCTGCAGAAGTTCCAGAAGAATTGTCTATATATAATATAGACTCACTTAACACATTTTCTGCAATTTCACAGAGATTTTTTTTCGAAATTTGTGAATTTTTTTGCGAAAGTTCAAAAATTTCAATTATTTTCTTCATATCTGAACCTTTAATAAGTTCAGCAACTTCGTTCATTGCATTTGGAATAAGTGCAATTACAGCCTTTTCAATTTCTTTATTGTAAGACGAATATGTAGAATCATTTAAGAATCCGTATAAGATCTTGAAGGATTCTTCATTTCCAGTAATTTCAAGAGCGCTGACACAAGCCTTAAAAACTCCGCTGTCTGCAGATTTTACATCTGTAGTTTTTAAATAAGAGTTCAATAAAGCTGTAAAAGAAGCTGAAGGCACTATATCCTTAAGAGTAATAGTTTTTGAAATTACAGCAATCTGAACTGTAGAACTCTTATTGAATTCAGTAAAAAGAGAAATCAGATTTTCTGTAAGTTTTGCTTTGTTTTCTTCACTTAGTTTTTTTACGATTTCTGGAGAATATGAAAGAATGGCAGCAACAGCAAGTCCATCCAGCTCTCTGTCATTTCCAAGAATTTCTTTATTTTCCAGACAGAAATCTACAGCCTGTCTTGAAATCCATTCTGCATCCTCTGGAGAAGCTTCTCTAACAGCAGAAGTTTTATCTGAAATATTGCCTTTAATAAATTTGATTTTTGTAGTCTGTGCAAAGGCAGAAAATGCGAATGTTATAAAAAATATAAGGCTAAGAGTTTTCTTCATAATCAGTACCTCATTGTTTTCCTAAAAAACATTTATCTCGTCTTCTTTGTATGGTATATCGTCATTAGAATCAGCTTTACCGCTCTCAGACGGAATCATATTTGGAACACTTGTAGCCTCACCTTTTGCTTCCGCAATATCTTTTGCAACTTCTGATGCGGCCTCTTTATTTTCCCCTTCAATCCCTTCAGTACCTTCAGTTCCTTCTGTTTTTACTTCCTGTTGAGCCTGAGCCAGTTCCTCATTTTCATCATCTTCAGTCTGTTCAAGTGCTTCAAGAACTTCCTTTTCATTCTGTGGCATCATGTTGTAAACAAACTTAAGAACTTCATTACGCATAGAAGTTTCAATGTGAGTACATTCAAAGTGCAGAAGCGACTGATTCTGCTCTTCGTTAAACTCTACGGTTCTAATAATACCAACCATAAGAATCAGCTTATTCTGGATATTGTACTGCAGTTTGATCTTAACATTCTGCAGGCCTTTTCCACCGATTCTTATGAGTGCTCCGGATTCAGAGATGTCCTCAATTAAACAACGGAAACCGTTCTGGGTTTCAATTGCATTGATATCAATTTTATCTTTTTTGATTATATAAAGCATTCCGTGAATCTGACACTTTACGCGAACTGCTTTTCTCTTCTGTGTTCTTACAAGGTTTGATGAATGCTTGAGGAAGAGAGCTGATTTACCAAGGAAAAGTCCGCTCTGGGTAACTGTAGTATCAAATACATAGCGGGCATCTCCTTTACGCCAGAGATAAACACTGATTACTTTTCCTACCCAGTCTTCACCTGTAAAAGGAATAAGATTCTTCTGTCTTGGAACGTTTATTACAAGGAAGTTTCCATTGCCAACAATTTCTGAAGCAAATACACCTTTGCCCGGAAGAATGATTCGGAGAGTCTGTCCTTTATCCAGAGAATGTGTAGTTGTCATTCCCTTTTTATCATCAGCTTCATTCTGAATCTTAGTTCTGTAATTAAAAAGCTTTGTCATTATCAGCTGATTTTTCTGAGAATTATCAGCACTGGTCATTTCTGAAATCTGGGTCATACACTTTGTCAAAGATGGCAAAGAATAAAAGAGAGAGGTTGGCTGCTCAAGATTACATAATTCTGCAGCATTCCATAAGAGTGATATTTCTGTAAATGAAAATCCTGAATCAAGTCCAGTTATAAAAAAGTTAATGCGCGGCTTGAAGGCTGTATATACAGCTCCCATTATGGCCAGAATAATTACTAAAATTATTAAAAAAGTTACTGTGTACAAAATTCCCTCTTTTTTATTATAATACAATTATAACACATTAGAATGAAAAAGCATACTTTATTATCGGATTTAGCAGTATTTTTGCTTATTATTTTCTTATTTATTGTACCTCCTTTCTTGACCACAGCGCTGCCTTCTGGCAAGGCACTTTTTTCCGGCTGGAGCTTTCCCTGGTATCAGATTTTACTTGCCCTTACAGGAAGCCTTATTCTTTTCTTTTTTTATGATAAAAGCCAAGCTGCCAGGGTGGCCCAGACAGGCTCAGTAACAGACAGATTATGGCAGCGTCTTATTGTCTTTCCGCTTATATTTACTTTTGGCATGCTTTTTGCAATTTCTCTTTTCTGCCGTTTTCTTTCTGAAATTACCGGCTCTTATGATGCAGAACTTCTTGTTACAAAACCTGTAAACGCCCTGCAATGGCTCTTCTGCCTGCTAAACTTTTTATGCGCTGCCTTTTACGAAGAAGTACTGTACCGCTTTTATTTTGTTGACCAGTTATTCGGCCTGATTACAAGAAAAAAAATCTGGCGTGGAAGCAGGATTTTGTGTGAGGTCCTGGGGCTTTTGGTTTTTGCTTTTGCCCATCTTTATATGGGCTGGATTTCAGTTTTGAATGCTGCCCTGGCCCATGTAGCTTTGCGTCTGTGTTATAAAAAGTCCTGCAGACTCTGGCCCTGTGTTGCGGCTCATTTTATTTACAATGTAATTTCTTTGATTTTGTTATAAGTCCAGCTGCTGATTGTTGAGTAAGAATTATAAATCAGTTCTCCTTCTGAATCAAAATAATTTGTTTCTACCAGATATGTACTTTCCTGATTTGCCAGAGGATTTATTTTTATTTTGATTGAGCTCTTATCTCCGTTTTCAATATCAAGGCCCAGAAGAGTTTCAGACTTACTGGAATCTAAAATCTGATCGCTGGTAGGAATGCCGCCATGGCGTAATTCAAGAAGCTTGTCTGCCTGCTCTGATTTTCCTGTGATTTTGTTTATGCTTTTATAAGCCTTTTCTGTGCTGATGGCTGTGATGGTCTGAATATCGGTACTAACAATTTCTCTGGAGATAATATATGGTTCTGCCCAGCTTTGAACTGAGGTTGTAAGATATGTGTCCAGAGAAGTATCAATTTCATAGACCTGAGTATTAGAGCCGGTCATCAGATAGCGCGAACTGAGTGAGAAGTCCTGGTTGCCGAAGATCAGTTCGTGAAAGCTTTCTGAATCGGAGCTTTCGTTTGTGTAATTATACCTGATGTGGAATTCAGTGCCGTTTGTGAGTCCAAGAGAAGAGTTTGAGTTAATTTTGTCTGATATTTTATACAGATTACGAACTTTTATTAATTCTTCAATAAAATTATTAATCCTTTCTGGAGATGCAGGAATATCAACTCTTAGCTGAATCGGTCCGTTTATTGATTCTGTGTCTCTCGCTACTGTCCAGAAACTGCCGATGTTTTTAAGAACAAGAGTGCCTGTGGCATCCTGCAGGATGATAGATTCAATGCTGTTTTTGTATTTCTGATTAACAAGAGCTGTTTTTACCTTTTCTCTTTTGTCGGTTGAGGTGCAGCTTTTTGTAAAAGACAGAATATAGAGGACTGTAAGAATTGCTGCAAGTCCGATGAGTATTTTCGAATTTTTAGTGAATTTTGAGCTATTTTTCGCGTTTAACATTCAAAATTACCCCGATAGCGATGAGTAAAAGCGGTAAAATCGCAAAGAGTATAATAAAGGTAATGAGACGTAAAGAGTTCATCTGAACAAGGTCTGTTACCTTATAAAGGCTTGTATCTCTTGTGGTACGGCTCTGCAGAGTGGCAAGCTCCTCTTCTCCATTGAGTTTCAAGAGGGCATTTGTAAGGAACTCAAAGTTGCGGTAATCACCAGAATCACCACCTATATAACCGTTCATTAGGGTGCTGACAAAGTACTGGTCTGGAATGATAATCAGATATGAGTTCTCCGAAGAAGCTGCATTGAAAAGCCCTGGTAAAGCTCCCCGTATTTCAGCTGCAAGGATTTTTGAAGAATATTCTGAACCTGAGTTTTTACCCTGCTGATTCATCAGGAATGGATTTGTTTCAAAAAGCTTTTCTGGGCTGGACTTGTCTTCGTCAATGCCCCAGGCTGCTGTAGAACTGAGTAAATATGGAGATACTTTATATCCGTCTGTCTGGTCAGAAAGCTCAAGCGGTGTTACCCAGAAAAGAGTCATTCCAAGAGGGGCATTCTGCTGGGCCATAAGACTTGGCCAGAGAGGATAATTCAAAAGCTGTGTTGAATTATTATCATCTGCATACATTGTTATACGGGCAGATGATATATCACCGGTAATCTGAGGAAGGAATCTGAGGCCCCAGTTTTCTGCCATCTCTATCAAGTTTGTTCGTGGAGCAGCTGTGATATACCAGGAGTTTTCAATATCTGCTGTATATGGGCTGATTGCAAGAAGCGCACTACTCTTGTTTTTTAAGATATATGCTTCAATGGCTATAGCCTGCTCAATGTTGATTTGGCTGTCGCCAAGAACAAGCAGCGGTCCCTGAGCATTATCCAGTTCCTTTGCAAAGGCCGGGTCTTCAATATAAAGCGGATTACATATAAAGCCCTGAGACTGAAGCCATGGAATAACGTAACTGTAGTCTTCTGTAAGACTGAGACCATTTCCAACTACTATGTTTACTGTGCGGGCCTGGCCCGAAAGCAGATGGCGAAGGCGGCCGTCAAGATCGTATTCAAGAGTATTTGCTGCCATGGTAAAAGGAATAGTTTCGGCATTGCCGTCCTGTTCAATTACGATTGCAGAATATACTGTAAGGAACTCTGTGCTGGTTCCAGAAACTGTACGAAGCTGCTGGCTTGCAATTCCGTAATTTTCAAGCATTGTACGTGTGCTGCTGTCTTTGTCGGGATCCTTTATAATCAGGCTGATTTTACGGCTTTGGGAAGCATATTCTGTGAGGAAATCAGCTACATCGCGAATCTGAGGATAGAGTTTTGCAATTGATGAAGAGCGATAGTAAGTGATTTTTACAGGGCTTTCAATTCTGCTTATGAGTGACTTTGAATATTTTGAAATTGAGTAAGTTTTATTTTTTGAAAAATCAATACGGGTATACCAGCGGCTTCCGTTCAGCATAACAAGCAGGCTGATTACAGGAAGCAGGATATGCTGCACTTTTAGATTTTTGCTGAAGTGTCTGCCCTTTTTTATCTGAATAAGAGTATCGCTCAAAAAGAGGAAGAAGACTGCTGAACCTGCCAGCCAGAGAAGGTCCCGTGTATCTAAAAGGCCTTTTCCAGCCGCATCAAAATGCCAGGCAAAACTCAGGCTTCTGGCAAGGCTTGTAAGAAAATCCGGGAGATTTACGTAAACTGCAAAAAGATGAGCACTGTTGAAAATGCCAAGTATAAGGGCGCTGATTATCAGGCTTGAAACCTTATTTGAAATGGCAGTTTGAATAAAACCGCACAAAGAAATTACTGCTGCTCCGTAAAAAACAAGACAAATCAGGCTTGTAAAAATCTGTCCGCCATCTGTGGTGCCAAAAAGATTTACAAGGAGGATAGCAGGCAGAAGAAGGATTATCTGAATGCAGTATAAAATCAGTCTTGTAAGGAAAACTGCTGTTTCCCGCTTGAGACTCGAAAGCGGAATAAAATCATCATAAGTGCTGAAGCTCTGTTTATAACAGAGTGCCGGAACCACAATTATGCAGATATAAGGAACGGCAGAGAAAAAAAGAATCAGGTCTGTAGTTCCAGAACCGGTAAAAAACTGCTGGCGGATAAAGAAGTTGATTGCTACGAAAACTTCAAAAAGAATTGAAATGATAACAAACGATGGAGTTCTTATGCTGTTTAGTAGATTATGTTTGAGAAAATTCTTCATCCTACTCCCCGCTTGTCTGTGTCAATTTTATAAACGCCTCTTCCAGAGACTTACTTCCAGCCTGCTTAGTAATTTGGTCTTCCGTTCCGCTGGCAGTAATCTTTCCATTACTCATAATGTAAAGGTTATCGCAAAGAGAGCGAACTTCCTGCAGAATATGAGTAGACATGAGCACAGCCTTTGTTTTAGAAAGCTTTTTGATTAAATCTCGCATCTGCAAAATCTGTGCCGGGTCCAGCCCGCTTACAGGCTCATCCAGAATCAGATTAGGCGGATTATGTATAATTGCCTGAGCAAAGCTTACACGCTGTTGCTGACCTTTTGAAAGAGTTTTGATTTTTTTAGAAAGCAGTTTTTCTATTGAGCATTCTTTGATTACAAGTTCGCAGGCTTCTTCTCTTTTCTCTTTTGAAATTCCGTGAGTATCTGCCGCGTAACGCAGAAAATCAATAACCCGCATATCCTTTGGAAGCAGCGGGATTTCCGGCACGTAGCCAATGTATTTCATGCAGAGCTCGGGATTTTCGTCTGTTGTAAAAGAGTTGCCATCCGGCAGGCTGATTGTAATACTGCCTGAGGTCGGAAAATGAAAACCGCAGATAGCCTTCATGATTGTAGTTTTTCCAGATCCGTTTGGACCAAGCAAACCGGTTATAGAGCCGTCTGCGATTGTAAGAGAGACGTCTGCTGCGGCGAAATCAGATTGATTGTAACTTTTTGAAAAATTACTTAATTCTATCATATAATTCAATAACATATGTCATTCCGAACTTGTTTCGGAATCTCATTTGTAAAGACCCTGAAACAAGTTCAGGGTGACACGCTAGTCTACAAATGGTATCTCTATATGCATTCTATCCTTTGAAAGTTCGGTCTGCGGCCACACTTCCCTTGCCTCGTCCAGGAGCTTCTGAAGCTCTTTGTCGGTGTAGCGAGGTGAATAGTGAATCATGCACATGCGGCGGACGTTTGCTTCTTTTGCAATTGTTGCGGCCTGAACGGCAGTCATGTGTTTCTTCTCTTTTGCCTGATCTTCGAGTTCTTTTTCGAACATTCCCTCACAGATCAAAAGGTCTGAACCGCGAACCTCATCAATAATAGAAGGTTTGAAAAGTGTATCGGTTACAAAAGAAAACTTGCGGCCGCTTCGTTTTTCGCCCATTACATCTTCCGGCTTTACGACTTTTCCCTCCGGTGTTTTTACTTCAAAGCCCTTCTGTAAATCAGACCAGAGGGGGCCGCATGGAACACCAAGCTCTCGAGCTTTGTCTGGATGGAATTCACCAGGGCGGTCAGCTTCTTCAAGAGTATAGCCTACACAAACCTTAGTGTGGTCCAGAGGAAAGGCGCGGATATAAAAGTCCTTGCCTGAGTGGACAATACAAGGTGCTGTAATTTCTTTTACTACAATAGGATAGTTGATGTACATATCCAGAACTTTACGGCTGCTTTCAATGTATTCCTTGATTTTTGGAGGTCCATAAATGTAAAGAGGCTCAGTTCTGTCTACCTGAGAAGAAAGCATAAGAATGCCGGGAAGTCCTGTTACGTGGTCTGCATGTGTATGAGAAACAAAAATTGCGTCGATTTTTTTCCACTTGAGATTCAGTCTTTTAAGGCTTACCTGTGTACCTTCGCCGCCATCAAAAAGAAAAAGGTCACCCTCGCGGCGCAGTAAGACAGATGTCAAATGTCTATATGGTAAAGGCTGCATTCCACCGCAGCCTAAAATAAAAGCTTCCATGTTCATGGGGGTATAATAGCAGAAATTGAGGAAAAATAAAACTAGGTTGAAAGTTTCTTCATATATTTGTTATAGAAAATTACATTCGCAACAAAAGTAAGTATCCAGCTGATTGGATAGGACATGAAGATTGTTGCCGGTGTATGGAACTGTGGGATCAGGAAGATTGTAAAGAGCCAGATGATTCGGAAGATGCAGGCCCCGAGCAATGAGGAAATTACCGGCATAAGTGAGTGGCCGATTCCGCGGATTGAGTTTGCCATGCCGTCCATCATACCGCAGAGGAAATAGGTTGTGAAAATTATCCAGAGACGGCCCATACCGGCTTTGATAACTTCCGGATTTGCAGAGAAAATGCCCAAAAGCTGATTTCCAAAATAAAGGAAGATTGCACCGAGAACTGCTCCGATTACGATTATACAAGCCTGAGAAATCCAGACGATTTTTTTGATTCTGTCAGTTCTGCCTGCACCCATGTTCTGGGAACAGAAAGTAAGACTGCCCTGAGAAAAGCCGTTCATTGCTGTATAGATAAAGGCTTCGAGATTTATTGCGGCAGCGTTTCCTGCAATCATGATGGCTCCAAAGCCATTTACAGAAGACTGGATGATTACGTTTGAAAAAGAGAACATAATTCCCTGGAAGCCTGCAGGAAGTCCTATTTTTACAATGCGGGTAAAAATCATTCGGTTTATATGCAGTTTACGGAAATTCAGCTTAAAATCATCCTTTTCTCTAATCAAAATGATTAGAACAGCAACTGCAGAAATCACCTGAGAAATAACAGTTGCAAGCCCTACTCCTGCTACATCCATCTTAAAGCAGATAACAAAAATCAGATTCAAAATCAGATTGATAATGCCTGCAGCAAGCAGGATATAAAGTGGACGGCGGGTGTCCCCCTTGGCGCGAAGTAAGGCGGATCCGAAATTGTAAACCATTGTTGCTGTAATTCCGCCAAAGTAAATGCGGAGGTATATTGCCGCAAGATTCAAAACCTCAGCCGGAGACTGCATAAAGGTGAGAATCGGCTTAGCACCAAGAACTCCCACAACAGTAAGAATAAGTCCGCTGTAAATTGAAACAAGAATTGCTGTATGAACAGTGTCCTGAAGCTCCTGAGATTTTTTAGCTCCAAAATAGTTTGCGGCAACTACGTTTGTGCCGACAGAAAGTCCCATAAAAAGGTTTATCAGAAGATTTACAAGAGAACCTGTAGAACCAACTGCCGCAAGAGAATTATCTCCTGCAAAACGGCCGACAACGACTACATCAGCTGCATTAAAAAGCAGCTGAAGCACGCTTGAAAGAATAAGAGGAATAGAAAATTTGAGGAGCTTTGAAAAAATCGGCCCCTCGGTCATGTTTATTTGATTTGAACGGGTCATTAAAAGATATCCAGCATGTCCTTAAAGAAATGATTTTCAATTTTTGCCTTGTTGAGAAACTCGCCTACCGAGTCGTATTTCTGCTTGTCTGCAATGTCGCCGAAGACAATCCATTTGCGGCCATCCGGGCTTTTGTCGTAAGTAATGGTATAAGTTTTGCCCTTATATATAAAGTCGTGAATAGTCTCGGTTTCTACCAGAAATAGAAAATCATCTTTAGTCATTGAGTGTATTTTATTGAAAACCTCCCTTGAACGCAAGGATTTATAAATAAGAATTGAATAATCACGAGGATTGCAAAAGTTCTGAAACGGAGTGGAAAATACCTGGCGACAACATGTGTAAGGTCGCTGGCGACCGTTGTTTAATAGCAAAGCGTTAAAAAAATTGCGACAGCAATTTTTAGCTTTACCACATCCCCCCGTTGGCGACAGGTATTTTCCACGCAAGTGTAAGAACTTTTGAAAGTATTCGAGAATTATTATATTTACTAATATTTTTATAATGTTTTCTATATTTTTTTATGATATAATGAAGTTATGTCAAAAATCAAAGAAGTTTCAGATAAAATCAAAACCGAAGTGTGTCAGGTTTTCAAAGGAAACACTGACCTTGTAGATATGGTACTAGCCTGCCTTTTTGCAGGCGGTCACGTCCTCCTCGAAGATGTTCCGGGTACAGGAAAAACAGTTCTCGCAAAAGCAGTTGCTAAAGCTTCTGGCCTTGCTTTCAATCGTATTCAGTGTACACCGGACCTTATGCCTTCTGACGTAACAGGAAGCTCTGTATGGCTGCCTGACAGCAAAAAATTTGAGTTCCGTGCCGGTCCTGTAATGGCAAGCATTGTTCTTGTAGACGAATTAAACCGCGCAACACCAAGAACACAGTCTGCATTGCTTGAATGTATGGCAGAAGGCCAGGTAAGCGTAGATGGTACCCGCCACGAACTGGATAAACCTTTCTTTGTACTTGCGACAGAAAATCCGGTTGAATCAGAAGGAACCTTCCCGCTTCCAGAGGCTCAGAAAGACCGCTTTATGATGACACTTTCTATGGGATATCCAAGTGAGGCAGATGAAGCAGAAATAATCACAGCACAGCGCTCTCTTACTCATCCGGTAGAAAATATTCACGCAGTTGTAGGCAAAGATGATATCCTTGAAGCCATGAAAGAAGCCGTAGAAATCCATGTAGATGAAGCTGTTTTAGCATATCTGATAGCCCTTTCAAAGGCTTCCCGCAACGATTTAAGAATAGCTGCAGGTATTTCTCCACGCGGTTCAATTGCACTTTACAAGGCTTGCCAGGCTTATGCTGCAGTTCAGGGGCGAACATTTATAACTCCTGAAGATGTTAAGCATCTTGCCCTGCCGGTTTTCAGAAAGAGAATTATTCTTAACAGTGACTCATTATTAAAAGGTTATAGCGCAGAATCTATAATTAAGGATTTGATTGAGCAGGTACCACTTCCTGCTTTTAAGGCGCACGTTTAATGAAAGTTTCGCCACTGGTATATGTTTCAACTGGAATCAGTCTCCTCTTTTTTCTTGTAAGCCCCTATAAGCTGCTGCAATTTATATGCCTTGGAGTACTTTTTGTCTTTTTGATTTCATTTTTTTATGCACTTGTGCTTAAACGAAGCATTAAAGTAGAGCGGAATACAGAAAAATTAAAGCTTGCCTGCAAAGAACATTCAGAAATCTCTTTTACAATCAAAAACTTTTCACCTCTTACAGCCTTTGTCTGCTATTTTTTTGATGAAGTACCCTATTTTCAGATTTTTAATGATGGAAACAAGGGAATTACAAGCCTTCGTCCTCATGAAATCCGAAAAATTACTTACGAAGTAACTTCAAGAGACAGAGGACTTTTTCATGCCGGCCCCGTACGATTCAGGACAAGTGATCCTTTGGGGCTCTTTTTAATCGATATGGAAGTCCAGGCTCCCCTGGAAATCACCGTCCGCCCGGCCAGAATCAAGCTGATTACAGAGGCAATACCAGGCATTCCTCAGGGCAATATCAAAATCAATAATCCCTGCTATGAAGATATCACCATGCGCCGTTCTATCAGAGAGTATATGAATGGCGATGAACAAAAGCGTATAAACTGGCGGGCCAGCGCAAAGTTCGATGCCCTTTTTACAAATCAATATGAAGCTTCTTTTGATGCGCCTTTTTTTGTCTTTTTGAACCTTGCAATTGATGATTACGACCTGCATACCCGTACTTTTCATATGGAAAAGGCAATAGAAATTGCTGCAAATATCGTTGAAAAATCACGGGTTTTGAGGCAGCGCTGTGGTTTTGCGGCCTATGCAGAAGGCTTTCCATATCTTCCCCCTCATCAAAATCAGGCAGATTCAATTCTTGATATACTTTCTGTCATAAAAAGTGCACAAGGTAAGATAAATTATAACCCGCAGACCCGTTTTAAAAATCAGCTCCCCCATGGAACCCTCTTTTTTGAAATAGGTCCGGAAGAAGTTGATAAGTATTTTGCCAAGGTAGAAGCCAATAAGCAGGATATCAATACTCAAAATGTAGGAATTATGAAGAATGCAGGGAACCTTTGAAAGAATCTTTGAGCGGATTTTAGTCTTTACAACTTCCTCTTCTCTTATGCTGGCTGCAGCCGGAATCTTTTCTACAGTGCTTAATAATTATGATGTAGATAAAGTTTTTATTGATTTCTTTGTTTATCTTATTCTTGCTGTCTCAGGGGTGATTTTTACTCTGGTTCTTCAGATTTTTGCCCTTGAGAAAATAAAGTCTGCAATGCATGTTGTTTTTATAGTTTTTTACATAATTGCAGTGCTTGTGCTTGCAGCCCTTTTTGGTGAAGGCTATGCCCCTTATGTTTTGATTCCAAGTCTTTTAGCCCAGTATTTTATTGGAGTTGGAATCAATGATATGTTTATTTATCATGACAAGTTTTTATATGACTGCGAAAGCCATGAAGGAAAAGAAATGGAAACATATCTTTTTCATAATAATCTGAGTGCAATTGATTTAACTGAGAAAACAAAAGGTCAGCAGGCTGTCTTGTTTGGACTTTCAGTAGTAATGTTTCTAGTCCTTGTTTTTGGAAAGCTTTCTGAAGGCACTTTTAATATATTTATTGATCTGCTGGTTATTGCCTTTTACCTGAGCATCATGCTTTGCTATTTTACTCTTGGACTTTTTAAGAATGATGTTTTTTATGCCTTTCTTGGATTCAAAGATTATATCGCAGATAAAAAAAGACTTTTACGTTCTGTATTTTTAATTTTTCTGATTGCTGCCGGCCTTGCAGTTTTTATCTCCTCAAATAAGCCTCTTATCACAATCAACTGGTTTATGAGTGAATATTCAGAAGAACTGAATGATGCAAAATCGGTTCAAAAACAGGACTTTAATTTTATGCCTCTTCCCGAAATGAATCTTGAACAGGATTTTGGAAGTGATGCAAGACCTAATATTATTATTGAACTCATTTTTGAATTTATAAAATATGCGGCAATTTTTGCCCTGGGAGCAGGCCTTTTATACTTTTTCTTAAAGCCTTTCTTTACAAAACACTTTCGGATTTTCTGGACGGAAGGTAAACTCATTACTTTCTTCCGGGATGTTTGGGAGGATATAAAGAATTTCTTCAGAATCATTTTTTCAAAAGATAATTCTCCTAAGGCCTATGCTACTGTGCAGTCGAAAAGCTTTCAGGATTCAATGATGGACTTTTTGAAGAAGGCAAAACGCAGTAAAGAAAAGACCGCAGAAATAGACAGGCTTACAAAGCAGTTTATGAAACTGATTGACTGGGGCGAAGCTAACAAAATCCACTACAAGGCAAACCTGGCACCGGCGGAATATACAGAACTTATTGCGCAGAATGTGCAGACAGATGATAATAAGGCTGCTGCCAGAAATGCCGGCCTGCTTTTTGAAAAGGCTTTGTATGATAAAGAGGTTCTTAGTGGTGAAGAAGAAAAACTCTTTGAAGAGTCGATTAAACAGGTGTTACAATGCGGATAGTTTTTTACAGCACTAATTCAAATATTTTTGATGAAGATACATTTAAGATCTCGGTTATACCAGGCAATGCAGTGGTCTTTGAAGACTTTTGCAAAGCTCACCCCGAACATGAGTTTTTCTGCCTAAGCCAGAAGCCAGGCATGTTTTTACCTGAAACTTCAACCATCAACAATGTCAGTTACCTCCCCCTGGAAACTGATACTGATACATTTTCAGAGCGTATTCTTGAATTAAAGCCCGACCTTGCCATTGCAATGACCTTCTGGATTGAGCCTTATGACTGGCTTCCGGTTGGGGATGCTCTCGTTGGTGAAAAGTTGAAGGAAGCCGGTGTGCCTGTAATTTGCCACAGCGTGCAGACAGGACTTATTTGTTTTGATAAATGGCGGACTCATAATGAGCTGGCGCGGCTTGGATTTAAAGTTCCGCCGGCAGTTTTCTGTGATCACGATTTATATTTTTGTGCCGGCAGCAATAAAGAAGTTTTGAGAAATGTGTATAAAGAAAGCGTGCTGGCCCAAATCCGGGCTTTACAGCTGCCTGTAATAATAAAAGACACAACCGGCTTAAGCTCTTTTGGAATGACTGTTGCCCATACCTATGGCGAAGTTGCCGGCTATCTTAATTCAAAGAGAAATAATTCAAACAGACTGATTGAAGAGTTTATAAATGGCCGGCAATTCGGGCTTGAGATATACGGAGTGCCAGGCGCTTATACAGTACTACCCCCTTTTGAGTTTAGTGTAAATCAATATGGAATTACCAGTCCTAAACAGAGCATAAAATTCGGGCCTTGTCAGCTGACTGCAGAACTGAAGGATATGATGCTGCAGCTTGCTCAAGGCCTTGGACTGTGCGGTGCGGCTCAGGTGGATTTGATTCTTGATAATGATGGAATCTGGCATATCATAGAGATAAATCCCCGCCTGAGTGGAATGACTTATACCTATGCAGCAGCCTGCGGACTTTCTGTA
>SFOB01000178.1 GCA_004554075.1 Treponema sp.
TCTTCTCATTTCAAACCTCGTAACCGCTGCTTTGGTTGTAATCGCTCCAACAATTCTTGGAGCGATTACAAACCTGAGCCATACCTCTCAGACAGAGAATGTATTCTTTTCTTTGCCGATGATGTTCTATTATTTTATATGTGTTATCTGTGTATGCTCAGTTTTCAGTATCTTCAAATCTCAGTCCATTAGGGATATTGTCATCAACAATAGCATCACTCCCGGAATCAACTCTAATGAAACAGATAAGGTCACGATAATGCGTGAACGTTATATTGCTAAACAGCAAAGCAGGAAAAGTGCTATCTTTGATGCTGTTTCAGAATACACTTATGCAGTTTTCTCACCCTACATGACTGACGATAACTTGGAAATACTAAACCAGAATATCAAACTATATGAGGTACCAGATTCTTGTATTATTCCTGTTTATACAAATGGTAAACTCAACACTCTCGATATTAGACACTATGCATGGAACATCGGTGAGAGACTTGGTTGGAGTGGGCAAAAGAGAGCGACTTTTATCAAGCAATGCTTCCCCCAAGAACTTCAGGACGTTGAGATTGAAAGCATGAGAAGAACACTTAGACAAAGAGGTAAGTGTGTTATTGGAATTGATGTGCCCGATAACAACGATTACAAATTTCACTATCATAACTAATGGAAGAATACTATATGGAGTACGAAGAGATAACTTTTAATGACATTCCAAGAGCAATGGCCAATATTCTCAGGAAATGTGATTTGCTTGAACAATCTATTGATGTCTTGCGTGAAGAAATCCGTCAGACCAATAGACCATCAACCTCACAACATATACCTATGGATGTGAAGGAGGCATGTGATTTTCTCAAAATCAAGAAATCCACCATGTACCTGTACATCCAAAATGGCCAGATTCCTGTCAACAAGAAAGGCAAGAAATACACTTTCTTCAAAGATGACCTTATTAAATGGCTGGAATCTGGATGCAAGACCGAGGCTCCTATGACTCCTGATGAGATAAATCAACTCTTGCGCCAACGACCGAATAGAAGAAAATAATCTTCCATATCATCTTACAATTGAAATCTACATTGGACTTTCTGATGTAGATTTTTCATTTTATATCCCAAAATGATTGTAACATATAATATTTATCAAGCTGTGCAAATAGACTGCACCGTAATATTGTAATTTTGCACTAATATGACACTATATATATCGTTTACAAGCAGAGATAACATGTGTTCGTCCGCCCTTTCATGCGGACTTTTATTATATATTTTTTCAATAACAAAAAGCAATATGAGTCAGAAGAAAAACTCCTCTGTGCTCTCTCTTTTTGTGTTTGCAGTGTTCTAATCATTGCCCAGAACAGGAGAATGAGCCTTCCAAAGATGAGCTTTGGACACTCTTTCGTGCTGCATACGAGCAGTACCAGTCGGAAATCGTTAATGATAGCAAGTTGTATGACCGCTATGTTAACGACTTTATCAGTTATCATCTTCCCGTTTTCTCTCAGGAAGAAGAATCAATCCGCAACCATTTCAGGAATCTTTTCAGCATTTATGAGCTGCTTACAACAAGAAAGGATTTGGTAGAAAAATTCTTCAAGTTGCCAGAGTTTGAGAAGAAAGATTTCTTAGAAATGGTTCATTCATTCAACCACATTGAATATGTGGTAGAAACTCCACATTCCTTAGCAACTTTCAATGAAAATCAGATTCGACTCATCACGCAATTCGCCAATGAGTCGAATTTCTTTGTTGATACAGTTGATGAAAGAACTGTGGATTTGTTTTTCAAATGCAAGTTGAAGCGTCCCCTTGTTGTCCAGAACATGCGTCATGTGCTTCAATTCATGTTTGCTCTCTCAATGCAAAAGATGATCCCCCATAATTGGGTATCGCTCATAGCAGACAACAAGTTGCTTTCACCTCAGAAAACCATGAAGCCATCATCTCGTGGTGCAATTAGTTCACGCCTGACAGAACTTAGGGCATCAACACAACCGTTTCCAAATGAAGCTTATTCAAATCTTGTAAATCAACTGAAAGAAATGCAATGAAATAAACTAAAGTAAGCAACTGAAAGCAAATTCCCCTTTCAATCCTCCTGACAAAATAAACTGTCAGGAGGATAGTCAGTTGCCGCCGACATATAAAGGGTAACTTTGCCGCCGAATCGATTCCGTTTCGGGGGTAGCTCCCTCATTGTCTAATATTTAATACATGTAATTATGGCAAACAAGAAAATTGACATAGAGATTCTCGCAAAACGCGTGGAGTTGTTAGAAATCACAGTCCGTGAGCTCAAAGCTGTCGAGCCTGAAGTGCTTGAAGAGCGTCTGAAAAAGATTGAAAACAGTTTGTATATCACTAAGGAAATGCTCACAACCACTGAACTCGCAGAATATCTTGGCGTTTCACAGTCGCAGATATATAAGCTCACGATGAACATGGAGATTCCGCATTATAAGCCCAAGGGCAAGACAATCTATTTTGACCGGAAAGAGATAGTGAGATGGATGCGCTCTAACCACTGTTCTTTTGAAAGGAAAGAACCAGCAAAAGACTAATTAGATGAAAGGCCGAAAGAAGAACATGACCAGGATTTATTCTGATGTCCAGCTGACTGCCCTTCTGGAAAAATCCGAGGTTGTTATAGACCCATCAAAGTGTAAGCAACAAAACAGACAAAATAATGGCAAGAGGAAGAAACAGTAAAGGGGACAAAGATGAACCAGAAACAGGTTCACTTGAAGTTGGGATGCTATGTAAAAGCAGTTTCAACGACAATGAACTTGACAGTTATCTCAGGCAAGGAGAAATAAAAGCCTCTGAGAAGCCACCCGTCCCTCCTCAGATACTATGGGTTGGAGATTGCACCATTGCCACCTTTGGCAATTTCAGTGCATCAACAGGAAAGGCAAAAAGCAAAAAGACTTTCAATATCACCGCAATGGTAGCAGCTGCCGTCACTAATACAACTGTACTTAACTACCGTGCAAGTCTGCCTGAGGGGAAGCGTATGATCCTGTATTTTGACACTGAGCAAAGTAAGTTCCATTGTCATAATGTGATTGAGCGTATTTATCGCTTGGCAGGTCTTAGTTTGAACAAGGAAGATAAACGCATAAGATTCTATGGGCTCAGGGAGTTCACCCCCTCACTACGTATTGCTCTCATTGACTATGCTCTCAGAACTTTTGAAGGTGTTGGTCTTGTCATTATAGATGGTCTTCGTGACCTCATGTATGACATCAACAACGCTAAGGAGTCCACCGATGTGATGACAATGCTAATGGCATGGACGAGCAAATACAATCTGCATATACACTGTGTATTGCATCTGAACAAGAATGACAATAACACTCGTGGCCATATAGGAACAGAGTTGGAGAACAAGGCTGAGACAGTACTGATTATTAGCAAAGACAAGCAAGATGCCAATATCAGTGAGGTGAAGCCTATGCATATGCGTGACAAGGAGTTCTCCTCCTGGGCGTTTTACATCGATGACAATTCTCTACCTGTACTTGATGTGGGGTATCATGTTACAGTTGTGAAGCCAAAAGACAAACCTCTCACATCCCTTTCTGACGATGTTCACACAAGAGTATTGCAGAAAGTATTTGGCAACGAGCCACCACAGAAGTATCTTGAGTTAGTGAAGGCTCTTGGTGCATCCTATGCGGAAGAAGGCTACAAGCGTGGGGATAACGCAATAAAAGAAATGCTAAAGATAT
>SFOB01000179.1 GCA_004554075.1 Treponema sp.
ACTTGGCCATATCATCATTTCCGTTCAAAAAGTACTTGAACAAAGGTTTCTTTTCTGATATATTTCCGTCCTGCGTGCATGAGTAATCATCTAACGCACTTCGTAATAAGCATTGGTAATAATGCTGGTGACCATAGTGGAGAGGTAATACCCGTTCCCATTCCGAACACGGAAGTCAAGCTCTCTTACGTCGATGATACTGGATTCGTTCCGGGAAAGTAGATAGTCGCCAGCTTTTTTTTGGGCAGTTAGCTCAGCTGGTACGAGCGTCTGGTTTACACCCAGAATGTCGGGAGTTCGATCCTCTCACTGCCCATATTTGGACTTCTCTGTTTAGGGAAGTCCTTTTTATTTAACCACGCTTTTTGGTTGTTGTCGGATCTCATATCTCCCGACATACCTACAATAGCAAATCCGTTAAGAAAAATTGTGCGACAGCGCAATTTTTTAGGATTTACCACCAAATGGTTCGGTGCGAGACTATGCGAGCACCGGCTGTCAGAACCTCGGGAGTTCGATCCTCTCACTGCCCCTTGTTTGCTTATATGCTTTTATTATTTAATGAAAAATGACATAATGTATTATGATTCAAGATATTTTTCCTTCTAAGTTTGATAATCATTTTGTTAATCATAATTTTTCTGATGATGACATTGTATTTTATTTTTTTGAAAGTAAGGTTTATGTTCGCTATGATTCTGAATCTCAAGAAATAATTTTGCCGACTTTTAAGGACTTTTCTTCTGCGGGGCTTTCGGCAACTTATCTTTTTTCTATAGACAATCAAAAATATTTTCTGATTATGGATCAGACAGCGGTTCCGGCTGGACTGAAGAATTTTTCTTTTTATACACCACGACAGTTACGGGATATGCCGCTTTCTTCTAAGGTGGAGCTTTTTGCGGTGTTTTCGGCTTATCATCTTTGGAAGTGGTATGATGATAATAAATTCTGCGGGCACTGTGGTAAGACTTTGGAACATGATACTGTTGAAAGGGCGCTCTTTTGTCCGGGATGTAAATCGAAAATCTATCCGAGAATAAATCCGGCTGTAATTATTGGAATCCTTAATGGAGATAAAATCCTAATCACTAAATACCGTACAGGCTATGCACATTCGGCCCTTGTTGCAGGTTTTACCGAGTTTGGTGAAACTCTGGAGCAGACTGTTGAGCGCGAGGTGATGGAAGAGGTTGGGCTAAAGGTTAAAAATATCCGCTATTACAAGTCTCAGCCCTGGGCTCTGGCTCAGGATCTTCTTGCCGGATTTTTCTGCGAGGTTGATGGTGATGAGACAATCAGAATGGACGAGGGCGAACTAAAGTATGCGGAATGGGTTAGCCGCGAAGATGTTGAGCTGCAGCCAAATGATTACAGTCTGACTAATGAGATGATGAAGCTTTTTAAGTCTGGAGCGAGTTTATAATTAATGGATTGCCTCGCAATGACGAGTGTTCGCTTAGGAATCACAGGACGAGAAGTTTCGTAAGACTGCGTTTTCATTATTCTGTGCCCGCATCTTCTTAAAATCTCTTGGCGACATTTTGTAAAATTTCTTAAAGGTTTCTGCCATGTAACTGGCGCCGGAAAAGCCTGTGAGATCTGCAATCTCACTCATGCTAAGGTCGCCGGCCAGAAGGAGGTCTGTTACCTTTCGGCATCTGTAGTGCATAAGATATTCAATCGGAGATTTTTCCGTGAGCTTATTAAAAATCTGATTACATAGGCTCTGACTTACACTGCCGGCCTGGGCAATTTCTTTGAGGGTAATTTGCTCATTGTAGTGCTGGTCTATAAAGAACATCATGGACTTGAGTTTTGAGTTATGGGAATCGCTGTCTTCTATGTGACCAACGTGTAAGCGGTAAGCATCGGTAAAGCGGTGCATTATGATTTCCCAGATTTCGAAAAAGTATTTTGTTATCATAAATTCATTGCCGGTCTCTTCTTCCTTGCAGAGTGTTTTCATCAGCTTTTGAATTGCTGGCCCGTCAAAATCTTCTGCCTTAAAATGGATAAAAGGAACACTGCGGTCTGAGATGATTGGCTTAATAGCCTTGCTTTCAACTGCAAAGCTTGAAGAGATTATGCCCGGGTGCATTACGGCAATGTAATAGAGGGTGCTGCGGTTTTCGCCCGAAATAGAGTAGTGGATTCTGTCTGCGTTTACAAAAAGTGTATCTCCTCTTTTCAAGGTGATATTTATGCCGTCAACAGAATAGGCCATTGTGCCCGAATAAACAGAAACGATTTCAATATCATCATGATAGTGGGGAACACGCTCCCAGGTACAGCCGGGATAAACGTAGCCCTCGTGAATATAAGCAGGGAAGCCTTCAATATTATAATTTACAACTTCCGAACCATCGCTGCGTTTTAAGATAATTCCTCTAACAGGTTTCTGTGTTGTTTCCGACATGTCCTCTCCTAAAATAATAACAAAATTACAATTAATATGAAAAATAGTTATTAAAATAAGTAAAAATCATAATTTTATTACACTGATATGTGAAGTATAATCCAAGTATCTTGTAAAAGCAAGGGAATCTGAGGCGTATAGGACACCCGCCGAGGATTCCCTTTGTTGAGGTACCGTCATTGCGAGCGGAGCGAAGTAATCTACATGACGAGATAACGGAGGTTTTTATGGAAGATGCAATCAGCATGAAGGGTGTGACAAAGGAGTTTAAGGTTCTCAACCGTCACGAGGGGCTTAAGGGAAGTCTTAAGGATTTGTTTTCCCGTGACTACAAAACTGTTACTGCAGTTGATAATATTTCCATCAACATCAAACCTGGCGAAATTGTGGGCTACCTTGGACCAAACGGAGCCGGTAAATCCACAACAATCAAAATGATGACCGGTGTGCTTGAGCCGACCCGTGGCGAGATTCTTGTAAACGGAACTGTGCCTTATAAAAACCGTAAGCGCAATGCAGAAAATATCGGCGTTGTTTTTGGACAGAGAAGTCAGCTCTGGTGGTCATTGCCTCTTATTGAGTCCTTCAAGCTGCTTAAAGATATTTATATGATTCCGGACTCAGACTATAAGCAGATGCTGGACTTATACTCTTCACTGGCGGATATTGAAACTCTTCTGCATAAGCCGGTTCGTCAGATGTCTCTGGGACAAAGAACTTTGAGTGATATTCTTGCGGCCTTTTTACATAACCCGAAGATTGTCTTTCTTGATGAGCCTACAATCGGCCTGGACGTTTCTATGAAAGCAAAAATCCGTGAACTCATTAAGGGCCTGAATCAGGAAAAAAATACAACTGTAATTCTTACAACTCATGATATGGGAGACGTTGATGCCCTTTGTAAGAGGATTGTAATTATTGATCACGGCAGCATGATTTATGATAACGACATTGAACACCTTAAGCATTACTTCAGCTCATACAGAACTTTACGCCTGAATCTTGGTGAAAGCGGCTGGAAGGAAATTCTTGTTGATGAGTCTAAGACTGATGTGATGTCTGTAATTGCAGAATACCAGAGAAAGGGTGGCATTAAGGATATTAAGCTGGAAGATATTTCGACTGAGGAAGTAATCAAGAAGATTTATGCTCAGGCTGCATCACGCAGCGCATAGTGATTACTGTGGTTGAGTAGGCGAAGCCGTATCGAAACCACCTCAGAACTCGGAAGGTTGGTTTCGATACGACACTTCGTGTCGTTTGCATTCAAGGAAGTTATTTTCTTGTGCGCTTGCGCGCACGATGCATA
>SFOB01000180.1 GCA_004554075.1 Treponema sp.
ACAGATAGAATTTCTTCAACGCTTCGGTTTTACGTAAAAGGAAAAAAAGTTCCTTACAAGGTTGGTGTGTTTGACAGCGACGATGCTATAGATATGTTCATGCTTTATGGCGAAGAATATGCTCCACAGTATATAGCATCTGATCCTGCGAATAAAGACTTGGATTTGGTTTCACGTGACTTTGAGCTTTCAAACACAGTTAAGCTTACGGGGCTTGACTTGGACTATCTTGCAGAAAAATACGGATATAAAAAAGGCGACAGAATCCTTTGCTGTGTTACTGACTGGAATGCAGGCAAGCTTAATATGATGATTCTTCATAGTGATGAAACTAGATTCGACAAAGGCGAAATTGGAGAAAAGCGGATTGAGTGGTTTTCGGAGCTTGAAAAAAGACTTCTTGAATGTTTTGAAAAACGCGGACCAATGACCTCAATAGAAGAACAGCTTGTTACAGTTTTTTTTGAAAATAGAAGGACTCTATGCGTTCCTTACTGCGGATCAATGGAAGAGTTTCTTTTTAAACATACAAACAAGATTTCTTTTGAGCATTACGGAGTGGAAACAAGACTTTGGAGAAAAGGAGAAGAGGTTCCTGCGTTCGGAAAATGGAATTCTACGCTTGCACTGTTAAACAATGAGCTAAAAAAGAACATTACATTTGCGGAATACACGCTTAACTCTATTCCAGAGTTTGTTTATGACCAGATTGTGCTTGATGCTCTTTACCAGAAGAAAACAGACTATGTAAAGTATGCGCTGGATTTTATCTGTCGAGATGACTTTTCTCTTGACGATATTCAGATTCAAAAAATTATCTTGTCGCTTAAAGAAAGATATGCTATTCTTCAGAAAGATTACAATTGGTTTGCAGATCAGACTCTTGGAGCTGTCAGAAAGAAGACACTGGAACTTTATGGAAATGTTTCATCTCTAGTGAGGAAAATTGATTTCCTTGGTGAACTGATTCTGAACTTTCCAAGCCAGGAAGTTGTGGTTTTGGCTCAGCTTCATGGTCATATACTGCGTATGCTTGAAACTATTGCTTCTGATCCGACTGCAGAAGAAACTGCGGATGCGTTGCTTCTTTCATTAGACGGAATGGAATGGAACTTTGAGGATATAAAGGGAATCCTTGAGTCTTCTCTTGCAAAGGAAAAGCAAAGCCAGTTCAAGGTTATAAAAGGCGGTTCATGTGTTGCTAGCAGAATGAGTTCTTTTAAGAAAAGGTAAAAGTGGGTTACGAGGAGTGTTCTATTATGGAAGATTTTGATATTGGTATTCTTTTTGAGCGTGGAGAAGTTTTAGAGGATGTGCCGGGAAATTCTTGCGCAAAAATCTTTGAATATATATGCGATAGAATTGTTGTTCCATCTGGTCTTACTGCGCACCAGCTTCAAAAAGAGCTTGTTGAACGTGAAAAAGTCCTTAGCACAGCTGTTGGAAATGGAATTGCAATTCCTCATCCGCGCTATCCACTTGTAAAAAACAGTTCTGAAAGCAAGATTGTTGTTGCGTATTTACGAGAGCCTATGGATATGCAGGCTCCTGATGTAAGGAAGGTTTACGTCATGTTTGTTATTCTTTCTGATTCTGCACAGTTCCATATAAAAGTTCTTTCTGCCTTAGCGACTTTGTTTAAGAATGAAAAATTCCGCAAAGGAATTCAAGCTTGTCCTTCAAAAGGCGAGCTTTTGGATTTGCTACGGAGAATTTCACGTCCGGAACTCTTATAGAAGAAGTCTTTCTTTTTAAGCTTTTAGATGATTGAAAAAACAGACGCTTAGTTGTAGAATACCACTAAAATTTTCCTTAATTTTAGTGGAGTGTAACAACTATGGACACAAAAGCTATCGAAGCTGTTGCTTTGTCAATCAGAAGCCTTTCTATGGATGCAATCCAGAAGGCAAATTCAGGTCATCCGGGACTTCCTCTTGGCGCCGCGGAAGTCGCTGCTGTTCTTTACGGCGAGCTTTTAAAGCACAATCCTGCTGATTCAAAATGGGTGGACAGAGACCGTTTTGTTCTTTCTGCCGGACACGGCTCGATGTTGCTTTATTCAATTCTTCACCTTTCAGGATATAAAGTTTCACTTGACGATATAAAGTCATTCCGTCAGATTGGCTCAAAATGTCCTGGACATCCTGAATATGGTGAAACAGATGGCGTTGAATGTACATCTGGTCCGCTCGGACAGGGAATTGCCGCCGCAGTTGGAATGGCAATTGCAGAGACAATGCTTGCCGCCCGCTTTAATACTCCAAAGCACACAATTGTTGACCATTACACTTATACTCTCGTTGGTGAAGGTTGCCTTGAAGAGGGAGTTTCATCAGAAGCCAGTTCTCTTGCCGGAAATCTTGGTCTTGGAAAACTCATTGTATTTTATGATGAAAATAAAATCTCAATCGATGGGAATACAGATATAACATTCACAGATGACATTGAAAACCGCTATCTTTCTTACGGCTGGAAGGTTTTGCGTGGTTCTATGTATAATGTAGGTGAAATTGCAGACCTCGTTGAAATTGCAAAGCGCGACACTTCAAAGCCTACCTTGATTATTCTTAAGTCTGTAATTGGCAAAGGCGCTCCAAAGCAGGGAACTGCTGATGTCCATGGTGCTCCTCTTGGAGAGGAAGGCTGCAAGTCTGCAAAGACTGCTCTTGGAATTCCATCTGATGAGCAGTTCTGGGTCGCTCCTGAAGCATATAAGTACTTTGAAGAAAAGAGAACTGAATGGGCAAAAGTGGAAGAAGACTGGAACAAGACATTTGCTGAATGGGCAAAAGAAAATCCAGAACTTGCAAAGAAATGGGACGCTTACTGGAATCACAAGGCAACAGGTGAGTGTGAATCCCCTTCTTATAAGGTTGGAGACAAGCTTGCTACTCGCGATGCCAGCGGAAAAAGCCTTAACTGCATGGCTAAATGCTATGAATGGCTTGTGGGCGGTTCTGCTGACTTGCAGGGACCTAACAAGACAAAAGTTGCAGACGATGACGGTGTTTATAGCAAGACAAACAGAAAAGGCCGCACAATTGAATATGGAATCCGTGAGTTTGCGATGAGCCAGGTTATGAGCGGAATCAACTTGCATGGAGGACTTAGAGCTTTCGGGGCTACATTCCTTGTGTTTAGCGACTATCTGCGTCCTTCTTTGCGTGTTGCGGCTTTGAGCAAGCTTCCAAATATCTATATCTTTACACATGATTCAATCTATGTAGGAGAAGACGGTCCTACACATCAGCCTGTTGAAACAAATGCGGCGTTGCGCTGTATTCCTAATGTGCAGTTCCTGCGTCCGGGTGATGCAGAAGAATCTGCTGTTGCATGGGAAATGGCGCTTGAAAGCACAAATCATCCGGTTTGCATGGCATTTACAAGACAGGCAATCACTGTATATGAAAAAGCTGACAAAGATTGGAAGAATACTGTAAGAAAAGGCGCATATATAGTTCAGGAAGGAACAAAGAATCCTGATATTACAATCCTTGCTACAGGCTCTGAAGTTGAAATGTCTTTGAATGCTGCAAAGCTTGTTTCTGGTAAAAATATCCGTGTCGTTTCTGTTATGGATAAGACTTTGTTCGAAAAACAGGATGAGTCGTTTCAGAAAGAAATAATTGGAAATGCAAAACGTGTTGTTGTTGCAGAAGCCGGTGTAAGTTTTGGCTGGGAAAAATATGTTTCAAGCAAGAAGGACTTGTTTACAATCGACCGTTT
>SFOB01000181.1 GCA_004554075.1 Treponema sp.
AATGATGCCTGAACTCTGCGAGTACGATGCGGATGAGCTTGCAAAGTCGTACGATTTCAGTGGTGGTCAGATTGAGAATGTTGTTCGTAAGCAAACCATCAACTGGGTGCTTTATGGTAAGAACGCAACTCTCGAAGATCTGCGCACCATCTGCAACGAAGAGAATATCTCCAACAACAATACTCGTTCACGCATAGGTTTCTATGCGTGATATTGGGGATAATCTTTACACCTTATACAAAATATAGACGCTTATGAAAACTTTCATCGCATCAATAATGCTACTCCTGACGATAGCACTCGTGTGTTCGCCAATTTGCCTTGTCTGGTTTGCTCTGGTGAGCAAGTATTCGGTTCTCGTCCGTATTATATGCTTCCTTTTTGGATTGCTATTATGCCGATTGGTAAAACCACTTTCTATCATCACAGGCAAGGACCTGAAGTACATTTGATCTCTCACAACTATGATTACATTGAAATCAACTTGCTGCCGGTTACTTGATGACAATAACCGTGGTGTATCATTCTACAAAATAATAACCAAGGTTACAGATGGTGTTAACACTGCATCTTTCCAACGTTACCATGTGATTCCATCGTGGAATGACCTGAGCGATAAACAGAGACGTAAACATTTTCGAGAAGAGGTTAATGAGGAATTGTTTGAGGTTCTCAACAACTATGAAACAATTCAAGAAAACTGGGAAAAGATACAGGAGGACATGAAGGAAAGCAAACATCGTAGTCACCAGAACTTTGAAGCTTACCATAAGTGTATCAACTCTGTTCACGGTTTCTGGGAACTCTATGACTTTTAAGATATATCGCTACTCGTTGAATTTCATAAACACTAATCATGAACGAAAACAAATCCAATAAATATCACGTTGGCAAAGCCATTTACGCAAAATTTATCAAGTCTGGGCTTTCTTCTAAAGAGTTTGCAGAAGAGTTGAATTGTACCACTAATGAGGTTTACAACATATTCAAGTCATCTGCTATAAATATTGAGCAATTGATAGAAGTGTCCAAAACTCTCAAACACAACTTTTTGTTTGATATCGCTGTTATGATTGAAGAAGGAACTTATAAAACCTCTTCCTTAGACGAAAATCTATCAGAAGAATCCTTGATTACACTGTCAAACGAACAGTTATATGAGGTTGACATGGAAGGTTATTCGACTATTCTTGACGAATATCTTGTAACTGACCACAAACAGCCACTTATAGTTATAACTGACGTTAATGATACAGCCGATGACTTGCTTTACAAAAAAGCATTTGAACTTTATGGCAACAGAGGATATAAGATGATGACCAACACTTGCAACATCGACCTAAAACCTTATATTGTTCCTGTTTTTACCGAAATCGATGAGGGTTTATGTCACAAAGATCTTGATACTCAAATAGGTGAGGTTATTGCCGCAAAACGTGCATCTGACAAGCATATTTTCTTCATTTTAAATATGCAAGACAAAAATAATGAAACACTATTAGAGGATGCAAATCAAATATACGAGTTATGGCATCATACAGCTCATGTCGTATTCCTTCATTCATCAACACCATCGACTAATGGTCAGTAATTTACGATTACAATCGAAAAATCCCACTTCCGTCAATTTTAACGGAAGTGGGAAGATAGTCAAATAGTACTAACCTAATGCTTCAACAATCGGAGCGAACGCAAACTTCACTGCAGCACGCTGGTACGAATCCAGTTTCTTGACACTAGAATAGCAACGCACCGTAACACCTTGCTTAATAGCAGGAGTGATGTAACCAAGTCCCTTCAAGAAGGTGTAAGCCAGATTACGACCCTCTGCAATCTCAGGACGCTTTTCCTCGTTCTTGTTTATGCTGTTAGGCACAAAGAAGATACGAGCATTGCTGATCTTCTTGAAAGATTCCGTGAACTTCTTGGCAACCTCCAGATTGTCATAGTCATAACGAGTAGGGATGACAACAATGTCTGCTTCCTCGTAAATGGCTTGCAGTCCTGGATCAGAGACATTTCCCGGACAGTCGATGAGAACAACAGCAGGTATCTGCTTCACACTGACCATGAGAGCCTTTACCTCTTGATAAGACTTGGTAGCGTCCAGTGTCTGCAACGCATAAGGTATTTCTACGTCAGGATTAGCCTGACGTTCACGAGAACGAAGACGCTGCAACGACTGCTGAATATCAGCATCGAGAACAACGACAGGGATTCCGTTCTCCCACAGATACATGGCCATTATGGCACAAACTAGACTCTTACCCGTGCCACCCTTAGCTCCGGACAGAATCACGATTTTGTTTTCCATCGTGACTTAACTTTGTTCGTATAAGTCTCTTTAGTCTCACGTAATTTTATTAACTTTGCACCAAAGTTTATGTTATTGACTAACATGGCGAAGTTAAATCGTATAAAAGCTGTTCTCGCTGAACAAGAGAAAACAAGTAAATGGCTGGCTGAACAAGTCGGGAAGTCTGCCTGTACTGTTAGCAAATGGTGCGGCAATACCGTTCAACCAGACCTAAAAACTTTGAATGAGATTGCAAACGTGCTATCTATAGATGTTAAAGACTTATTAGTAAGCAATAATTCATAATTGTTATGGCAGAAAAAATCCGAGCAGAACGTAATAGAACATTGACTGTTTCTGAAAGTGAAATACCAGGATTAGAAAGATTCATTTTCTCAGCAAATGACATAAAAAATGAATTCGTAGATGACTGTGTTATTAACGCAGATCTTTTTGATTGCCTTGATTCTATTCCTGATGAATATTTCAATTTAATTATCATAGACCCTCCTTATAACCTTGACAAGGACTTTCATGGTAAGAAGTTTTCATCGATGAAGTCTGATGCATACGAAGAATATCTTAGAAGTTGGTTTTACAAAGTGTGCGATAAACTTGCAACAAATGGAACTCTCTACATGTGTGGTGATTGGAAGTGTACTTCATCCATGCAGAGAGTTATCGAAGAAAAACTTACTGTAATTAACCGTATAACATGGCAGCGTGAAAAAGGAAGAGGTGCAAAATCTAACTGGAAAAATGCCATGGAAGACATCTGGTTTGCAGTTAAGAATCCCAAGGACTATTACTTTGACGTTGAATCAGTAAAGATGAGGCGTAAAGTAATTGCACCTTATAAAGTGGATGGTAAACCTAAAGATTGGGAAGAAACTGAATCAGGCAATTTCAGAATCACATATCCATCAAATTTCTGGGATGACATCAGCATTCCTTTCTGGTCAATGCCAGAGAACACTGACCATCCAACCCAAAAGCCAGAAAAACTATATGCCAAGTTGGTTCTTGCTTCTTCAAAGCCTGGAGATAAAATATTTGATCCATTCTTAGGAAGTGGAACTGCTGCTGTTGTGGCAAATAAACTCGGCAGAAAGTACTGCGGCGTAGAGATTAACCGAGAGTACTGCTTATGGGCTGTTAAGCGATTGATTAATTCTATCTCTGATAATACCATACAAGGTTATGCTAATGGTATCTTTTGGGAAAGAAATTCTTTAGGTGACCAGAAGAAACAACAAGTAACACCAAAAGCTACAGAAAAGAAAGTGAAGTATATAGATGTCACACCCACATTATTTGATTAAATTATGAAAGAACTAAACTTTCGCAAGTGATGGCACACCTGCATAATTTAACATAAAATAGGAATAAAAAAGGCTTCTAAGTTTGCTCAACTCACTCAAAATGAGTA
>SFOB01000182.1 GCA_004554075.1 Treponema sp.
TTACATTTACGGCAGAGATTTTGCTGTTTTCAGGCGTATTATCACTGTCAACAGGCTCTAATCTTGAAAAACCTATTAAAGCTTGCACCTCTCTTACTTTATGAATTAAACTGATGTTTTTCACAAACGGTATGCCGTATTCATCTATGGAAGTGCCTTCCCTAATAAATTCACCGCCTTTATCATCTATAACAGCCTCGCCGTTGAGTGCGGCATATTCTTCTGCTCTATATTTAATACTTGTAGTTGTATATTCGGGGTCGTTACCTCCGCTCCATTTTCTTTCAAGTATCGATTTTACCTGTTCCTCTTTTTTACCTATCTCTAAGGATATCTTTTTTGTAAACTCAGATATTTTCTCCCTGATCACCCCTTCTTTCATTTCCTGATTAACAGTAATCCCTGGAAGAGATGAAATGGTTTTCAGCGTTTCGGAAATAGCTTTTCTTAAGTCTGAAAACGCAACACTATTCTGGACCTGTCCTGTTAAAATACTTGAATATGGCGGAATAACCAACGAGCTCACCGATATGGGAAAATACACAGATGAACTACCTCTCTGCAACACATGAGGATACTCACTGCATCCTTGCTTGCCATTCTTCCACGGGTGTCTTCCGGTGCAAGTAAAATCGTATTCATTCCCTGTTATCTTATCTAAGTTTTCAAGCGCCCCTTTATCAAAAGCCCCTCTAAGAGTAGTTCTGCAATTACAGCTTGTGCAAGAAACGGTCAAACCCTCAAGACCTTCAGTCGACGATGCACTTGTGGTAAACTTAAGCTCCGGTTGTTCACATATTTTTCTCGGACCAGCCATATTCTTGGCATGAACCCATTTCACCCACGGGAAATCATCTATATGTCCTCTGGGACAAGCAACAACGATACGTGCAACTACCAGATCTTGGAAACAAGTAGGACATCTGAGCCTCTTCACCATATAAGGATCGTTTTCCCTCGTTTTTTTCATTTTGGGCGAATCGGTATATTCTTTTATCCATTGTTTTAAAGGCTTGAATCTTCTGCATTTAGGGCAAAAATACCATTCAGGAAACCTTGCATAAGACACCCCGTTCTGATACCTTCCTTCATCACCACTTCCGGGCATACCAAAGTAATCAACCTTTAAGACTCTTTCCAGTCTTTCGTCATGAATTTCCATCACGCTGCTATCCCACGTCTCGGGTGCCGCAGTCATAAGTGTTTGCTCAGGGAAATCTACCATTGCACCGACGCCGTATTGAAGGACTGCCTGTGATGCCCTGACGGAATGAGTAACTTTATTCAGTTTTACTTTTTCCTTAATTTTCATCATCAATCCTCCCAAATTACAACACTGCTTCCTGCCGAAACATCAACATTACGCATGGAAGTCATAGTATCAAAAGCAGGATCGAAGCGACTTGTGTTATAGACTTTCATCAATCGGCCGTCTTCTTTGTCAGGCGGCATAACCATAAATTTTTCACCATAATAGAAGTGGTCAGAATCATATCCGTTCATGAGTTCTTCCCATTGTTCTAACAATAGAGCTATTTCATCATGTATTTCTGTATCCTCGGTTGCCATGTTGGGATTGATTCTATTGGTAATGCTCCTGCTTCGAGACACTATATATTCCGTTATTCTCTCAACTTCCTTTGAATACTTATCTCTCGAAAACTCAGTGACTCCCCTCTCATCGGACAACTCAATGTTCAACTGCCTCAACAAGGATATAACAACTGCATGTAATGCCCTCTCTCTGGCTGGTTTTGAGAAAGGTGTAACTCCTGTAGGTTCAACATGCCTATAAAACGACTCATGATACCCCTTAAATTGTTCATAATGTGATCTGTCACGGCTCTTGGAACCGTCATACATCGTAAAAGCAACCCCAGGAAATTCTCTTCCAACACGGCTGGATGCTTGAATATATTCACTGGTCAACTTAGGCTGTCCTACAAGCAACATAACATTCAATCTCGCCACATCTATTCCGACAGATATCATGTTCGTTGCAAGAAGAACATTTGAAGGCCAGCGTTTATTTTCAATATTTTCCTTACTGTATGCCAGCTTTTCAAGTTTATCCAAAGTCTGGTTAAGCTGAGTGGTAGAAACTCTACTTGTCAGTTCATCAGCATTTGTTATCATTCTGGCGTCTTTGGCCGTACCTATTCTATACGCCATTCTCTTTATAAAGTCTTTAACGTCATCGTCTACCAGCGTTGAACACTTTCCCAAATCCTTTAGACTGTTAAAATAAACAGTGAGTGTCCAATACTTATCCTTAACTTCATCATCGAGATCCATTCCGTAGACTTTTTGCAACATAGCAGAAATAGATCTAATTTCCATCATAGCTTTTGTTTTTCCCGAAGGCATCAATCCAACATATCTTCTTCCAAAAACGCCTTTTTCATAATTAACCACAGATTCTCTCGCAAAGAATGAATCTTCAGCATCGATACCGGGATGAGGAAATTGATTTATACTCCTGTTGTATAAAGATGCGCACTGCTCTACCGCCCTTCTAATTGTTGCTGTAGAAGCTATTATTTTGGTGCTGATACCCTTGCTCTTGCAGAGCGCATCTATAGCAGCCTCATAAAGACCGACCATCGTTCCGAGCGGTCCGGAGATAAGATGCAGCTCATCCTGAATAATAAGCTCAGGCGATCTATTAGGAGTGCCAATTCCAAAAAACGCGCCAATTTTCGGATTCCACGGAAGCATCGCAAATTTATCTACGGTTCCGAACAATAAAGTTGGTGGATTGTCATATAATTCCTCATCGACAACTTGAATCGGTAAACTTCCTTCAAGATTAAAGAAACAACTTTCCTGAGGGCAATACAATTCAAGGTGTCTATTATTCTTCATTCGATAACCAAAAACACCTTTTTTCTTATGCTCCACCACATCTTGGACAAGCTTAGTCCCACACCAAGGGCACTTTAATACCTGAAATTTATTATACCTATCTTTTTTATATTCAAGTTCTTCTGTTGAAGATTTTAAAAGTTCATTTAAGTTTGATTTTGCCTGATCATCCTTGTTTGGAGTATGATCTCCTCCAATCCACAAGCCTATGGTTATCCTGTCGTCTCCCAACGGATACCTTCCATATTTGGGCTTTCTTGATGTTGCATCAACTCTTATATATTCACATGCACATATCAATGTTGATGCTCTTGTAAACTGCTGAGCCGCAAGCAAGCGCAATGTATATCGCATGATAACGGTTGTGCCTGACGATACTTCAAGATTCGAAAGTCTTCTATAAAAAATAGTAAACGCAGTCAAACCCAGATATGCTTCTGTTTTACCGCCACCTGTAGGAAACCAAATCAAATCCACCAATGTTCTGTCATCGCAAGAGTCGTTCACTATAGATTCAATACTCATAAGGAGAAATGCAATCTGAAAAGGTCTCCACGAATATCGATCCTTAAATTTTTCGTCAATCTTGTTATAATCTATTTCATCCAAGATAGCCGAAAGCTCTTCATCATCGGGATATCGGTTTATATTAGATGTTGCTGCTTGCAGTTTTAAATGAGCACGTTGCATAAACATAGCTCTGTTTGCAAGTTGAAACGCCTGCCATGCCTTCTTATCCTTTTTTAAGATATCAATTCCTCGCCGCATCCTATTTGCGGAAGTTTCGCAGCCTGATATGTTTTTTAGGGCTATTGGTTTATACTTAGGATCCAGTCCGTCAGATAGAGTTC
>SFOB01000060.1 GCA_004554075.1 Treponema sp.
AGCGACCTCATCGCCGGTGTAATCGTCGGCATCGTTGCCCTTCCACTTGCAATCGCATTTGCCATTGCTTCGGGCGTGAATCCAGCTGCGGGACTTTTTACCGCAATCATCGCAGGTTTTTGTATTTCTGCATTTGGCGGAAGCCGCGTTCAGATTGGCGGCCCTACAGGTGCCTTTGCAGTAATCGTTTATGGAGTAGTTGCTCAGTACGGACTTTCAGGCCTCGCCACAGCAACCGTTATGGCCGGAATCATTCTGATTCTTCTCGGCGCTTTTAAGATGGGCGGTCTTGTAAAGTTCATTCCTTACACAATCGTTACAGGCTTTACTGCTGGTATCGCTGTAACAATTGCTGCCGGTCAGCTTGGAGACTTCTTCGGTCTTCGCCCTGACTTCTCTCAGCCAATGATGATTCTCGGTGAAGAGTATTCTAAGATGCCAGGTGATTTCCTTCCAAAAATCATCGTATACATCAAATCAGCTACAAGTATCAACCTTTACTCAACAATCATGGCTGCAGTTTGTCTCGCCTTCATCTTCATCTGGTCTAAGTTCATCAAGAAGATTCCAGGAAGCTTTGTTGTAATCATTCTTGCAACAGTAGTAAGCATCATCCTTGAAAAAACAGCAGGCCTCCACACAGATACAATCGGAACTTTCGCAGACGGCTCACAGCACTTTGTAATTCCTAACACACTTCCAAAGCCACAGCTGCCAGCCCTCAGCATCAAGACAATCACTACCCTCTTCCCTACAGCAATTTCAATTGCAGTTCTTGCTGCAATCGAGTCACTTCTCAGCGCTGTAGTTGCAGATGGTATGATTGGTACAAAACATGATTCAAACACAGAGCTTATCGCTCAGGGAATTGCAAACATCGCAAGCCCTCTCTTCGGCGGAATCCCAGCTACAGGTGCCATTGCCCGCACAGCAACAAACATTAAGAACGGCGGACGCACACCAGTTGCCGGTATCATCCACGCAATCACCCTGCTCATCATCCTCCTCTTTGCAGGAAAGTATGCAGCCTATATTCCAATGGCAGCCCTGGCAGCAGTTCTCATCAACGTTGCCTGGAACATGGCAGGCTTCCCTGCAATCCGTTCCCTCCTCAAGGGACAGAAATCAGACATCGCAGTATTTGCCGTTACCTTCCTCATCACAGTATTTGTAGACCTCACAGTTGCAATTGAAGTTGGACTTGGCTTTGCTGCCTTCTTCTTCATCAAGAAGATGATTGACCTTTCAGAAGTTCAGAACGAACGCGAGATTCTTACCGGCGGTATCAAAAAAGATCAGCCTTCTGAAAATCTCGACATTCCTGCAAATACTTTTGTTTACGAAATCGAAGGACCTCTCTTCTTTGGAACAGTACGTAAGTTTGAGCTTGCCACAGAACGCGCACAGTCAGACTGCAAGTACCTTGTTCTCCGCATGAGAAACACAATCTATCTCGATGCAGGCGGAATCAAGGCTCTCGAACAGTGTAAGGCAGCCTGCGACCGCAAAGGAATTACAATCGTAATCAGCGGTATTCACACACAGCCTTATCTCTTGCTTGAGAAAACAGGTATGGCAGATACTCTTGGACGTGAGAATATTTTTGACAATATTACTGACGCATTAGATAGATGTAGAAAATAAGGACATTTTATATAGTCCGTGCCTTAAAAAAATCTGATTGGCGGAGCAGGCACGGGGTACAAACTGCCTCTTGAGCTTTTTGGCGCTTAGCCATAAAAAGAATCCGAGGATTTTCGCTTGCGAAAACCGCAGGATTCTTACACAAAAAAGGGAAAGCGAGCATGTTTGTACCCCAGTGACAGCGGGAGCCAATCAGATTTTTTTATTTACGTTCATTATATAAAATGTCCTTATTATCTACCTTGCACGCGTATCGCATTTCGTCTAAAATATTCTCATGTCAACAAAAGATTTTAACGAAAAAACTGTATACGTATTAGACAGCTACGGACTGATTTTCCGCTGCTACTTTGCTTTCATCAGCCGCCCCCTTACAAATCAGCGCGGCGAAAATGTTTCGGCCCTCTTCGGCTTTTTCAGAAACTTCCATTATATACTTCAGCATTACAAACCAGGCTACATAGTTGCAGCCATGGATTCTAAAACAAAAACCTTCCGCCACGAAATGTACGACCAGTACAAGGCTAACCGCCCGAAAACTCCGGAAGATCTTCACGCTCAGGTGCCATGGATCTGCGAAACTCTGGAAGCCCTCGGTATTCCAGTCCTCCAGTGCGACGGCTACGAGGCCGACGACATCATCGCAACCGTTTCCCGCAAGTGCCGCGAATCAGGCCGCACCTGCCGCATCCTCAGTGGAGACAAGGACCTCATGCAGCTGGTAGACGAATCCACACAAATTCTAAAGCCAGTAACCGGTGGCGAAACCTGGAAGGTAACCGGCATAGAAGGTGTAGAAGCCGAATGGGGTGTAAAGCCTCCAAAACTGCTCGACCTTCTTTCCCTCTTCGGTGACTCTGCCGATAACATTCCGGGCGTCCGCGGAGTCGGTGTAAAAACCGCTTCCAAGCTCATAAACGACTACGGCGACCTCGACGGCATTTACGCCCATATAGACGAAATCAAAGGCGCCATGCAGAAAAAGTTGTCCGAGGGCAAAAAAGACGCCTACTTCAGCCGAGACCTTGTCCGCCTCTGCGACACCGTTCCCTGTCCCGACATCGACGCCGCCATTAACCGCGACCAGTACACCTTCAACTACGCCGCCGCTGCCGACCTTCTCATGAAATACGGCGTGCCAAGCGTCGCAAAATCTTACGCCAGCCTTGGAGTAGAAAATGGACAAGGAGGGGGAAGTCTCCCCCTCGCTCCAGCCACTGACGTGTCTTCCGCTACCCCTTCTGCGGGGGATACCCCCGCAACGCCCCCGTTAGAATTAAAGCAGAATGACACATCCGCCTACAAGGCCCTCACCACTCTTGACGAGCTCACCACCTACATCGACGCCGCCCTAAAAGCTCCACAGGTAGCCTACGACAGCGAAACAGACGGACTCGACACAATGGCCGCAAACATACTCGGCTTCTCCCTCTGTTTTGAGGCAGGCAAAGCCGTATACATACCAATCGCCCGCGACAGCGGAGACCTCTTTGCAGATACCACAGGCATCCCTCTTAAAGATGCCCTTAGCCAGCTCCTCCGCCTCTTCCAGGCAAAAGACCTTACAGTTATAATGCACAACGCAAAGTTCGACCTCAAGGTGCTGGCAACAAACATCAAAAAAGCAGGTTTCAAAAACGCCAAGCTGACAGAAAAAATCTTAGAATCAAAAATCTACGATACAATGATTTACGCCTGGCTGCAGAATCCAGAACGCACCGGCAAAAACAGCTACTCCCTCGAATCCCTTGGAGAACAGATTCTCGGTCTCAAGGGCATAGAGTTTAACGACATAGTAGAAAAGGGCCAGACCTTTGCAGACGTACCTCTCGAAAAGGCAGCCCCATACGGAGCAGAAGACGCAGACTTTACCTTAAAGCTTGCTCAGGCTCAGCAGAAATCAGACGAAGGCCACCTCAAAGACCTCTTCGCCCTCGAAATGAAAGTCCTTCCAATCCTGACCCTTATGGAGCTTACCGGCATCCACGTGGATACTGCCACCCTCCACGCATACAACAAGGAGCTTACAGAAGGCATCGCCGCAGCGGAGCAGGCCATCTACAAGGAAGTAGGCCACGAGTTCAATATCGCTTCTCCAAAACAGCTGCAGACAGTCCTCTTCGAAGAACGCGGCCTCAAAGCCGGCAAAAAGACAAAGACCGGCTATTCAACAGACACATCAGTTCTCGAAGAGCTGGCCTTTGAAGATCCTGTTCCAAAAATGATTCTCGAATACCGCGAAATGGCCAAGCTTAAATCAACTTATGTAGAAGCCCTACCAAAGCTGGTAGACGACCAGGGCCGCATACACACAGACTTTGTACAGACAGGAACCGCCACAGGCCGTCTTTCCTGCCGCGAGCCAAACCTTCAGAATATCCCTGTCCGCAACGAAGCAGGCCGCCGTATCCGCTCTGCCTTTACCGCACCGGAAGGCAAGGTCCTCATCTCTGCAGACTATTCTCAGATTGAGCTTGTTGTTCTTGCCCACCTTTCGGGCGACAAAAATATGAGCCAGTCCTTCATAGATGGCACAGATGTTCACAAGGCAACTGCCGCCCTCATCTACGGAGTTGCCCCGGACGCAGTCACACCAGAAATGCGCCGTACTGCAAAAACAATCAACTTCGGCGTAATCTACGGAATGTCAGCCTTCCGCCTTGCCCGTGACCTTGGAATCAGCCGCACTCAGGCCGCTCAGTTTATCGATAACTACTTTGCCCAGTACAGCAGCGTAGATTCCTTCATCAAAGACACAATCAAAAAGGCAGAAGAATCCGGCTATGTAGAAACTCTCTTTGGCCGCCGCCGCCCTATTATGAACATCAACAGCCGCAACAAGCTGGAAAAATCAGCCGCAGAAAGAATCGCCGTAAACACACCGGTTCAGGGCTCTGCCGCAGATATTGTAAAGACCGCTATGATTTCAGTAAGCGAGGCTCTGACAAAGACAAAATCACCTGCCCGCCTCCTGCTGCAGGTACACGACGAACTTATTTTCGAATGCCCGGACGATCAGGCAAGTATCGACGCTACAATAGCCCTTATCAAAGATAAAATGGAAAATGCAGTAAAGCTAAACGTGCCACTGCGTGTAAGCATTGAATACGGTAAAAACTGGGGAGAGTTCCACTAATGGCAAAGGCCACCGCACCACAAGTCATTGCCGTCACCGGCCCCATGGCCGCCGGCAAAAACTACATCTGCAAAAAACTCGAAGAAGAAGGCTGGTCTTCAATAGACGCAGACCTCCTCGTACACGACGCAATCGAGCTTGCTAAAGACCGCATTTTAGAAACCTTTGGACCGCTTGCAAAAAAAGAAAATCTCCAGATTCAGAATGAAGACGGCTCCATAAACCGCAAGGCCCTGGGCAGCCTGCTTTTTTCAAATCCAGAGTTTTTAAGAACTCAGGAATCAATTGTTTATCCGATTATCACAAAAATGATTGAAGACTTTATAAGCTCTCACGAAAAGACAATTATAAATGCAACTGTGCTTTACAAAACCCCAGAGCTTCTTTCCCGCTGCGAAAAAATCCTCTTTGTAACAGCGCCCTTTTTCACCCGCCTGCGCCGGGCCCGCTGCCGGGATCATCTGCCACTCAAACAAATATTCCGCCGCTTTCACTCACAGCGAAATCTTCTTGGCCAGTACAAAAAAACAGGGCTCCCGCTGGAAATTATCCATAACAAATAATTACAAGCTTATATTCTCGAGTGTCTTGAAACAAATAAAACAGAAGCACAAATCAGCATTACAATGTAAAGCACAAGACCTGCTATCATACCACCCGAAATTCCAAGTCCTCCAAGAAGAACGTAATTAATCAGGCGGAAGAGGAAGGTCATCATCTTGTTAAAAAGCATGGAGATGAGGATAAATGGTATAAAGGCAAAGGCCCAGGTAAACTTAAAATACTGGGTTGGTTCAATTCTGTTATTCCAGCCAAAGCAGGCAAGCAGAACAAAAATCACAAGAATCCAGAGTGGATAATACAATCTGTTCATTAAAGACTGGCCGTAAACTTCTGTACAGAAGCCGTATTTTCCCGCCATACGCACAAGCTTAATCAAAGAAGGAAGAGACATTGATTCCGGCGTAGAAGTTGAGTTTTCCAGCAGCAGGAAGTTATCATAAGGAATAGAAAGCAAAAGATACTCTGGTGTCATAGCAGTTTCACCGCTGGCATAAGTATAAAGCGGCTCATTATGAATTTCCGGTGAATCACGGCCTACAGACTTAAGCATAATGTATGGAACATTGTCTATACTGTCATCAATTCCCATAAGGGCTTTTGTAGTAGGAGTAAGTGTTTTTACAGAAACAGGAAGCACCTTTGCATAAGGAACCGTCATGGTTCTGAATACCTCACCTGCTCTACTTACTGAAACAATTGTAAGGGCGCGCAGATACTGTATAGAGTTACCGGTAGAAGCAACAGTTGTCATTCCCTTAAAGTAAATTACATCGCGGGAACCGTCTGCATATTCATAAGAAAAATAAACGTCATTTGCGCTTTCAAAACTCTTAAGTTCAAAAGTTTCGTCTACAAAGAAACTTCTTTCGTTAATTCTGTTTTCTGCAATCTGAAGATAGAAAACAACATCCGGATCCGACTGCATCTCCCTTGAAGACTGGTAAAGTTCACGGAAGATATAATAGGCTTTAAGATCGTCCTTTTCTACAAGGGCCAGATAACCTTCATATTTTCGTTCAAAAAGCAGCTGTCCTTCTGTCTTTGCAAGGTTATGATATTCTGTAAGATTATTCCAGGCAGCAGTAGAAAGCTTTTTCAACTCTTCCAGATTAGGATCCTTTGGAGTTGCAAGCTTTATTCCAAGCTCTGAATAATAATGCGCATTAAACCATTCTTTGTTATTAAAGGCTCGCTGTGCTTTTTCATAAAGCTGGAAAACTTCATTTATCTGCTCTGCATCTATTACTACACGGTCTACCTTTTCAGCTTCTTCAACAGACTCATAAAGCTTAAAGCGGATATTTGAAGTACGGGCACGGTTTATTTCAACATCTGCCCGGTCCCTCAAATCTACAGCTTTCTTTTCATTTGGACTAAGCTTAAGTGCGGCATCAGCATAATTCATGGCACGCTCATAATAACCGTTATCAAAAAGCTTGTTTCCTACATTAATATAATCATTTACGATTTTCGGGCGGTTTATAATTGATGTTTTTTTATTGGCGGTAAGAAGCAAAAGCACTTCTGAACAGGCTGTAAGAAAAAAGGCAATGGAAATGGAAACAATCATTACCATCTTAAAGCGGTCCATCATAGCCTTAGAAAATCGTTCAGTACTTCCTTCTGGATTTCGACCAAAGTGAACCGAACAGCTTACTACAAAGCCTGTTACGGTAACCCCCGGTATATATCTTCCAAAATTCTGCAATCCGGTCATCAGTTTATAAAGGAATACAGAAGATTCAGGAACTTCAGCAGGTATTGCACTCATAAACCCTACAACAAAGCTGACTATAAGTCCTATTATTATGAAAATCGAAAGTATGCCGAATATTTTTTTCATATTATCCCTTCCCTATCTTGCCTTTTTAGCATGCTTACGAACTGCAAAGCGTACAATTCCGGTTGCAATAAAAATCAGCGCAAAAAAGATGTTGATTAAAAACAACAAAGGCTCGCTTACAATTCCTCCCAGCATCTTAATAAAACCAACTTGCATTATACGAGCCTTAATACCATCAAACTGGGCAGTGAAATATACAGAATTCAGACACAGTATAAGTGCTGTAGTTATAAAAATCATAATGGAATTTAAAAGTCGCCATTCAAAGAAATTACTGACTCCATATACGGAACAAAGCAGAAGAGCAAAAGAAATCAGAGTCAAAATATGAGCAAGTCCTCCTGAGTAAGCCCCGCTTATCATAGAATTAAGAAGGCTGAAGTTTACCGGGACCGGATTTTCATTTTCACCAAAGATTTTCTTAAGCTGAATTTCGCGGTAAGGAAGAGCTTTTCTGTTCAAATCAAGATTTGGATAATCTCCAATTGTTTTATATTCAACAGAACCATTTTCAGAAGTATCAATTATGATTGCAGAAGCTTCTGGAGCCCTACCCTGAGATTTTACTTCAAACTCCTGGGTAAAATAATAAACGTCGTTATCTACCTTGCGGAAAAAATCAGGTGAAAGTGATTCTGTTTTCTTTTCAAAGGTAAATTTTCGGTTACAGAAATCTTTCAATAAAAAAGAACCCGGCATAAGTACTACCCAGGTAAGGGCACAGAGAATGATATAAACGCCAAGCTGAAGTCCCCCGCCCGGATGTCTTATTCTGTAATATGAAATCAAAGGAAGAACAAGCAGCAGCATACAGAACATTACATAAAAAGCAGATTTAAAAAGCTCCTGATCTGTAAAGAATTTAATTTCGCGGCCCGCAATAAAGCCAAGCAGATTCAGGTAAAAGGAAAATAATACGGTTCCCAGAACTGTTCCTGTAATTAAAACAATCAGATATATTACAAATAGTTTCAGCGCTTTTTTCATACTCTTCCTGCGTTCCTACAATTATACACTATATTATCGGCAAAAAATCAATAAAATTTACTATATAAAAAGATTGCAGAAAAAAAGCATTTATGCCGATAATCAATTTGACATATCAGTTAAATGTTAGATATAATAAGAAGATAGGATGTAATATGGATAATAATAACGGAGTAATTCCAGGTTTCGACAACGACAAAGACGACAGCCTTACTATCTCTTTGAGAAAAGCTGAAGGTGTACCACATGGAATGTTTATCTACCTTAGTGGTTATATCGATACTTACAACTCCAGCTTCTTTCAAAAACAAATACAGAAAGTAATGGATGCAGGGTTTATTAACTTAATTTTCAACTGTTCTTCATTGAACTATGTTTCTTCTACCGGAATCGGTTCCTTTACCGTATTCCTTAAGGTTGTAAAGCCTAAGGGTGGAGACGTAATTCTTCTTGAAATTCAGCCGAAAGTTTATGAGGTTTTCCAGCTTCTTGGATTCTCACAATTCTTTAATATCAAGAGTTCTGCAGATGAAGCTATTGCCTACTTCAACAATGGTGGTACAGCATCAAGTTCTTCTGTATTCCCTCTTGTAATTTCTTGCCTTGTATGTAATAAGAAGCTTAGAGCAACAAAGAGCGGCCGTTTCCGCTGTTCTGGCTGCCGTTCTATTCTTGCAATCAATGAGAATGGTGAAGTTTCTCTTGGCTAAAAATGAGCTTTAATATCTCATATATAGATATATAAAGACCTTCAGGTATACTGAAGGTCTTTTTTTTATTTGTGAAATTTTCACAAAATCTGAACGTGAAACGCAAAAAGTTCGTGAAACATTTTATGTGGATAAAGTGTGGATAACTTCCGGATTTTATTACAATCATCAAACTAATTTTTCAGAAATTTTAAGTTAAAGTCCCTTAAAAAATATAGTATATTTTATCTACAATTCCTAACTCTTTATAATACCGTAAGTTACAAACTTTAGAGAAATTTTCGTAAATTTTCGTAACTTTTTTTAAAAACCCTATTGACATGTCATTTTGACCCACAGCACTGCAAAAAATGTGGGTAACTTGTGGGTTAAAAGTGAACAAATGTGGGTAAAGCATTTCATTTGTCTTTTTCCCGATTCTTCTATATACTTAATTATATATGAAGCAGGAATTTAAACTGATACTTGAAAACATAGAAAATGCCCTCAATGCTGCCCTTCCGCAGTCATCATCTGCAGAAGGCTGGACTCCATCTTCCTTTGGAAACCTGCCGGAGGGGGCATCTTCTGACTATATAGATAAACTCATAGAACCAAATAAAAACCTTATAAGCCTTGGCGGTAAGCGCTGGCGCCCTCTTCTTATGATGCTCTGCTACAAAATGGCTCTACAAAACAAGGATTCAAAGCCTTCCTCTACCCTTACAGAAGCTCAGGCCTATTCACTTACTCCCCTTGTTGAGTTTGTTCACACAGCAAGCCTCATTCATGATGATATTGAAGACAAAGCAGACCTGAGACGAGGAAAACCTGCCGCACATATAACCTACGGCCTTGATACTGCCCTCAATGCCGGCTCCTGGCTTTATTTTGAAGCGCCAGTCTGCATAAACAGCCTTGCTTCTTCAGATGCCGTAAAGCTTGAATTCTATAAAACCTACACAAACGAGCTTCGCCGCCTTCATCTTGGTCAGGCAATGGATATTTTCTGGCACAGAACTCCTGATTTTTTCCCTACAGAAAAAGAATACCTTGCTATGGTAAGGTGCAAAACAGGAACTCTAGCAAGTCTTGCGGCAAAACTTGGCTGTCTTGCTGGTGGCCTTACAGTCAGCCAGGCCCAGGCTTTCAGCGAAACTGCTGCAGACATAGGAATTGGCTTTCAGATTATAGATGATGTTATAAACCTTACAAGCGGCAACCCGGGTAAAAAACGTGGAGACGACATTGTAGAAGGAAAGAAAAGCCTTCCTGTTCTTATTCATGTGTCAGAACACCCGGATGATAAAGAAAAAATTGCAGATTTTATGAAAACTGCCGCTGCAGAAGGAATAGACTCCCCTGCCGTTGAAGACTGCATTGCCCTTTTACAGACCAGTGGCTGCATTGAAAAGGCAGCAGAACGCGGCCGAACCCTTATTCAGGAAAACTGCGCCCGTTTTAATTCAGCTCCAATAAAAGAGCTATTTACCTCAATGATTCCGGAGAATTTCAGATGATAGAACGCTCAGATACCTTAAACAATCAGGCTATTCTCCTTGCTTCAGACGGTGCCTACAACGAGGCCATAGCCTGCTTTAAGCGTGCCATTGTAATAGACAAGGAAAACTATCTTCTCTGGTTTAATCTTGGAGTAACCTACCGCGATGCAGGAAAGCTTCAGGATGCAGAAAATTCTCTGGAAACCGCCTGGCGCATTGCCCCGGAAAAAGAGGATGTTGCCGAAACCTTTGCCACAATCTGCCTTATGCAGAAAAAATATTCAAAGGTACAGAATATCTGCATGGATTCACTTGATCTGAACCCAATTAATCCTCATTTGTGGAATCTTCTTGGTGTTACAGAATTCCAGTGCGAAAACTACGAAGAAGCTTCAAGCTACTTTGAACAGGCAGTTTCAATAAATCCTTATTATTCTGATGCGCTTTATAATCTTCGTGACACTTATTCTGTTTTGCAGAATAAAAAAGGCGAAGCAGCCTGCAATGCCCGTATTAAGGAGCTGGATAAATGACAGAAAACGACAGCAAGAGTGAAAATCCGGAAGAAAACATCACAATAATCGAAAAGAACATTCACCGCACAAACCTGCGTCGTCTTATAGATACCTTGTATCTTCTTATTCCGATTGCTCTTGCTTTTGCCGGCTGTTTTCTGGCCGCCCCACTCTGGTTCCATCTTACAGGAAAAAATGAAACACCAGAATTATTCCGCTTTGCCTGTGCCCTTGTGCTATTTATCCTGGCATCAAGCTTCGTATTTATTATGACAAGAAAAATAAACCCGATCATGAAGATCGGGATTTTCAGCAAAAAAGAATAGAATTTTCTATGCAAACTGATGTTCTTTTGCAAGCCTGCTTATTTCACCTGCCATATCAGCAAGTGCAACCTGCTTTTGAACACCGCCCATTTCAAAGGCAACCTTAGGCATTCCGTAAACAATACTTGTTTCCTTATTCTGCCCAAGAGTCCAGGCACCTTTTTTACGCATTTCGGTAATCTGTGCCGCTCCATCACGGCCCATACCAGTCATAATTACGCCAAGAGCCTTGTTCTTATAGATTTCTGCAACAGACTCAAAAAGCACATCGCAGGAAGGTCTGTGACCATTTCTAGGCTCATCCTGGGAAAGTTTAATAAAGTTTCCAAGAGGTCTGTGTTCTACAAACATATGGAAACTTCCTGGTGCAATATAGATGTGCCCTCCAAGAATAGGCTCTCCATCTTTTGCCTCTGTTACTTCAAGAGGACAAATATTATTCAGACTGTTTGCAAATTCAGCAGTAAAGCCTGCAGGCATATGCTGAACAACAAGAATAGGCTGCTTTAGATTTGGATCTATATCCTTAAATACTTCGCGAAGGGCGTTTGGTCCACCAGTAGAAATTCCAATTGCAATAAGCTCTATTTTTCCACCTTCCCTTTCCGGCTTGATAACAACAGGTTCTTTTACCTTTGGCTGGAACCAGGTTGCAGGAACAACATCAGACTTGGTAATAGAAACTGATTTTGCTGTTTCTTCGCCCTTCTTTTTAATTACAAAGCGTTCTGCTTCTTTAAGCTTAATCTGATGGGTAAAGAATTCCGGATCCGGAATCTTTTTGCCATGCATAATTGCATAAGCACCACCATAAGAAGCTACATATTCAATAATTTCATTGGTAACATCACCGATTTTGAGCGTTACAGAAGAACCCGGCTTAGTAATAAAGTCAGAAGCACCAAGTTCAAGACACTCAATAGTTACTGCAGCACCCTCTGTAGCAACACTTGAAAGAATAATAACAGGAACATCAAGTCTAAGTTCCTTGCGTTTTTTAAGGAACTGAAGACCTGTCATTACAGGCATTTCAATATCAAGAAGGATTACATCAGGTTTTGCTGTTTTAAGCTTATCTATAAGGTCCTGTCCATTTTCTGCCTTTCCGCAGACAGTCAGACCAGTTGTTTCATCAACAATTCTACCGATAAGATTCCGCATCAAGGCAGAATCATCGCATATCATTACTGAAATATCATCCATTATTATTAATCCCCGTGTGTCAGTTTATTATTTGTTAGTGTTCTTACCGTAGAAGCATGCCCACTCGGTTTTGATGAATTCAAAGTTAGTTTTCATTCCAAACAAAGATTCAGAATGGCCAATATAAAGATAAGACTTTGGTCCCATAGAATCATAGAAATGATTAATAACAGCAAGCTGAGCCGGTTCATCAAAATAGATAAGAACGTTTCGGCAGAAAACTACATCAAGGTTTCGGGCACCAGAATCGTTCTTAAGGTTATGATAGTCGAAATGAATTGTTTTCTTTACATCATCCTTAATCTGATAACCGCCGTCTACCTTTGTAAAATATTTTGAAAGATAGTTTTCCGGAACTCCGTCTACACGTGCCTCCGGATAAAAGCCCTGCTGAGCAGTCATAAGTGATTTGAGAGATATGTCAGAAGCTGTAATCTGGAAGTTGAAATCTGCAGGACATATTTCCTTAAGAATCATTGCGATTGTATAAGGCTCTTCTCCAGTAGAACAACCGGCACTCCAAATTTTTATTGTACGGTCGCCGGTTGCCTTTTTATTCTCAATTACATGAGGAATTACATAATTGACAAATGAATCAAAATGCGGCTGATTTCTGAAGAATCGTGTAAGGTTAGTAGTAACTGCATCCAGCATTATCTTCATTTCTTCAGGATCTTTAGAAATTAATTCGTAATACTCCTGAGGTGTACTCAGGTTCTTCTTGCGAAGCATTTCTTTGATACGACTGTCGAGAATAGATCTGTTTGTAGCCGAAAAAGTGATTCCGCTTTCATCGTAAATTACTTTGCGGAACAATTCATAGTCGGCATCTGTAAGTACATCTAACATAACGTTAATTATACACGATACTTTGAGAAAAGTAAAAAAAAAAAGAAGTTTTCCTAAAAAAGTACTCCCGTGAAAAAAGGCCTCGCCCAGCGGGAATGATGCTGTTCGAGGCCTTTTTTCACTACGTACTTTTTAGAAAAATCAGTCTTTTCTCAAACTATCGCTGAATACGACCTGAACCGTTGCCGGCTGCTAGTTTTTCTACTTCGTCTACGCTTACCATGTTGTAGTCGCCTTCGATGGTGTGCTTAAGACAGCTTGCAGCAACTGCAAATTCAACAGCATCCTGAGTTGATTTGCCGTTGAGGAGAGCGTAAATGAGGCCGCCACCAAAACTGTCGCCGCCACCTACACGGTCTACGATATACATTTCGTATTCCTTGCTGAAGCAGTAATCTTTTCCATCATAAAGAAGAGCAGCCCAGTTGTTGCGGTTTGCGTTGATAGAAGTTCTGAGGGTAATTGCAACCTTCTTAAAGCCGAACTTGTCTGCAAGCTGTTTTGCAACTGATTTGTAGCCTTCCTTGTTGAGCTTTCCACCAGTGATGTCAGTGTTTTCAGCTTCAATTCCAAATACATCTTTTGCATCTTCCTCGTTAGAAATGCAGACATCTACATACTTACAGATTTCTGTCATAGCTTCGCGGGCCTGTTCGCGGGTCCAGAGCTTTCCGCGGTAGTTGAGGTCGCAGCTTACTGTAGCGCCGGCAGCCTTTGCAGCCTTACATGCTTCAATACAAATCTGTACGAGATTACCGCCAAGAGCTGGAGTAATACCAGTAAGATGGAACCATTTACAATCCTTAAAGATTTCTGCCCAGTCAAAATCTTCCGGCTTTGCTTCTGCGATTGAGCTGTGGGCACGGTCGTAAATACACTTTGAACCACGCTGGCTTGCTCCGCGCTCGTTGTAGTAAATACCAACACGGTCACCACCACGGGCAATGTAATTTGTATTTACACCAAAGCGGCGCAGACTGTTGATTGCAGCCTGTCCAATTTCGTGCTTTGGAAGCTTTGTAACGTAATAAGCGTCTAGTCCATAGTTTGCAAGAGAAACTGCAACGTTAGCCTCACCGCCTCCAAATGTAGAAGTCATTTTATCAACCTGAACAAAACGGAAATATCCTTCAGGTTCCAGTCTCAGCATTATTTCACCAAATGTAACTACCTTCATTTTAACTCCTTAAGGGCTTCGCCCTTAAAATCTGTTTATTTGGGAGAGGAC
>SFOB01000183.1 GCA_004554075.1 Treponema sp.
GGCAACGACTTCGGGAATCTTACGCTCAAACTTGACGTAGAACGACTTAATGACATTGAGCCGCCGCCCATCGGGCTGCCCGGCTACAATCCAGTTGATGTTGGCTATAACACTCGATATATCTATATTTCAGATATATAATCTTTAGGAGGTTGGATTTACACCCATATTTAACCACATATTTGGGTATTTCTTGTTAGGAGTGTGTTTTCGTTATGACAAAGATACGACATCTACGTCGAATCTCAAAATTGTAAAAAGAAGTTTAGGACTAGAGCCGCCCTGCGGAGTGCGACACCTTCAAGAAACGGAGGGGAGAGGGAGGGGTCAGACTAAGCGGAACGCTTGTTTGCGCTTTTTCATTGAGCAGCCTATGAACAGGACGGCTCCGTGGTCGAAGTGGGATTCTTTTTTCGCTTCGCTAAGAAAGCGCTTGAGCGATTCAGCAGTAGCCCTGCGGAAGTCGGTTGTCGTGAAGCTCTTTCAGCGGAACGGCATCTTGTTCCGACCGCACTTGCCGCGCTCCGTATTCCTTGATTTTTTTGTGGGCGAAGTCATCCTCTCCGCTCTCGCTTCTGTTTGGGGCCGAAGTCCGTAACATCGGGTCGGCATCGTCTGCGCTGCCTTGCAGTTGAAGGTGTCGTATTCTCCAAAGCTGCTCTACCCATAGGCGCACCGCCGCCATATTTGTCTTAGTCGTAAGCACCGCAACAGATATTCGGAGCGCCCGCCGCCGGTCTCTTGTATTCATGCATATTCTGTTCGGGTGAAGACCTATCGCGTCGGCATGCCGCTCTCCGTGAGTCAAGACCTCCTGCTTTTCGTCTTACATCTCCGTTTCCATAACGGGTTACCACGTCAGGCCCATTGTCCGGTTTTACGCCGCAAAGTTATTACCTCCGTCCGGAACGTCAAGGTCGGGCAGTTCCTGTTTGACTGAAAAAGTTCTTGACGCTTCGCTCCGTTGCAGCTAAACTTTTTAAGCTCAAAACCTTGCCTCATCGGTCCGCCCGGAGGCACTTTGGGGGCAGTGTAAAACTTAAAACAATGAACCTTATGTTAAACCCCTCAATTTCAACTACAATGAGACTACAATTCGGAGTACAATTCGGAGAACTCAACATCACTCCAAGAGTCGTTGAACGACTCCACGAACTTGGCTTCACGCCCGAAGAACTCAAAGAAGCCATTGCCGACCACAAGGCTTCATGCGACGGTGAACCTGCGGTCTACTGCGGTACTTACGGCAAGTACAACAACGGCTCGCTTTGCGGCCTGTGGGTGGATCTCAGCAGCTTCGACGACTTCGACGAGTTCATCAACTTCTGCAAAGCAATCCACGCCGACGAGGAAGACCCGGAGCTGATGTTCCAGGACTACGAGGGATTCTTGCTTCGCAAGCGGCAAGCCGATGACCCCCGCCAGTGGTACAGCGAGAGCGGAATGGACGAGGACGACTTCGAGCACATCAAGGAATACAATGACTTGTGCGACAAGTACGACCAGGACGCCGTGGACGATTACATGGAGTTTCACGACGAACTCGACAGCTTCGAGGAAGCCTACTGCGGTCACTGGGACAGCGAAGAAGACTTCGCCCGCCACATCGGGAGTGCCACGAATAGGCTAATCGCTCAAGCGCTTTCTTAGCGAAGCGAAAAAAGAATCCCACTTCGACCACGGAGCCGTCCTGTTCATCTGACCCCGGTTCAACCTCTCTCCCTTCAAGGGTCGCTCTGCAGCAGGGCGGCTCTTGCTGTCTTTAAATTTCATAATTGTCCATAGAAAATTTTCAGACTATTTTCCCTCTGGGATAGATTGAGCCGAACTTGAATCGGCCTTCTTAATCAGATTTCGAAGCATAAGCACAAAATCCTCATAGTTACAATTCAATGGAACGGCAACACCGAACTCTTCTGGATTATTCTTATTGAAATATGGATGATCCTTTTCATTCCTTAGACAGAGATAAACGTCCATATCTCTCTTATCTCTATATAGGTGCCTTCGAACACGACTGGAATGCCACCAGAATACATATGGAGAATCTTTCATGTCTTCAAGTTCAAAGAAGAAATTAATACCCCATAAATGCTCTCTGTCGCCTAAAAGTCTATTCGACTCTAGATCTGGAATTTCTACTCTTATTCTATCAATGATTTTAGCAGAATATATACCATAAGTAATTAGTTTATTTCGCGGGGTGCAAAATATATATGTCTTCCATTCCACACTGCTTCTCCAAATATATAGACGAAATTCAGCGGGTTTCATATAGAAATCTCCCCAAGTGGTTTGATGAAGAAGTTTAGAAGCGACTAATTCAGTATGTCCTTCGGCTTCTTCTGAATTAGAGAGCGAAGACTGGAATAGCTGTAGCTCTTTATCGCTCTGGATGCCATTAAAAAGAAGGTTATGAACGGCTTCCGTCCATTTAGGATTGTTCAGAATTTGTTTCCAGCTTTCGAATGAGCTATTATAACAGATAGACCCCATTTGACCACCCCAATCAGTTACATATTGAAGTAAACTGCGTAAGGCCGTCTGAATATACTTGTCATCATCCCAAAATGATCTGTTAGTTGACGCAGATTTATTTTTGGATTGGTCAATGATTTCCAAAAAATTATCATATTTGGTTTTGAAATTACTCCAATCATATTTACCATGTTCGTTTTGGAACAAGAAGCTAATATTGCCATGTGTCGGTATTTGACTCTCCGCGTCCCTAATCAGAGTTTCATAATCCAATATCTTTATTTCATTTTTTCGTTCTCTAAACAACTGAATTTTTGCCGCCTTTTCTCTTTCTTCTGAATATTGTTTCTTGAGACGATCTCCGGAGGGTATGATGCCAGTTGACTCAGCTGACGATAGATATGGTATGATATCAAAACAATGTTCCCCAAATGATCTGATAAACTTTACAATAGAGGATGCGTTTTGATATGTATCAATACCGGAATTATCGAACAAGTTCCTAACAAATATCATCCAATCCATGAAATGAATTTGAGAAAAAATTGAATTGGAATTCTTCACAAACTCGGCAAAATAATGGGATGCTCCATAACTGATGACTTGTCCACGCACAGTCGTCTCGCTTACATAGAATTTTTCATTCTTGTATTCAGTACTAAAAAATCCTTTCCCGGATTTTTCGTCTCCGTAAATAGGAATATAAGAGAATGATGATTGCGCTTTCAAGGCATCAGTAATTAACTGATTAATGCGAACTCCACTAGAATCAACCTTGACGATACCATCCATTACATTGCTGAAATATTCTCTAAAAGCCAGGATATATTCAGAATTAGGCCCATCAGAATTTTCATCCTTGTACACCCATTCTAAGACTGGACGATAGTTCTCTATAGTAGAGAATTCCTTATGTTCTGTGATATGATTATAGAGGATATTCAACTCGCTTTCCTTATCGTCAGAAAACAGCTCTTTTTCTATTAGGAAATTGAGGGCCATTCGGTTGAAGAACTCAAAAAAGATATAATCAATCACATTTCTCCGTTTATCCCTTAAAGGCCAAAAAAGATTTGACCAGGAATTGTCAAACTTCTTCGTAAATCCGTTAGCCTTATCTTCACGGAAAATTTGACACCCATTCACTTTGGGCGTTTTAAAACTGAATAATTCTGCCTTGAAGTTTTCAAAATCTGTAAGTTTCTTACCCCTGGCGTTCATTTTGATATAAAGATCGTCAGGATTTGTGATATCGGCATCCCTGGTATCCTTAAAATAAAATTTAACTGGGCAGTTGTCTGATATAAGTTTTTCCCAAAATGAATCGACATCGTCATCCTGAATCATATTCTGAAAACCTGACTGGGTCTCCTGATCATTTAAAGAACGGAGCATTGCATTAATTGTCGGGTCCTCCTTATATCGGCGAGTAAACCAGGATTGATCCCGAATCATCTGTACCACAGTTTCGTAGTCGACATCAACAGGAATCTCTTCGCACATACGTTGACAGAACTGACGGGAAGAAGTTCTGATTTGATATGAAAACTTCTTTAGGGTTGAGATCACTTCATCATCACGCCGTTTATTAAGCAGTCCTTTTTTGAATGCTAAATACCAATGCAGTAACCATAACGTAGTGAGGCGCTGTTGCCCATCTAAAGGATAGACAATACTTCCGGGAACTTCGTTTGCATCGGCTGTACAACCATAGACGAAATCAAGTTTAAGTGAACGAATGCCTTTAAGGGAGTCTATTAATTGTCCAAAGAATTCCTTTCGCAGAGTCTCCTTGCCCTTTCTGCCCTGAGCATAGTCTCTCTGGATTATTGGAATAACACTATTATATTTAGACAGAAACTGCCAAAATGAAAAAGGTTTATTAGTTGCCATAAAATAATTGATTCTAATTTAGGATAGTATAACCTTGCACCAATCAAATTTTTGAAACCACTTGAATAGACCTTCCATTCGTTCTAAATAACTATTGGCATCCGACTGAGTCCAATTCAACATATTTCCTGGCGTGTTTGAGAATGTTTTCATGAAAGCATCTTTGGTGCATGGAGGAACGAAGGACTGTTTTTTGTCCTCTTGTCGGTCTTTTATTGAATGAGTCTCTTTATCCCATACAAAATACCGCAGCCGACCTTCTTCCTTGTCTCGAATATGGAGACGTTTGGTGGGATAAATGGCATTTTTGTATGATCTGTTCGTGTTATAGTCAAGAAGAGCATAATTTGATATGAGATTCTTGTCCTTAATAGCATCACTTGAATTAATAAGAGGAGTCATAATATCCACGAGCCTCTCCCATATCGTTTCACTATCATTAGTCTCATTTGTGAGACCTTCAAAGAAAGCTTGAATTAATGACGGATCTGCGTTATTAGAGTCGTCATTTGAGCCCCGAGAATCTAATTTGATTTTCTCAATTTCACTTTTCTTTTCGTCGGAAAGAGACATGAAAATTGAAAGAATCCAATCTTGTCTGTCTTTTTCTTCATTAAGATCATTGGCTGTAGCAGAGTCGATATGCTCCACATCCCAGCCCTTCCCCGCGCCTTTTATGGCCTTCTTTAATAAATGAAACGGGAACTTATAAAAAATCCCTTGTCTATAGTCTTGATTTTGGAGATGGGAAATATTCTGCTTCAAAACGTATAAAACATTCATCAAAAGCAAGTATGGATAAGATTGTCTTTTATTATCTTTCTTTTTTTCAGCTTCTCCCTCAAGATAGCATCTATTGGGATCAAAATCTTTAATTACCGCTGTTATTTCTTTATGTATATAATCACATA
>SFOB01000184.1 GCA_004554075.1 Treponema sp.
GCCGGAAGCCAAGGTGCGTAACCGAATGACGGTTGTCATACTCCACAGTTAACGGCATTCCTAATGCCGTACCAGCATCGTATGAGCCTGCACTCAACGTGTCACTTGGCACGAAAGAGATACTCTTAGCGAGCGACTGCAGCAGTTTCGTCTGAAACGCACCTTGTTGGGCTCTCGTGGGAGAGAGTCCAACAAGGATTAGTGCTATGATAACAAGATGTCTGTTCATATACCTTATTATATATGCGCGTAATGTTACATTCCGATGATGATGCTGCCCTTGACGTTATTGTCAGAACCGTACCAACGGCCTTGTACGAGTTTGCCGCTTACCCACTCACCAATGACATAATCGCCAGCATCAGCCACACGTCCCTTAGGGTCACGTGAGTCGATGACATGTGATGATGTAAAGCGCATTGTGCCCTGTCCGTTAGGTTTGCCACCGCTGACAGTGCCGGTGAACTTGGCGTAACCGAGATTTACGCTACCTTTGGCAGTGCCGCTTGCCTTGCTTGTCTTTGTTGTGGTTGTTGTTGTCTTTGTGGTCTTAGGTGTCTCGACCTTCTCTACAGTCTTCTCTATCTTGATAGTGTCTATCTGCTTGATAGTGTCGGTCTTGACGACTGTAACAGTATCTGAAGATTGTGACAGTGAATCGCTCTGTACATTAAGACTATCTACAGGTGTTGATTCGGGAGTGTCTCCGCCAGAGAATCCCAGGAAGCATCCAACGCCAACTGCTATGACAATTACTGCGGCAATAGCGGCAATAACCATCTTGTTTGGTCCTGACTTAGGAGGTGGACATTCGCGAAGTGGTTTTCCACACTCTTCGCACACAAAATCCTTGCGTGCTGATATTTGTTGTACTTCTTTGTTCTTGCATTTTAGACAATTATCATTGAGACAAATGCCGTATCTGTAGCGTAAATGCTCTGAGTTTCTGTTTGTTGCCATCTTGTAGTTATTTTACATTATTTTTATAGTTAAGCTTGTCAATTTTGCATAAAACGAGTCAAACTTCACCTTCAACAATCGTTCTATACAGAAAAGTTACGATGCTAGTCAGTTCAAAATTATTATTTATTCTATTGTAAAGAAAAGATTTTTTGAACTACCGCTAACGTGTCCTATTACTTGTCCAGAAGAGAAATCTACCATAAAAGTAAGTGTATAAGAGTCTGGAGTCACATATTTCAGTACACCACCTGATTCATTATACGAGATAATGCTTGGTGCAAATCCTGTAAGCATCGTACTGTTAATCCACAATCCATCATGATACATCTGCAAAAGTCCTCCAGCACTGTTGCGTATACGTGCGTGCTCTACTGCATTCATGAATGAGTCTGCAGAATATATCCAAGGTATTTCAGAATTCGAACTGTTTCCATTTGATGCAATTTGATTATTCTGAGTATTATCCGAATAGTTATTATTTTGTTGATTATAATTTTCTGCCATCAACTCATTATAATTATCTTCTGTAGCTTTTTCTCGTGCAGCGCTTGCTTCATTTTCCTTTTGTATTGAAGTTTCTCGCTCATTTGCTATACGCAGTAATTCTGCTTGTTCGATTATTTTTAATGAGTCCTTCTTTGCTTGTTCCATTGTACTATTAGCCATTTCTGCTTCCTTCATAGCTTGGGATTCCATAAACAAATAGCCTCCAAGACCGCATAATGCAACAATAATTATACCTGCCGTTATTAAAAGTAATTTAAATGTATTGGACTTCATAGTATAAATTCCTTGTATAATTATTTATTGTACGTTTTGATTTTCTGTGTAATGTATATACATTTCTATAAAATGTCATGAATACTAAAAGATTGTGTTACATGCATATTGACGAGAAATCAATTTCATCTTTGTTGTAATATGTGATGACTCTGGATTGTTTGATTTTGCCGTTTGTAGTTGTTGAGTTACCTTCAAGATCTAGTCCGACTACCCTATATTTTCCACGTCTGCTCACCCAGTTACCTTTCTCATCACATTGTACATCTGTTATTAGGCCAGTTTCTTTTTCATTTCCGTCTGTAAAACCATTATACCAATCTACCATAATTTTCGTGGTACCCTTTCCTTCTACGTAGTCAGAAATTCTTATTGTTTCATCAACTATTACACCTGGATGTGTATACCCTCCTTCTGATGTTATGTTTGAAATGTGACCATCTGAGCTATATTTAATTTTACGAACTAAATGGATTGGATAACTATCACCGCCACCGTTAGTGTACGATGATCTTACTGATATTTTATCTATCTGACCTTTATTATTCCTTTCGAATGAAGCTGTGAGTAAACCTCGATCATCGTCGCCAGCATCAAAATAATAAGCACCACTCTGAGATTTTATGTCAACAATATTTCCTTTCTTATCAAAAACGAGCGAAATACTTAGCAATGAGCGACAACTGCCATAATCGAATTCTACACTCTCTATATAATCTAATGTATGAACAAACCCTTTTACCTCAGCCATCTTTAAATCGGGTGTTTCAAAGCATTTGTAAATAGAATCATTTTTCCGTTCTAAGGCTTTTTTCTCGGCCTCTTTTTGTAGTTGTTCTTTTCTTTGTTTTTGAACTTCTGTATAATAAAAGGCTATACCTCCTATAAGAAGCATAATAACAAATGCAAGAATACATATAATAATTTTCTTCATTTTTTTATAAATTAATTGACATGTTTATTCAGTTAACAAATAGCTCCTTTATATACGGATCAATGCATTTTTATTGTATAATTCTTTTACATTGTTGGTGGCATTGGAGGCATCTGAGGTGTAGGAGGAACTCCTGGCATTGCAGGAGGCATCTGAGGTGCGAACAACGCCTGCAACTCAGGAACCTGTCCGGCAGGAGTCCATGCAGCCATACCTTGTTGCCATACCATTGTCTGTTGAGTAAGCTGACCAGTTGGAACAAACTGTTTCAAGGTCTTATAATCGTATGGACCATACTGCTGTCCGCCGATATAGAGGAACATTTGTACCTGTGGTTCAGCTGGTTGCATAGGTGGTGGTACAGCGGCTCCAGGCATAGGCGGTGGTGTTGGTGCAGCTCCCATAGGCTGTGGTGCCATTGGTTGAGGTTGTGCGGACATCATCTGTGGCTGCTGACCGTAAGGCTGTTGCATAGCCTGTGGTTGTGCATATCCCATCTGAGCCTGCGCAGCCATCTGCGCTTCTCTTGCTTTTTGTGCTGCTATTTCCTCTGCATTCTCCACAGCGAAGAGTGAAGGGCAATGAGAGCCGTCGTTCTCGCAGTGAAGCAGAATGGCATTGCCTGCATCAGTGTTTGGATTGCCAGTATTGAGGAAACGCTCATACTTTTCTTTGTAACTACTCATCCAGTCAATAGCACGCATTGGGAAACAATAACCCACAGTAATGATTGAGAGTTCATCCTTCTTCGGGCTCTTGCGATTAATAGTAATAGTAGTACGCGCAGTACTCTGATTGAATGAATTTTTGAATGCATCTTCAAGTTTGTCTGCAAAACGCTTCAGACTATCGTTTCCATCAGGTGATGGGATTGAAACAAGAATAGCCTTCTTGTTGATACTTGCAGGGTTGGTAGGGCTTAGATTACCCTCGTTGTTACGCAAATGCAGCTGACACTGGTCATTGTTCAACTTCAGGAACATACCGCTCTGACTGACAATCTTTGATGCGAAGGCCT